>JAGQMY010000035.1 GCA_020428465.1 Candidatus Saccharimonadota bacterium
TATTTTTGACATAATATTTATTGTCCTATATTAGTTAATAAAAACAAAACACCGGAGAGTTCTCCGGCTATGATTATCAAATTAATATCAAGAATTACCGAAGAACTGACTCCGGCTGTATATGTGAGTTATTAAAGCTATATATACCCATCTTTTTATTATAGCACTAATGCTTATGTTTTGTCAATAGTGAGATTAAATCAAATATTACATCGAGAATTACTGCTATAATAGTTTTAACAAGAGGGAGTTATTCTATGGCAGTATCAACAAAGTCTAAAGCTAATTCAAAAAAAAGTGTTAAAAAAGTTATGGCACGAATTATTAACGGAGTAAAAAAATACGGTGAAGGTGAAACGGAAGTTCGAGCACTTAACGGTATTGACGTCGAATTTCATGAAGGCGAATTTGTAGCAATCATGGGTCCAAGTGGATCAGGCAAATCAACACTTCTGCATTGTGCAGCTGGTTTAGATAATTTGACTGAAGGTGAAGCCGAGATAAGTGGTGTTAAAGTTAGCAATATTAAAGACAAAAGATTAACTCTATTAAGAAGAAACAAAGTTGGATTTATTTTTCAATCATATAACCTACTACCTACGCTTAATGCAGTCGAAAACATAGAACTACCCATGGCGATTTCGGGCAAGAAAACAAATAAGCAGTGGTTTGACCAAATTATAGATGTATTAAAGATTCGCGATCGATTAACGCATACACCAAACGAATTATCAGGTGGGCAACAACAGCGTGTCGCAGTAGCAAGAGCACTCATCAGTAAGCCAGATATAATATTCGCTGATGAACCTAGCGGTAACCTAGATTCTAAATCAGGCAATGAGCTTCTAGGATTCTTGAGAAAAGCAGTTACAGATTACAAACAAGCAATAGTAATGGTCACACACGACCCAAGAGCAGCCTCATACGCCGATCGAGTAATATTCCTTGACGACGGCAAGATTGTAGACGAGATGCGTTCACCAACAGTCGAAAAAGTCTTAGACAGAATTAAGAAGCTCGGAGATTAATCGACATGTTTAAAGCAGCCTTAAAAAGTTTACGCACCCACAAACTAAGAATGGCCTTAACGGGCTTCGCTGTGGTGTTGGGTGTTAGTTTCGTAGCAGGAACTTATATGTTCACCGATAGTATCAGTTCAACATTTGACGGACTATTCGGAAATGTTTACGCCGGAATTGATGTAACAGTACGACCAGCCAAAGGAGAACTGGGTCAGGTATCCACATCATTTGATGAGTCAGTCCTTCAAACGGTTAAACAAACTGAGGGAGTAGGAGTAGCAGAGCCCGGTGTTGGTGGCTTAGCTCAACCTTTAGATAAAAATGGTAAACCAGTAGGTGGTCAAGGTGCGCCGAGCTTAGGATTTTCTTGGACAAAAGACGAATCAATGAACTCATTAAAAATCCATGACGGCGATGGTAGAGCTCCAGAAAACTCAGGAGAAATGGTAGTCGATAAAGCCACTGCTGATAAATACGAGTTTAAAATTGGCGACAAAATAACAGTTTTATTTGACTGTAGCATTCCTCAAGCAGATTTTACACTTGTCGGTATAGCGACATTCGGTTCGGCGAATAGCCTAGCTGGCGCTAATTTATCTGCATTTAATTTGGCTGATGCTCAGAAATATTTCGATATGATCGGAAAATATTCAAGTATTGATATAAAAGCGTCTGACGGCTATAACAAAGACAAGTTACTAGCAAACATAAAAGCAGCCCTACCTGAAGGGTTAGAGGCCGTAACCGGTGAGCAACAAACCAACGAACAGCTTGATGAAATTAATCAGAACCTAGGCTTTCTAAACACTGCCCTGCTTGTTTTCGCGGGAATAGCAATATTTGTAGGCTCGTTTATTATTCAAAACACTTTCAGAATTGTGGTAACCCAAAGAACGCGCGAATTAGCATTACTCCGAGCATTGGGTGCGACGAGAAATCAGGTCATGAGATTAGTCTTGTATGAGGCATTCTTTGTAGGCTTAGTTGCAGGTGCTTTGGGTATATTTGCTGGAGCAGGAATAGCCTACGGCGTAAGAGGTATGATGAACGCGCTTGGCTTTAGCTTACCTGGAGGTCCGCTAGAAATTGCTCCGAGAACTGTAATTATATCCTTGATCGTTGGTTCGGGTGTTACCGTTGTATCTTCCTTGCTACCAGCAATTAAGGCATCACGACTCGCTCCTGTAGCGGCACTTCGTGATAATCAGGCGCCTACGAAGCGAAAATCATTAGTAACCAGAGGGTTAATTGGCGCGGTACTAATATTAATCGGTGGCGGTGCTATTGTTTATGGTCTAGGTGAAAACAGGTCTAATCCACTTCCAATTGTCGGATTTGGTGTAGCAACACAGTTTATAGGAGTTTCCATGACTGCGCCACTTCTAGCTTTGCCTATTTCAAGATTTTTTGGAATTATCCTCGCAAAACTTCGTGGAATTCCTGCAAAACTAGCTTACCGAAATGCCATTCGCACACCCCGTAGAACAGCTTCAACAGCGTCTGCATTAATGATCGGCGTTTCCTTAATCGCGATGATAGCAATAATCGCTTCAACTTTCAGAGTAGCAATAGACAAAATAGTTAATGATAGCTTCGCAGCCGATATTATCGTGACGTCCAATAACGTTGGTGAAGGTGGGCCTAACACAGGTACATTCAGCGAGGAAGCCTATAACCGCATAAAAGGACTCAAAGAGCTTAAAGACGTATCTGCTCTACGTTATGCATTCACAGGTTATAAAGTCGACGGAGCCAGCTCATCATTTGTTCTGGCCGGTATTAATCCAACTAATTTCGATAGCACAGTAGCGAGACTTAAACCAAGTGAAGGTACGTTTGAAAGACTCAAAATCGGTACAGTCGCTGTAAGGCAACAGGAATTAGATAAACGTGGATTACAGATCGGAGATACTGTTGATATTGAATACGCCGAAACCGGACTGAAAACATATCTTATTGTAGGAAGCTTCGAAGATGCTTTTGACTCAGACTACCTAATAAGTGCTGATGATTATATGCAGAATTTCAGCAATCATAATCTTGTAATGATAGCCGCTACCTACAATGATTCATACTCTGCCGAAACAATTAAGCAAGCTGTAGAGGGAGCCTTATCTGAATTTCCCCAGTTAAGTGTTCAAGATCAGTCTGATTTGAAACGAACAGCTAATGAACAGGTTGACCAATTAATAGCCCTACTCTGGAGTTTACTTGCTATGGCAGTCATTATCGCGGTATTCGGCATTACTAACACATTGATGCTATCAATTGCGGAGAGAACACGGGAAATTGGCATGCTACGAGCAATCGGTATGACCAGAAAACAAGTACGCCGAATGATAAGAATGGAGGCGATAATAATTGCTCTATTTGGTGCACTCCTTGGCATTTCAGTCGGATCGTTCTTTGCCTGGGTCATTCTACGTGCATTAGAATCAGAAGGAATAAGTGGTTATGTGTTCCCTGTTGTGCAAATGATAATTTACTTTATTTTTGCCGTTATTGCTGGTATTTTCGCAGCTTTACTTCCAGCCCGTAAAGCAGCGCGCATGGATGTCTTAAAAGCAATCTATACAGAGTAAAATTCAAACAAGTAGGTTTCCAGTCGCTGTATTCGGATGAAACCCGTCCGCCTACTGGCGGAGGACTTGCACACGTTTCGCGGGCCCACAACTTTCATGTGTCAAACAAGTTTGACCCTGAAAGATTCTCTTGCGAAATGCCACAGGCATTTCTCACCTTCACGCGTGAAGCTTCAAATCTATCAACTATACCATTTTAAAAACCCAACGAGATGTTGGGTCTTTAAATGGTGCGGATGAAAGGACTTGAACCTTCACGTCTTGCGACACTAGCTCCTAAGTTTACCCCGTAGTAACACTTTGTGTTTACTATCAGGGGCTAACGACAAGTTGCAAATTTTGGTGCGCGAGAGAGGACTTGAACCTCCACGAGTTTCCTCACTAGCTCCTAAGGCTAGCGTGTCTACCAATTCCACCACTCGCGCATCCAGAATTTACTACTTGTTAAATGTCTACTCATTCTTCGTGTAAAGCGTCGAATGACGGGCAATTCCACCACATCCGCGAAAGAATTGCTTCGTTATTATAACTTAAATTAACTTCTTATAAAAGACTAGTTTTCCTCCCGCATATGACCTTTCTTTTAAAGTTTCGAGATTGTCGAATTTGAAGTCTGCAATTTCCGGCATCGAGAACACTAAAATTCCGCTTTTCTTTAACACGTCTATACATTTATAAATTTGCGTACTCACAATGGCGTCATAAGGCGGATCCAGTATTACGATGTCAAAGCTAGCATCAGCTATATTTTCTAAATATGAGGCTATGTTAGCTCGATGAATTTCCAAATTTTTATCTATTATACTTTCGGCATTTTTCTTTAATACCGTAAAAGCATCAAAATCTACTTCAACAGCTACAACTTTCCTAGCACCGCGACTTAAGGCTTCAATACCGACAGCGCCTGTACCAGCATACGCATCCAAAACGTCTAAACCCTCTATATCACCGAGTGCATTAAATATCGCTCCACGCATTTTCTCACTCATCGGATGAGTTTTATGTCCGTGCGGTTCCGATAGAATTCGTCCTTTATATTTCCCGCTAATTACTCTCATCTTTTTTTACTACGAAGTAGTCCTGCGTCTCGCATTGCACTATACCAAGTTAGACAAACTGTCTTAGCCATTATTGGTCCTAGATGATTTCGAACGTCTCTCGATAATTTTACAGACCAACCCTTTTGATGGAACCTATCGTACATGTCTAGTAACGCAATTTCTCTTGCTGCTCTTTTAAAAACCTCTGCATAGCCTATCTCTGTCAACTCTTCTAGCTCCCGACGCGTTGGTTTAGCATTCTTCATTTTTATAGGCGCTAGCAGTAAACCAACACCTATTTCAAAGAAACCATGCATGCTCATAAGCCCCTTAAAACCATACATTAACCAGTTGTTTTTCAATTTTTCAGAAATACTTCGGCCTGGCATAATGATTTTATCCTTAATACTATCCCGTGTCTCCATGCTCTCTCCACCACGAATTTCCATCAACTTTTCTTCATAAGGAAAATGATGTGCTGGTGTTAATCCGTCTACAAGCCCGTGGGCAAGCCAAGCTGCATCGAACGTTGCGCGCTCGGGTGAACCTTTTTTAAGCTGTTTTACTAATTCAAGATAGTGCATTTCTAGTAGCTCAAGTAACTTCGTATCGTCTGGATCAAATGGGTCATAGAAATGCCAAGGTTCATCTTTTGCCGGGCTTTTACTCTTTATTCCGTCTGGGCCATTTTTACCCTCAAAATAAAGAACATCTTTCAATCTAGGAAATTTTCTATTATGGTTTGTTATTTCGCCTAGAAATTTAAAAGCAACACGATCAACTTTTTGATGTGCACCAATTATAGAACCTGAATAGTTAGTGAGTGTCGTACCTGACCACAAAGTGAGAAGTTAGACATGAGATTACAGATTCTAGGGTATAACCTAAAATCTAGAATTCTTACATCTTATCCTTTTTAATTTAAGTTTGTAATGGTTCTGAGTCTATCGACTCTTGCTTTCAACTCGGGGTATTGTAGCAGATTTTCGTTTTTTAATATATACTGGTTTGCTGCTTTTCGAGCTAATGCAATTAGTTTTGTATCTGTTAATTTAGCTACTCGTAGGTCAAGTGCGCCGTGTTGTACGGTACCGTAAATCGCACCCGGTCCACGCATCTCTAAATCATAATCCGCTAATTTGAAACCGTCATATATTTTCTCGATATACTTTAACCTACGACTAAAACCATCACTATCTGTGGGTATTAAATAGCATGCACCTGGTTTATCGCCCCTACCAATGCGCCCTCTGAGTTGATGTAACTGCGCCAGCCCAAATTTGTCCGCTCCTTCGATTATCATTGTCGTGGCGTTAGGTATATCAACTCCAACTTCGATAACAGTAGTTGATACCAGAATTTTAATTGCCCCATTTTTAAAGTCATGCATTATCTTATCTTTTTCCTCAGATTTCATTTTCCCGTGAATAACCGTTATTTCATGTTTAGGTAACCATTGCTTAACTTGTTTAGATATATTTTCAACGCTTAGTGAGCGCCCTGCTGTAACATCGTCCGTAATAAGCGGGCAAACTATAAACGTCTGTTCACCATTTGCTAGTTTGCTATCAAGTGATTTGTATAAGTTTAGTCTTTGTTCAGGATTAATAACTTCAGTATTAACAGTTTGCCTTCCAGCTGGTTTCTCGGCTAAAATTGTGATTTCAAGCTCACCGTATAGTGTAAGGGCAATGCTACGAGGTATAGGAGTCGCGCTCATATTTAAAACGTGAGGCATAACATCTGCTTTAGACTGCAATAATTTTCTTTGCTCTACACCAAAGCGATGTTGTTCGTCTATTACTACGTAACCTAAATTCTTGAATTTAATTTTATCTTGTATTAATGCATGCGTGCCGATTATGATCAGAGATTTGCCATTTTCAATTTCTGCTTGGGCTTTTTTCTTATCGTTTAACTTTAGTTGCCCACTTAACAATATAACTTTATCTTTGAGCTTGTTTGGTAGCAAATTTTTAATTGTATTAAAGTGTTGCGAGGCTAGTATTTCTGTTGGAGCCATAATTGCTGTTTGATAACCTGAATTCAATGCATTTATAGCACTAATTAACGCTACTATTGTTTTACCCGAACCAACATCTCCTTCTAGAAGTCGATTCATTGGTACTCCAGAGCTCATATCTAGCAGAATTTGCCATGTGGCTTTGCGTTGGTCATCCGTAAGTTTGTACGGAAGCTTACTTACGAATTCCACAATTTCTTTTTCTGATATCGGTATCTTTAGTCCGTTATTTTTAGAAAATTCCCGCTTATTCAATTCGCTTGCTAGAGATAATTCAAATACTTCTTCAAATCCAATTCGTTTTTTTGCTTCATCCATATCTTTAAAGGTGCTCGGAAAATGCATATGAAATAATGCTTTATCTCTACTAATCAGTGAATATTCTTCGATCAGCCAGTTAGGTAAAGTTTCATTAATTTTTGTTTTATCAAAGGCTAGTTTAGTAAATTTGCGAATATTGTTACTGCTCAGTCCTTTTGTTAACTTGTACTGCGGGACGATCCTTGCAGTATTTATTGGAAAAGAACTAACCAATTCAACAGAAGGATTCTGAATGCTTAGATATTTATAGCTAGGCGCAAACTCACCACTAATATAATAATCTTCGTCTTTTTTTAACGATGACGCTCTATATGGTTGATTAAACCACATAAGTTTTACGCTACCGCTGTCATCACTTGCCAGCGCTTCAGTCATATGTAGACCTTTACGACTATACCTTTTTGTTACTGAATGAATCCGAGCTTTTATCGTAACTGATCCGGGTCTAATTTTTGATATTTTTAATACGTTAGAGTAGTCTTCATATTTTCTAGGAATATTATTTATTAAATCTTCTACGCTCTTAATCCCTATTTTATTCAGGAGTTTGATCGAGCTTGGTCCAATTCCTTTAATTTGCTCCAAACTTAGCATAGTAATAGTATGCCACGTTAATTGATGAATTGAAGTATCAATTAAACTTTTCTAAGAAGAAACACTGTGCTAGGACCAAAATGCACCTTAGACAAAGGTTTCTGAGTGTATTTTTCTAGTCTCAATAATGCTTTACTGCCGAACAATTTCTTGAATGTTGATGATCTAAAATTAGATGCGCTAAGCGATGCTTCGAGTTTAAACCCAATTTGCGCTAATTGTTTTTTAACAGTAGCAGGGTTGTGGTTTACAAAAGGTATCTCATCTTTTTTCTTGTTAGCTAGACTTCTTATGTCGACAGGTTCTGTAGGTATTTTTTTCAATTTCGATGCATATTTGAGCTTATTCTTAAAATGTGCATTATTAGCGAATTCTAGCAAGAATATACCGTCTTTTTTTAATACACGATAAATTTCCTGAAATGCCGGAACCGGATCTGGTAAATGATGCAATACCCTAACAACCATAGCTAAATCAAACTCTTCATCATTGAATGGTAACTCTTCGGCTCTAGCTTGCTTAGCTATTACTTTTGGTTTACCTTTTAAAAATTCCTCAGCGATATCTAACTGCTGTTTAGAAGGCTCAGCAAGTACTACTTCATCAGAGAAATTTCGTAAGAAAACTGAAAGGCGCCCATATCCTCCGCCGACATCTACTGCTTTTTTAAAATTTTTGCCCCTGAGTAAGCGCGCAATTGCCATTTCTTCAGCCGCATGCTCATACTCACGTCCTTCCCAATATTTTAAATAATTATGATTTGGATCGTTGTATTGATCAGCTCGTTCTAATGTTTTCTTGTTTTTTACCATATCGCTCTAGATTAGCAGATTTATTCCAGTTCTAGCAATGCAGTTAAATTTTTACCCCTACGAATAACAGCGAAGCCGTGGATAAAATCATCAGCTTCTATTCTGTCTTTCTCGAGTGGTAATTGCGAGCCGTTAATATATATTGCCGAAGCTTCGAGAAATCTTCTGGCTTCTGTTTTAGAACTAGCTAAATTTGCTTTAATTAGAACATCCGTTAAGTTTTCTCCACTGCTTACAGCTTTGCATAATAGTTCCGACTTAAGTTCGGCAAAATCTAGCTCGCTTAGAGTTGAATACTCGGCAGAACCAAATAAAACATCACTCACTCTCCTAACTGATTCTGCTCTTTCTTCTCCATGAACTATTTTTGTTACTTCGAATGCTAGCCGCTTTTGTGCTAGTCTGGCACTTTTATCTTCGTTATGTTGCGAAATAATATCTTCTATAGTCGTTTTATCTAAGTCTGTATAAACCTTCATATAATCTTCGACACCTTCGTCATCGACATTTATCCAGAATTGATAAAATTTAAATACAGAGGTTTTATTAGAATCTAGCCAAATTGCACCACCTTCAGTTTTACCGAATTTTTTTCCTGTCGCTTTGTTTATTATTAAAGGTGTAGACCAGACATGAGCTTCACCGCCGGAGATACGCCTAATTAGATCAACACCTGCGATACTGTTACCCCATTGATCTGCTCCACATATTTGCAAAGTAACACCGTGGTTATTGTACAAATGCAAGAAATCATAACCTTGAATTAACGAATAGCTAAACTCAGCATAACTGATACCAGCACCTTCTTCTGATAGTCTTGTTTGTACAAATTCTCGTCCTAGCATCGTGCGCATTGGTACATGTTTACCGACGTCACGTAAGAAATCTAGATAATTTATACTCTTAAACCAATCATAATTATCGACTATCGTGAATTCCATCCCATCAAAAATTTGTTTGTACTGATTTGCAATTGAAGTTTTGTTCTTTTCAATTTGTTCTAAACTCAACAAATCTCTTTCCTGTGCTTTACCGTCCGGATCACCAATCATCCCGGTTGCACCACCTACGAGAAGTACTGCTTTGTGTCCATGCTTCATGAACGCACGAGCCATCATACCTGCTGCAAGATTACCAATCTGCATTGAATCGGCGCTAGGATCTACACCCCAATAAAATGTAATAATTGAATTATCTAGGGTTGTAAAATCTTTGATTGTGGTTTGATTTACAAAACCACGCCATTTTAACTCTTCACTTAAATTCATGGGTTCTAGTATAGCTACATCTGTTTATTTGCTCAAGTTATATTGGGTTCAATTTTAAGCGCTTGCTTGTTGAAAAGGGTATCAAAATTGTATAATGACCTGATAAAGGAGTTAGAAATCATAAATGTCAGCAACTTCTAAAGAGCCTGATCTAAGCGGCAAACGCCGTTCTCTTAAGCGACGCGTAAAAGGCAATAAATTTGTTACTAAATCTGGTAAAACTATCAAATTAAATAGGACCTTATCGGAGAAAAGCAAAGCCCGAAAGGATGCGAAAGCACTTCGAAAAGCAGAACGACTTAAAGATATGCCGAAAGGTCGTTTAAAGAGAATACTATTTCGACTTCACCCTAAGCGTTTAGCAAAGTATTGGTTCAGTCGTGATGGACTATATATGGCATTGAAGCTTACTGGAATTGGCTTCGCTGTCGGTTTTATATTCTTAGCTGGACTTTTTGCGTATTTCAGAAAGGATTTACCAAATCTACGTGATATATCTGGTAATAACATCGGGGGTAGCATTCAGTATTATGACCGAACTGGTAGCACTTTATTATGGGAAGATTACGACAAAGTCAAACGAGTACCCGTAGAATCCGAAAAAATCGCCGACTACCTAAAACAAGCAACAGTAGCCATAGAGGACCGTGATTTCTATAATCACAACGGCTTTAATGTTAAGGGTATAAGTCGAGCAGCCTGGAACAATGCTTTTGGGGGTTCAACACAAGGTGGATCCACTATTACTCAGCAGTTGGTTAAGCTCACGACTGAAGGGTTTTCAACCGATAAAACTATAACCCGTAAGATAAAAGAGCTTATCTTAGCAGTTGAGTTCGAGAGAAGTTATACCAAAGACGAGATTCTAACTGGTTACTTAAACGCAGCACCATACGGCCCAATTGAATACGGAGCGGAAATTGCCGCCCAAACATACTTTGCCAAGTCTGCAAAAGATTTAACTTTAGATGAAGCAGCACTGCTAGCCTCAATACCAAAATCACCTCCAGTATATTCGCCATACGGGCCATATTATGATCATGACGAGCTTCTTGCTCGCCAACATTATGTACTAGATGTAATGGCTGAAATGGGCTATATAACAGCTGAACAGCGCGACACAGCTAAGGCAATCGATACTGTTGCAACTGTACATGAACGTCAACCGACTAAATTTACTGGTATTATTGCACCGTACTTTGTAATGGCTGCTAAGAGCGAACTTGAAACCCGTCTGAGTGAATCTACCTATAACAGAGGTGGCTGGAAAGTTAATACTACAGTAGATTTAAATCTTCAAAAAATAGCTGAAGAAGAAGTAGCAAACGGCATGAAACAAGTAATCCGACAAAGTGGCGACACAGCCGCTTTTGTAGCCGAAGATGTTGAGACTGGGCAAGTTGTCGCAATGGTTGGAGGAGCAGATTTCAATGATGAATCAAGAGCCGGTCAGTTTAATTTTGCTCAGCGTCCACTCCCACCAGGTTCAAGTTTTAAGCCTTATGATTATATTTCACTAATAGACAATACTGAGAATGCAGGAGCCGGTTCAGTAATGTACGATGCTCAGGGTCCACTCGAAGGTTACCCATGTACTGTTAAAACACTAGGGATAAACAAGGGCGGTAATTGTCTTCAGGATTATGATTTCAAATACCCAGGACCCCTAACATTAAGGTATTCATTAGGTGGCTCTAGAAACGTTCCAGCCGTTAAAGCAATGTTAGCTGTTGGCGTCGATAAAACTATAGAAGTTGCTAATAAGCTTGGACTACAGAACGAACAAGGTGGAGATGGCTATAAGTGTTATGAGCCAGGAAAAGATAAAACTCCTGAAAATGAATCTACTTGTTACGCCTCTTCAGCGATTGGAGACGGAGCTTACCTGCATTTAGACCGTCACGTCCATTCATACGCTACTATTTCACGTAATGGTAATAAAATTCCACAAACTTTCATCATGGAAGTTTTCGATTCAAAAGGTAAATCAATAAGCAGTCTGAAGTGGCAACCATCGGCTGGAGAGCAAGTTGTTCGCCCAGAAGCTGCTTATATAGTTGCCGACATGATGGCTGACCCGAATGCAAGTTATATGAGCCGAAAATCACATCGTTATAAAGGCTGGAATTTTTCATTAAAAACTGGAACTACAAACGACGGTAAAGATGGTTGGTTGATGGGCTTTTCTACAAAATACGCTGCAGGTGTGTGGGTTGGGCACCACACTAGCAACCCTTATTGTGCATCCTCTCGACGTGAGGGAATGTGTGGATTTATGGAAACCATGACTCAGCCTATATGGACTAATTTCATGCAAAGAGCACATGAAAGCTTAACTCCGGTAGAACGAGTTAGACCGGCTGGAATTCAAACATTACCAGCTTATGTAATTGGTACACGGCCAAACATGAACGGCGCCGCAGTATTTCCTAGCCCTAGCACAGATCTGTTCCCATCATGGTATAAGCGTCCTGCCGGCGGTAACCCTAACGAAAAGATCAAAAAAGACAAAGTTAGTGAAAAAATCGCTACAGAATGTACACCACCATTAGCAATTGAGGAAGTAAGCGACGGAAATGCAGCCCAGTACTCAAGCGATCCATTCTATAGCTCTTCTACCAATACAACCGACCAAGACGATATACACAAATGTGACGATATTAAGCCAAGTGTATCAATCGCGTCCTACGATAATGGAAACGGAAGCTACACATTCGACGTTACTGTTGGCGCAGGAACACATGCCATTGGATCTGATAAATTCTTGGGTAAATTAAATGTTAGCATAGATGGTAGCGTTATACCGGATGGAGCAATAGATATTTCTGCCCCTGGGACCTATCAATTCTCATATACTTCTTCTCTATCAACAACAGCGACCGTAACAGCATACGTGTCTGATAGCGCATTATATGAGGCGCAGGATTCAATCGATGTTGATTTCGAAGTCGCACCGACAACATATATGGATAGTTTGCGCACACTCTCACTAACCAGAACCAGAACTGCTACCACAACAGTTTAAAATTAATTTAGTCTTTTTCTAAAAAGCTATTTAAAGCATTTCTAATATCAGACGCTTGGAAATAATCTTTTTGTTGACCTTTGATGCTGGTCTTCGGGCCAATAGCAATTTCAAATCCTAGTTTTCGTGCTTCCGCTAGTCTTTTCTCAATGAAGGGTACATGCCTAACTTCACCGCTTAAACCTAGCTCACCAAAAACAACTGCATTTTTCTTTAACTGCATCCCCTTCGAAGCTGAGGCTATCGACATACATACCGCCAAGTCTGCAGCTGGTTCGTTTGCGTCAATTCCACCAACAACATTGATATAAATATCCTTATCGGCCAATTTTAATTTAGTCCTCCGCTCTAACATTGCGATTAATAAATTTAACCTATTAAGATCAAACCCGCTTGCTGCTCTTTTAGGATAGCCGTAGCTCGTTGTATTGACTAAAGCTTGGATTTCAACCAACAAAGGTCTTGTACCCTCCATTTTGGCCAATACAATAGAACCATCTGTTACCATTCTTTGTTCAAGCAGTGCAGCAGAAGGGTTTTCTACTTCTACCAAACCACTGTCTTTCATTTCATAAATTGCTGATTCATTAGTTGAACCATATCTGTTCTTTACTGAACGCAGTATTTTGAATCCACCGTATCTATCACCCTCTAATTGCAAGACAACATCCACGCTATGTTCTAGTAATTTAGGTCCAGCAATTGAACCTTCTTTAGTAACGTGACCAACAATTATCATAGCTGTATTGCTTTTCTTAGCCGCTTGAGAAAGGAGGTTGGTAGAATTCGTTATTTGACTGACCGAGCCAGGAGACGAGGCAATATCATTACACGCAATCGTTTGTATTGAATCAACAATAACTAGACTAAACTCACCTTGCAAAATTGTACTTGCGATGTCATCTGTACAAGTCGATGACGCAATCTGAAGTTTTGAAGGAGTTTTTAATAATCTTTTTACTCGCGATAGTACCTGATGCTCTGACTCTTCACCGCTGACATATAATACAGATTTATCTTTAGCCACGTTATTCGCTATTTGCGTGAGCAAGGTACTTTTTCCTATACCCGGTTGCCCAGCAAGCAAAATTATACTTCCTGCCACTACACCGCCACCAAGAACATTGTCAAGTTGTGGGTCGTTAGTATTTATTCTTTTTTGTAAATCTGTATACAATTTTGTATCTATGCTTATTGATTTTAAGGGCATACCTTGACCAGATTTATTTCCTAAACTCTTAGAGGAATCTAGGACTTCCTCAAATGTATTCCATTCTCCACACTGTGGACATTTTCCACTCCAAGCACTCTGTGAATTTCCGCAAACATTGCAGACAAATTTGGATTTAGGCTTCTTTACCATTACCTATAGTTTACAGTTCTGTAATTCTCGTGTCGATAGCTTGCATTAATTGCACTTCTTGGGCAGCTATGGCATTACGTTCTGCAACCATAGTGTTATACTGATTTATCAAATTTTTTACAGTTTCTATCTGGCTATTGTAAGCATTGACTTTTTTATTAAACGCGCTTACTTCAGAATTATACTGAGATGGTTCTGCTTGCAAATTATTTATTCTATTTTTTTCAGATTCAAGGTACTTACTCTGAATTTCAAGATCAGCTTCTAGCCTACTAATTTGTCCGTTAAGTTGACTTAGTTTGTCATCGTACTCAGAAACTTTATCTATTAGAGTTTGAAATTCGCTTGCATAAGCCTCTGCCAAACTAACAACTGACTGCCTGTTAGTAAAATACCGTTTATAGTACTCCTCAAGCTCCTTGGGTAAAGTGCGAACTTCAGTACCTAATATAGAATGAAGCTCATTACTAATTACTGAAGGATCTCGTGATCTATAACTTTCAACGTTTTTTATGATGCGTTCATCAGTTACTCGGCTATAGGCATCTTGCAGTAGTGAATCAACATAGTCTTTATCCTTTGGGCTAAGACGATCATAGGCAGCGTGAAGCATTTCGTGAGCCGATGTTACTTGCTCAACGCCATTAAGCTTAGGTTCTTTTACATCAAACAGATATATGTTTTTTCTGGATATATAGCACCCTAGAACTATGGTAATTTCATCAACTTGACAACTTTTACCGAATTCGGCTTTATCTAATAAAGCTGGTTTATATACATAGAAAAGCCGCCGTCCATAATCATTCATACCACTCTCTGTAGCTAAATTTGCTATTTCAGAAGTTGGTTGATAATTCTTAAGCGCAAACCAGTCAGCAATATTCTGGATATTTAGAACTGCTAAAAATGCTAATCCAAGTAAACCTATACTTACAAAAATGCTTGTTAGCTTTAGCGCTTTTTTCATTACCTATAGTTTAGCAAATAAACCTAGGTTACCGTTTTAAATGTTTATTTTTTGTTTAGCTGGACTTTTTCTTTTTTGTTCTTGAATACTAGCTTGGAGGCTTTAGTATCGATGTTTAATATATCGCCTTTAGTAAGTTCACTTGATATCAATTTGTCAGCTATAACATCTTCAATCTCGTCCTGAATTAGTCTGCGTAATGGTCGAGCTCCGTTCTTATCATCATAACCTTTTTCGACTAATAGCTCTTTGGCATTTTTAGTAAGCTCTACGGCTACACCCTTTCTGACAAGTCTTGAATTAAGCTCATTGATTAATAGATCGACAATTTTAACTGTGTCGGTCTTGCTCAATGGCTTAAATACTACGACTTTATCAATTCGGTTAAGTAGCTCAGGCCTCATAATCTTACGGAGCTCAGATTTAACTTCTTCTTTGTTAGCTTCATGCGTGCTTTCACTGCTACTGTCTGCCGAGTTTCTATCCTCTGCACTAAATCCTAGTGATACACCTTTCTGCAATTTGTCTGCACCGATGTTACTAGTCATGATTACTACTGTATTGCTAAAGTTAATTTTTCGTCCCTTGGCATCTGTTAAAGTACCGTCTTCTAAAATCTGAAGTAGCATATTGAACACTTCTGGATGTGCTTTTTCTATCTCATCGAATAGTACGACACTATATGGTTGACGACGTATTTTATCAGTTAATTGACCACCTTCTTCGTAGCCCACGTAGCCGGCTGGAGCTCCAACGAGTCTTGCTGTGGTGTGCCTTTCTGAGAACTCACTCATGTCAATTTTTACAAGAGCATCCTCATTACCGAAAAATTCACTTGCAATCTTACGTGCTAGCTCTGTTTTACCGACTCCTGTAGGACCCATGAAAATAAACGATCCAATTGGCCTTTTACCGCTAGATACGCCACTACGACTTCGTCTGAGTGCTTTAGATACTGCTTCAACAGCTTCAGGCTGACCGATAATATGCTTTTCTAGGTTTTTCTCTAGATTTAACAGGTATGATACCTCTGAACGTATAACTTTGCTAACGGGCACACCGGTCATCCTAGAAACAACATCAGCAATGTCATCGCTGGTTAATTTAATTCGTTTTGCATTAGAATTAGACTTCTCTAATTCTTTTATTTCTGACTCTATTTGGCTTGCTCGTTGCTTTTCTTTGGCAGCTTGTTCGTAATCCTCGGCATCAACAGCATCGTCAATTCTAACTTGAACTAGTTTGAGCTCTTTTGATAGCTCTCTAAGTTTAGGAGGAGTTTTACCTTTATCGACCCTTAGATGTGCCGCCGCTTCATCTAGCAAATCAATTGCTTTATCAGGCATATACCTATCCTGGATATAGCGCGCTGCTAGATTTACTGTATCTACAAGTACTTCGTCATCAATAGTTACTGAATGGAAGTCTTCGTAGTGCTTTTTCAAACCACGTAATATTGCTAACGTTTCCTGTTCGGTTGATTCTGGTACCATTATTGGCTGGAGACGTCGTTCTAATGCAGCATCTTTCTCGATATATTTCGTATACTCCGAAGTTGTAGTTGCGCCGATAAGCTGAATCCGCCCTCGAGCTAAAGCTGGCTTTAATATGTTGCCCGCATCCATCGAACCTTCGGCCGACCCTGCTCCTACTAATTGGTGTATTTCATCGATAAAAACAATTAAATTCTTATCTGCTTCGAGCTCTTGCATAACTTTTTTCAAACGGTCTTCGAATTCTCCACGGTATTTAGTTCCGGCGATCATAGCAGCCAAATCAAGTATAAGTATTCTTTTATCTATTAACGCGTCTGGTACGTCATCAGCAATAATTCTTTGTGCGACACCCTCGACTATTGCTGTTTTACCAACTCCCGGCTCTCCAATCAAAACTGGGTTATTTTTTGTTCGTCGATTTAGAATTGTAACTAATCGTCTAATCTGAACTTCACGCCCAATTACTGGATCAAGTTTGCCAGCCTTTGCTTCTGCAGTTAAATCCGTTGAGTATTGTTCAAGAAGTGTTTTTTTACCTTTTTTACGTCTTTTAGTCCCTATGCCGCCATTTTCGTTGCTTTCATAACTTTGGCGGGTCATTATCTGTTCTAGCTCAGCCAGCAGATCATCAACTCTAACGTTCATATTCCTTAACAAAACGGTAGCACTGGCATTTTTCTGGCTCAATATACTAAAGACAATATGCTCTGTTCCGCATGTTTCTTGTGCATATTCTTGTGCAATTTCCCAGCTCATTTTTAGAGTTAATTTAGCAGCTTCACTAAGTCCTTTAGCACCCATACCAGACATTAGATTTTCTTTTTTTACAGAAAGATTCATCGCTAAACGAGCTTTATCCAAAGTCACACCATTCTGGGACAGAATCTTTGCTCCCATTGAACTTTCCTGAGCTAAAATACCTAACAATAAATGCTCCGTGCCTACATAAGCACTTCCTGTAGCCCTTGCTATGCCGTCTGCGTGACGTAAACTTTGCAATGCATTATCGCTTAGATGATGTAGAAATTCTTGAAAATCGTCATTTGGATTCATGTGTACAATTATATATTAGCAAATTAGCACTCGTCAATACCGAGTGCTAAATCCTAGGTAATTCGCGAGCTCCACACCTTTCGATTGGATTTTTGCAAACGTAAGCTAATCCATCAACAGAAATACCACAACTGGAAGAATATGGATCATCACCCAATCGACTCTGCTCAACAAAATCTAACTCTGCAACTAGGTCTTCGTGTGCAGACTTGTCATTTATTCGTAAATAAACAGATGCTAGAACAATCTGGCAATAATTTTGCCTACCTTCACGCAATATTCTTTCTATTTCGTGCTCTTCCATAGTCTCATTAACTTTAATTTTTAGTTAATGCTTATTTTTAAATTATTTTTTATTATTCGCCGTGTTCATCGATAGCTGAAAGTAATGAGTTTTCTAGATCTGATTTTCGCTTCAACTTAGGTTTCTGTACTTTATCTACTGTAAGAGGCGCTGGTGCTTCCGATTTAACTTCGTCATTTGCACCCTTAACTGCATTTATATCAATTTCATAGCCCGTTAATTTACTCGCTAAGCGCACGTTTTGTCCACCTTTTCCGATTGCAACACTTAATTGGTCTTCATTTACAACCACTTTAGCGCGTTTACTTGCTTCATCAATAACTACGCTTTTTACTTTCGTAGGACTCAACGCGCTTGCAATAAATACTTCTGGGTTGTCATCCCATACGACAATATCTATCTTCTCTTGATCGCCGATTTCACTAACTACAGCATTGACTCGAGTTCCATGACCACCTACAAACGTTCCTACTGGATCTACACCTTGTACTGTTGAATGTACTGCTAGTTTCGTTCTCACACCGGCTTCTCTGGCAATAGCTTTCATCTCTACGGCACCGCTTTCCATTTCAGGCACTTCAGCAAAGAATAGTTGCTTCACTAGTTCAGATGAACCTCGACTAACTATTAATTGTGGTCCTCTGAAACCCTTCTCAATTTCTTTTAGGTAGAGTTTAAGTCTTTGGCCAGGGAAATATCGCTCAGCTGAACTTTGCTCGCTTGCTGGCATAATTGCCTGAGCTTTACCTACCTCAACTCTTACTAGACGATTCTCTACACGACTCACAATTCCATTAACAAGCTGACCTACTTTGTCTTCATATTCTGCGATCACAACTTCTCTTTCTGAGTCACGTAACCTCTGCATGATAACTTGTTTTGCAGTTTGAGCAGCTACTCGACCAAAGGTCTTAACTTCTACGAATTGCTCAACGATATCACCAATTTTGGCATCTTTCTTATTCTTTTTTGCTTCAGCTAGAGAAATTTGGGTGTTTTCGTCTTCAACAGACTCAACAACTTCTCTCTGAATATATACATCGACTGCGCCTGTGTTTAAATTTACAGCCACTCGTACTTCTTGATCTCTGTTACCGTAATCTCTCTTATAGGCTGATGCTAGTGCTGTTTCAACGATTTCTTGAACCAAGTCTTCAGGCAAGTTTTTTTCCTCAGCAATAATTTTCATTGCCTGGGCTAATTGTTTTATATCAAAATCCATATAACTGTCGCAGATTTCATGAGTTTAAACTAAAATTTATCTCATAGCGCCGGGCAAAATGTTTTTTACACGGACTGCTCTTTTTAATAAAGAGCACTTCTGCTTTCCTTTCTAATTTTATTAATATCCCTCTTAAATGAATAAATCCGACCACACTAGGCCGGATCTGACTCTTAAATAATAGCATAACTGTAAAAATATTGCTAGTTATTACGACAAAATAGCATACCGATAAGATATAATAATTGTAATTATGAGCAAAAATGTAAATAGATTATACAAACAATTTCAACCTTCTGAATATGATTTGTTTATAAGCTTGTCTCAAGATAAGAAATCTTTTAAAGGTAAAGTCACAATAACCGGTAAGAAAACTGGACGACCTAGCAAGCGCATTACTCTTCATCAAAACCGTTTAAGAATTGCATCAGTAAAACTAACACATATAGATAAAAAAAATAAGCAATCTGAGATAAAAATATCAAGATTATTAAATCATAAGTCGTTGAATGAGCTTAGGATACATACCGATTCAACAATTTATGCAGGTAATTATACTATTGAAATCGAATATAGTGGCACTATAACAGATAACATGGACGGGATTTATCCATGTAATTTTTCAGACCATAAAGGCGATCCAAAGCAACTTATAGCGACTCAATTCGAAAGCCATCATGCCCGCGATGCTTTCCCCTGCATTGACGAGCCTGAGGCAAAAGCGATTTTCAAATTATCTTTAGAGCACAGTTCAGACGAAACAGCTATAAGTAATGACGAGGTAGAATCCGTTAAGAATAATGGACCAACTTCAATTACGTCTTTTAGAAAAACACCGATTATGAGTACTTATTTGTTAGCCTTCGTAGTTGGAGAGCTCAAATGGAAAGAAGCAGTGACAAAGACTAATACAAAAATTAGAGTTTATTCAGTACCAGATTTAATTAGCGGTGCAGATTTTGCGCTGAAGACTGCAGTTGATGCGATGGAATTTTATGAGGATTACTATGATATTCCTTTTCCATTGCCGAAATGTGATCTTGTGGCTTTGCCTGATTTTGCAAGTGGCGCGATGGAAAACTGGGGACTCATAACGTTTCGTGAGCAATTGCTATTGTGCGACAAAAACACGTCCTTGAGTACGAAACAGTACATAGCTATAGTTGTTGCTCACGAGCTAACACATCAATGGTTTGGCAACCTTGTAACTATGCGCTGGTGGACAGATTTGTGGCTCAATGAAGGCTTTGCCAGCTGGATGGAGTATCTTGCAGTTGATCACCTATTCCCTGAATGGCATGTATGGAGACAATTCACTGTCGACGAACAACAATCAGCACTCAAAGCAGACTCCCTAGAGTATACTCACCCCATTGAAGTTGAGGTTCATCACCCTGACGAAATTCGTACTATTTTCGATATTATAAGCTACCAAAAAGGTGGTAGCGTCATTCATATGCTTTATAACTACCTAGGGCCTGATGCTTTTAAACAAGGTTTACGACACTACCTTAAAAAGTATGCTTATTCAAATGCTAGTACTACCGACCTTTGGCAAGCCTTAGAGGACGTCACCGGAAAACCAGTTAAAAACTTCATGGGTGCCTGGACTTCACAATCAGGCTACCCAATTGTTGATATTGAGTTTATAAATGATCATTTAGTAGTTAAGCAAAATAGATTTGTCACAAATCCTAAAAGCACTGAAAGAAATGATAGTAACCTTTGGCCAATCCCACTTCTTTGTAGCGGTATTGAAAAAGCCCTAATAACAAAAAAGATAACAAATATTCCGCTCACATCAAAAGAAATACCGATAAAGATAAATAACGAGCAGACTGGTTTTTATCGTGTAAATTACTCACATCAACTTCAGCAAAAACAACTTCAAGCTATTAAAAAAGGTGATCTAGACGACATAGAACGCATGGGATTACTATCTGATAGTTTCGAGATTACACGAGCTGGCTACCAAAACGTCGCTGAGTATTTAGACTTACTCCAAAATTATCGTAATGAAACAAGCTTAGCAGTCTGGGAAATAATAGCTTCGTCACTAGGAAGCATTAAAAATTATCTATCTAAGAGTGATCACGATGAAGAACTGCGGGATTTGATGAAGCCTTTTGTGCGTGATTTAACAAAATCACAATTAATAAAATTAGGTTGGAGTAAATTAAAAAATGAATCACATCTAGATTCATTACTTCGACCGTTGATAATCGGACTATCGACATCGGCGGATGAAATTACCGTATTAGACAAATGCAGAGAATTATATGACAAAAAAATTAATGATAACGTGCACTTAGATCCTGATTTACGAACGATAGTTTATGACACCATAGCAAGAACTGGTGGCAAGAATGAATATGAACAATTACTAGAACTTTACAAGAAATCTACATCCAACGATGAAAAGCTCTCTTTAACTTCAGCATTGACCTCATTTAAGCAACCTGAAATTATAAAAGAAGTTCTTAAGTTAATGAAAACTGACCTGATAAGATTACAAGATATTGGTTACTGGATAGCATATAGTTTTATGAATAGATACTCACGTGAAGCAACCTGGAAGTGGCTTCAGGCTAACTGGGACTGGTTAAAAATGCGAAACGGAACAGATCTAAGTTTCTATCGAACACCAGTTTACGCGGCTCGGAATTTTGCCAGTACTTCTCATTTAGAGGAATATAAAGAGTTTTTTAGTAAGCATATGGAACCAGGACTCAAGCGCTCTTATAATCAGGGTCTCGAAATTATTGAAACTAATAATGCTTGGCGCGAACGCGATAGTGAGTCTGCTCTAAAATGGTTTAAAAGCCTAGATATCAATTAATTTTATATTAAATGAATTATCAACTTCCGCTGCCTGCAATGCAACTTCACGAGTCCAGGCATTCTCAACTAGCCAATATTCTGCAGCAAATTTCATCTGCTTAAGTTTTTTAGGAGTTATATAGTCTAGACCGCTCCCCCAATCGCTACTTGAACGATATTTAACTTCAGTAAAATATACACATTTTTTAGTTTTACTAACAATATCAATTTCGCAATATCTGTTCTTCCAATTTCTTGCGACAATTTTATGGCCACTCTTTACTAAATAATTAGCCACTGATTGTTCGGCACGCTGACCAATTTCGGTTGTATTCATAAAGCTATTAAATCACGTATTGGTTTAACACTGAAACGATGTATCTTAGTCGTTCCGTACTTCTTTAAATTTTCCCTATGTAGTTTTGTGCCGTACCCAACATGTTTATCGAAGCCGAACTTTGGATAAATTTCCGATAAATCGATCATGTACTTATCTCGTGCTACTTTAGCGACTATTGACGCAGCCGAGACAATCGGCTCGGTGTCGTCTGCTCGAATCTTAACTGATACTTTTTTGTAATGAGTGTCTTTAAAATAATTTACATTTCCGTCTAGAATAATAGATTCATCATTTCGAGCGTCAAGTTTTAATACAGCAAGTAGGCAAGCACTCTTGAGCGCAACAGACAATCCTAAACTATCTATTACATCTGACGAAACCCATCCATCACCTACATCACAAACCTCAATTATTTTACTAGCTAATGAATCCCGTTTTTTCTTAGAAAGTTTCTTGGAGTCTCGCAAACCTTTAGGCAATGACTTACCGCTTTTTAGCCGAACTGCTACTACCAAAAGAGGGCCTGCCCAAGCTCCCCTCCCAACTTCATCTACACCAATCATAAGTATGATTATAGATTAAGGAATCAAGATTTTAGAATTAAAAATCATAAAAAATTACAGTACTACCTCTTATATAATCTATAATTCAACTTCTAAATTCTATTCAGCTGCTTTGTGAGCTGCTTCAACTTCAGCTTGTTTCTTTTCTAACTCAGCTTGCTCTTTGGCTTTTTCAGCTTCAAGTTTTGCATGTTCTGCTTCTGCTATTGCTTTTGCCTCGGCTTCAGCTTTTTCTGCTTCCTCATCATGAATGTCGTTAACTGCTGAACGATCGAAATCTTTTCCAGTTAATCTTGTAGCTTTACCTCGAAGTTCACGCATATAGGTCAAGTAATTTCTACGTACTTTACCTCTTTTTGTAACTTCAACCTTAGTAACTAATGGACTATGTACTAGGTAGCTTTTTTCCACACCAACTCCACCTGAAATCCTTCTGACAGTAATACTAGATGTGTGGCTACCTTTTCGGCTAGTCTTTATTACGACACCCTCAAATACCTGAATACGCTCCTTGTTGCCTTCCTTGATTTTCTGGTGCACTCTAACCGTATCACCACTGCGAACATCAACAACAGCCTTTTTCTTAAACGTGTTTTCATAGTCTTTAATTACAGAATTCATTTGTTCTTTCCTCTAATTGAATTTCGATTTACAGTATTATAACAGTTCTCGCACAAGATTAAAAGACTTAAATATAATAATGCTAATTCTGTATTAGGCTGGTATATACTAAAACAATGGATATATACGAACAAGCAATAGAATTACACAAAAATTTAAAAGGCAAAATCTCGACTTCATTAAGAGGTGAAGTTACTAAAGATACTCTAAAATTATTCTATTCACCCGGCGTAGGCGCCGCTTCGTTATATGCTAAAGATAATAAGTCGAAATTAAAAGAAGTCTCATGGACCAATAATTTAATAGCTGTAATATCTGACGGATCTGCAGTTTTGGGTCTTGGCGATATCGGACCTGAGGGTGCTATGCCGGTAATGGAAGGCAAATCGATGCTTTTTAAGCACTTTGCTGATATTGACTCTGTACCAATTGTTTTGAATGTCCACACTGCTGATGAAATTGTAGCAACTGTTAAAGCCATAGCTCCCAGTTTCGGTGGCATAAACCTCGAGGATATATCTGCACCAAAATGTTTCGAGATAGAACAAAGACTCAAGGAAGCATTAGATATTCCTGTTATGCATGATGATCAACACGGCACAGCGATAGTCGTCTTAGCGGGCTTGATTAACGCCTGCAAAGTAACTGATAAGGAACTTTCTAATTGCAAAATAGTTTTAGTAGGCGCAGGAGCAGCCGGTGTAGCAGTTGCTAAACTAATCTATCAATATGCTAAACCTAATATTGTCGTTGTAGATAGCAAAGGTATTGTTGAACCAAGCCGTAAGGATCTCAACGAAGAAAAAGTATT
This sequence comes from Candidatus Saccharimonadota bacterium, assembly GCA_020428465.1. Lineage (GTDB taxonomy): Bacteria > Patescibacteriota > Saccharimonadia > Saccharimonadales > SZUA-47 > JAGQMY01. The sequence continues at coordinate 24,248 of JAGQMY010000035.1, forward strand.
GTTAATGAGCTATTCACACGAACAGCCTGCCGGCAAAATCGAAGATGCCTTAAAGGATGCAGATATTTTTATTGGCTTAAGCAAGGGTGGTTTACTAAATCAAGATATGGTCAAGCTTATGAACAATTCACCAGTAATTTTCGCATTAGCAAACCCAGAGCCAGAAATATTACCCGATGAGGCAAAAAAAGCTGGCGCTTCCGTAGTTGCAACCGGAAGAAGTGATTATCCGAATCAAGTTAATAATGCTTTGGGTTTTCCGGGTATATTTAGGGGTGCGCTTGATAATGGAGTTTCTAAAATAACAGATGAACACAAAATAGCAGCAGCTGAAGCTTTGGCAAGTTTAGTATCTGAACCTTCAGCCGATAAGATTATTCCATCACCTTTTGATCCAGGTGTTGTTAGCGCTGTAGCTAACGTTATCCGATAACACGGGTTATTTCTTCGATTGTTGTGTCACCTTTCAAAGCTCGCAAAATACCGTCCTGTTCCATAGTAAGCATACCGTTTTTAACTGCCACTTTTTCAATTTCTTCGGTTGACACTCCATTATAAGACGTCGTTAATAATTTTTGCATATCTGGTGACATAGTCAAAAGTTCTCTTATAGCAAACTGTCCATCATACCCAAACGGATTTTGTTCAGAGCTACCAGGTTCGTACAGATGCACGTCAGACAAAAATGAAAGATCGACATCCGCTTCAATACCGTCAACAATTTTTCCGATATGTTTTCTAAGCTCCGGACTTATTGAAATTTCTCTCTTTGTTTTATTATCTAAACTGCGCACCAATCGCTGAGCTTGTATCAAACGTATAGCACTTGCATATAATGGATTCTCACCTATTGCGTCCATAAGCCTGGTTATTGCTACCGCTGCTGAACTAGCATGATATGTGCTTAGCACTAAATGACCAGTTAAAGCTGCTTGCAAGGCTGTTTTAGCAGTATCTGAGTCTCTTATTTCGCCTACCATAATCACATCAGGATCGAGTCGCATAACAGCCCTGAATTTATCTGCAAAACTTTTGCCGTGTCTTGAGGCAACTGGAATCTGTGTAATACCTTCGATGTGATATTCTACAGGGTCCTCGAGGGTTATAATTTTTCGTTCATCGGTATTTAATTCATTTAAAATACTATAAAGAGTAGTTGTTTTTCCCGAGCCAGTAGGACCGACTATCAGAACCAAACCACTTGGATGAGAGATAATATCTCTAATTATTTTGCTTTGCTTATCATCTAATCCTAATTTTTCAATTTTAAGCATTTCGGGACGGAAGTTAAATAACCGCAAAACAGCATCGATTCCGTTAACTGCTGGTACAGTTTCAACTCTTAAATTTACCGTTACTTCTTCACCAGTAGCCATTTTAAAACTTCGATTTATCTGTCCGGTCTGATCTTCAGGTGATCCAGTGCTTATATTTGCAGCACTTGCTAATACTGAAAGTAATTGCCTATATTTATCCTCATTTAACATTGCAACCGAATGCAGAACTCCATGTACTCGTAGTCTTATTCGAGCACCTTCGACCCTACTCTCCAGATGAATATCGCTAGCACCAAGTCTAAAAGCCTGTTGCACAAGAAAAGCAAGCATATCATCTGGCTTAACTTGCAACAGTATATCTGACATCTTGCCGACCGCTAGTTCATCAATTGATCGTGTTATATTGATGTCTTCGTACTCAATTTTTTTAGGCGGATCATAGAGGTTTATATATTCACGATATCCTGCTTCGCTTATTATCGAGAACGTCACTTGTTGGTCTATGAATCGATTTACTAACATCTGCATCGTTTTTTGCGATGTTGCGGTAGTAATACCGAACTTTAGATTATGGTCATCGGCATAGAGAGGTATTGCACGATATTGCTTTAATTCAGGCACTGTTAAGTATTTGTTGTATAGTTGTTTGTCTGCAATTTGAGAAGTGTCGGTATAATCCATACCCAAGACACTCGCACGCCTGGCGGTAGACTGCTCTTCATCGTATCGTGCGTCTTTCTGCATAACAATATTAAAGCATAACCATCATCAATAACTAAAGTGTTATTTAACTACACCAGATGACTGCGACAAATATACTGCTAACGCAACAATCACGACTACACCAAGATCGATGAGTGGATGATGCGCTACAAACTGTTCTCCTCTGAGTAAGAATTTCTTTACAAGCACTACATGTTTGAAGATCCATAAAGTAACGACTGAGAAACCTAGAATACTTATTGCGAGTGCGCTCCATGGTGCATTACCACCTGTAATTGACTGGATTCTAGTTATATTTGTTGAGTTTGTTTCATCTGGTACAGGCGACTCGGTGGTTATTGGTTGTTCATCTGGTTTTTCCTCTGGAGTCTCTTCGGCTTGAGCCTCAGGTGCAGTTTCTGTTTCATTTACAGGTTGGCTTTGCTGATTATTTGCATTAAGAGTCTTGGGTTCTGGTGCTGGTGCTGGAGTAGACTGTGTTGGTGCTGTTGGTGCAGGTGTTGTTGAGCCTAGTGGTAATCCATAATGAGCAACGACAATTGTTTCCTCGCCAGACCCAACAAAATTAGTGCTATTTGCAAAACCAAATCCTACTTCTGTATATGAAGTATCAAGAATGTTTGCTCGGTGCGAAGGACTATTCATCCAACCAACAACTGTTGCATCACTGGTCGAAAATCCATAAGCTAAGTTTTCACCAGCCTTCTGGTAACTATAGCCGGCTGAATCAAAGAAAATCCACGGTTCTTGACCGTCAGGTGTGTTATGAGACCAGTAATCTCTTGACACCATGTCGTTGGCTTTCGCTTGAGCCGACGAATCAAGCTTACTATTCAATGTTAATGGCCCAAGTCCATTGCTCGCTCTCTGAGCATTTGTAGCACTAAGCAGTGCAGATATACTCATCTCGGTTGAATATGCTAGTGTAGCTGGCTGATTAACCCTGGACGATGGTCTTACTCCTCCGAAAAGCATACCTGCAATAACAACCATGATTACCGGCAAATACGGCCAATAAACTTTCAAGAAATGTTTAGGATGTTGACGCTTTTGCGTTTTGTGGCTTTTTGCTATTTTCTTAACTGTTTTCTTTTTGTTTGCCATGTTAGCTTTATTATACAATAAACAAAAGCATTATAAAAAATATTTTTTAATCATTCTTTGAAATCTGATATAACGCGATTCCTGCTACGACCGAAACATTAAATGACTCTTTTTTACCGTGCATTGGGATCTCGTAAATTTCATCGCACAAATTTAACTCTAGTTCTGAAAGCCCCTCTACTTCGCGACCAAGAATTATTGCCACAGGTCTGTCATCTGAATCGAATTCATAAAGATTTTTACTCTTAGTATTTTGTTCTATGGCTACAATTCTGTAGCCATGTTCACGTAGCTTTTTGATGCACTCATTGAGATTATGAGCAGAGTGCCACCTGACAGTTTTTTCCGCCCCTAAAGCTGTTTTTGAGATATCCTTTTCTATTTTTCTGACAATATGAGGCAATCTGTCATCTCCTTGGAAATTAGGTTTAGGACAAATACCAACTAGCCACAAATCGCTGTTAAACCCATCACAGGTTCGGAACAAGGATCCGATATTATGAGTACTGCGGATATCTACTGCAACCAAACAATTTTTTCTCATGCCAATTTCACATTTTCATCACCAAATAGTGATATTAAGTTACTGATACTTTCTTCGGAATCCATACTTTTTTCAGGAATTTTTATTGCCTGCTTGGACTCTTGGCTTCCCACGACCAATACAACTTCGATTTTACCCTTATAGATATTCAGGTGTTCTTTTAATGCTTGTAGTCTGTCCGTATCCTCAGTATTTAATAGTCGAATATAAATTCTTTTAGCTTTTAGTGATTCAACTTTGTCCTTCTTCTTTTTAGGCTTAATTTCATCAAGCGCTTTTATTGATTTTTTATTTTCTTGCTTATAATTTACAGCTTCTTCATGAGTAATCTCGCGAGCCGTATTTACATTTAGTTTGATTTCGTCAGTCACATTACCATTTTTGTCATTTGCATTCACTTCACCTTCAACCAATAGTACTTTATCTACAGACCATAACCATGACGTCTCCGAATATGTTTTAGGAAATACTAATAGTTCTATATCGTCATTGAGATCGGAAATTCTTACAAAGGCCATGCTCTGACCTTTCTTAGTTTGGATTATTTTTACCTCGTTGACAATTCCACCGATTGTCGCCTTTTTACCATTGTGCTTTTCAGTAATATCACTAATTGGATGCGCCGAATTATCTAAAAGAGCTTTGTAATCAACCAATGGATGCGCGGATAGAAACAATCCCATTAATTCACGCTCCCAGGTCAGGAAATCTTTATTTGTATAGATAATATCTTCTGGACCTAGTTGCAAAACTGAATTCGCTGTAACTTCGCCCTCAGAACCATCGGTACTTTCGCTAAATAAATCGGTCTGACCGCTATCCTTCTCTTTTTGTTTCTTTTGCGAATAATTAATCAGAAGATCAATGTTATTTAATAAAAGAGAGCGTTGCTCAAATCTGTCAAATGCACCTGTCTTTATTAAACTTTCCACTGTTTTGCGATTGACTGTATGTGAACTTACGCGGTCAAAAAAATCTGCTAGCGACTTGAATTGTCCCCCTTCGCGAGCTCTCAATATTTCTTCTACCGCACCAATACCCACATTTTTTATTGCACTCATCCCAAATCTTATTTGATTTTTTTCTGGTACTACCGCAAATTCAACAAATGATTCATTGACATCCGGTGGCAATACCTCAATACCCATATCAGCACATTCATTCATCTCGATAGTTAATCTGTCTGTATCATCATAATCACTGGTCATTAAAGCAGCCATAAAAGCAGCTGGATAATGAGCTTTTAAGTAAGCGGTCTGGTATGCAATTAGACCATAGCAAGCTGCGTGAGATTTATTAAATGCATAATCAGCAAAACCTTCGAGGTCTTTCCAAAATTTTTCAACAATCTCTTTTGAAACACCTCTTTCCATTGCCCCACTTACAACTTGGTCTTTCATTTTAGCCATTAATTCACGCTTTTTCTTGCCGACAGCTTTACGTAAGGTATCGGACTCACCACCACTAAACCCACACATATCTCTAACGATTTGCATAAACTGTTCCTGATAAACCATGACACCATAAGTATCTTTAAGCGCTGGTTCCATTAATGGGTGATCGTAAGAAATATCTTCCAGTCCATTCTTCCGAGCTATGAATTTATCAGTCAAACCAGCTGTCAGAGGACCAGGTCTATAAAGTGCGCCCATAGCTATAATGTCCTCAAAAACTGTTGGCTTAAGATCTTTTAGATAACGCTTCATGCCGGAAGATTCCAGCTGGAATACACCAGTTGTATCTCCCTTTTGAAGTAACTCGAAAGTTTTTTTATCCTTTAAATCAATCTTACTAATGTCGATATTTTTGCCATATACTCGCTTAATTATTCTTAGCGTATTTTTGATAATTGTTAGGTTCGACAACCCAAGAAAGTCCATTTTTAACAATCCTAATTCTTCAACGGGCCCCATTGAATATTGCGTGGCAATCACACCTTTTTGGGCTTTTTCCAATGGCACAAATTTAACGATGTCATCTGGCGCAATAACCACGCCAGCCGCATGAACCCCATGACTTCTGATCGTACCTTCAAGTTTTATCGCTAAATCAAATACTTTTTTAGCAACTGGGTTATTGTTATATTCATTCTTTAATTCATTATTATCTTTTAGTGAAACCTCGAGTGGAATATGTCTACCCTGAACTGGAGGAGGTATCATTTTCGCTAACCTATCTGCATCTGCATAGGGTACTCGAAGTACACGAGCAACATCTCTGACCGCATTACGAGCCGCCATTTTACCAAAAGTAACGATGTTGGCAACTCTATCTTCACCATATTTGTCGACACAATACTGTATTACTTCATCACGACGCGTGTCCTGTATGTCAATATCGATATCCGGCATGCTTATCCTATCAGGATTTAGAAATCTCTCAAAAAGCAAGTCGTATTCAAGTGGGTCAAGCTCAGTTATGTTTAATGCATACGATATTATTGAACCAGCAGCTGATCCACGTCCTGGGCCGAACACTATTCCTTGACTTTTACCCCAGTTAATAAAATCGGCGATTATTAAGAAATAGCCATTAAACCCCATCTGATCAATAATTTGTAACTCATAATCTGCTCTTTTTAACACATTTTCTGGTAAGTGTTTTTTAATCTCATCAATAGTAAGAGCAGTAGAATCATTTTCGTCTAAACTTGTATATTTCTGTGCGAGTCCCTTATACACTAATTGGTCAAGATATTGTTTTTCAGAATAATTTTCATCTAGTGGAAATTTAGGTATAAGTATACCGCCAAGATCGAGAGTAACATCGCACTTTTCGGCTATTTTTTTAGTATTTAATATTGCTTCTGGCTTTAGTTTTTCCCATCTAGCGATTATTTCTTTGGGGTCGGATATGTGTAAATCGAAACCTTTCAAGCTCATTCGCGATTCTTCATCGAGAAACGAACCTGTTTGTACGCAAAGTAAAATTTCGTGTGCTTCCTGGTCCTGGTGATTTAGATAGTGCGAATCAAGTGTAACAACACACTCTATGGATAACTCATCAGCGAGTTTCATAAGTTTTTTATTAACTTCTATTTGTTCTGACCATGATTTCGGGTGGTCTGGATGACCATGATCTTGTAGCTCTATAAAATATCTGTCTCCAAAAACTTTCTTGTACCATTCCGCTATATTTCTTGCTTGATCGTACTGCTGTTGACGCAAAGCATCACCTAATTCACCACCAATACATCCGCTAAGGACAATGATGCCTTCGTTATATCTTTCTAGTAGCTCCCTATCTATGCGGGGTTTATAGTAAAAACCCTCTAGATTTGCTATTGTACTTAGCCTCATTAAATTTTGATAACCAATATTATTCTGAGCAAGTAGTATTAAGTGATAATTGTTTTTGTCCTTAGATGGATCACGATCAGAATATTTTCTCGGTGCAACATAAGTTTCCATGCCAATAATCGGCCTAATTCCTTGTGCTTTAGCCTCTTTGTACAGCTCGACTGCGCCTGACATTGTTCCGTGGTCTGTAATTGCGACCGCTTCCATACCGAGTTCTTTAACACGCGTCACCATCGGTGCTACTTTCTGTAAACCATCTAACAAACTGTAATGGGTATGATTATGTAGAGTTACAAAATCAGAAGAACTAATACTTTTACTAACGTCCGCCATATATATTTAATTATACAGCGTTAACACCTATATTACTTCTTTAAGAAATCTTTGAGAGCTTTGTATGCTTGTTTTGATTCCTTAATTGCTTTATCCAAATCCTCATCATTTGCAGAGCCTTCTTTTACTGCGTTAATTACGGTTTTAAGGTTCTTAATTGTTTTTTGAAATTCGTCCAAATATTTCTGTGCTTTCTCACGAGCTATATTTTTCTTTTTTGCAATCTTAGCCTCAGTTTCTTTAATGAAATCTTTTGCTTCATTTACTAGTTTTACTGCTTCTTCCTTGAGTTTGGCCGAAGTTTTTGATGCTACATCCTTAATATCTTTTCTTGTTTCCTTACCGCTTTTTGGAGCGAACAGAATACCTGCCACAACGCCAGCAACAGCACCGATTACTGCTCCGATTGCTATTCCTTTTTTACCATGTTTATTCATTGTTACTTCCTTGATTTAAATAACTTAGATATTTGCGCTACAACAGAACCAACAGCTGTAGCTTTACTGGCATTCTTTAGTTGAGATGTTAATTCTTCCACGTTTTCCACTGCATGAAGTGCTGTATCGCTTGCTTGCTTTACTTTATTTAGTATTTTTATACAAATAATACCAACCCACACCCATATTAAAATTGAGATCGCTAGAGATATAGCTAAAATTATTACTAATATGTCAAAGCTGTCCATATCAAACTCCTTAAAGTTTAGATCTTAGAAACTCTTTAAATCCTTCACCATATTTATCGTCTTCCAACGCTATTTCAACCAAGGTCTGCATATAGAGCTCAGGTGAGCCTGTGTCGTGATAGGTACCTTTTATCACAAGTCCGAATACTTCGTCACTTAATGATAAATCATTAATAGCTTGCGCCATCTCAACTTCACCTCGGGGACTTATTTTATCCATGCTCAGATGCTTCATCACTTCAGGACTTAATACATATCCACAAACACAAGCTAAACGTGAAGGTGCATTTTCTGGACCTGGTTTCTCATAATATCCATCAATTTGGTATAGTCCATCACCAAGTTCTTTTTTAATACCAACAACTCCGTATCGCTTGGTATCTTCATCGCTTATTTCGCGCAAGGCAATAACTGATTTACCCGTTTTTTCATAGGCATCAAGCAACTGCTTTGCGTATGAAACTTCGCCAGTGTAAAAATCATCAGCGAAAAAATACATAAACGGTTCATCACCAATTAGATGTTCGGCATTTATAACTGGTACTGCGTTTCCTTTAACGTCACCTTTTTGTCTGATGTAAATAAAGTTAGCAAGTTCGGCAATAGATTTGATGGTATCAGCTGCTGAATCTTTGCCTTTTGATCTAAGCTCTGCTTCAAATTCTATAGATCGATCGAAATGGTCTTCTATTGCTCTTTTGGTCGCTCCAGTGACTATTATTATATCCTCAATTCCAGCCTCTACAGCACTTTCAACTACCAGTTGAATCACTGGCCTATCAATAATTGGCAGCATTTCTTTAGGCATAGCTTTAGTTTGAGGCAAAAACCTAGTCCCCATACCAGCCGCAGCTATTACTGCTTTTCGTACTTTTTTACTCATACCTTTAGTTTATCACGAATAATTTGTTGCACCATAGCAGGGTTCGCTTTGCCTGCGCTCGCCTTCATGACTTGACCTACCAAAAACCCAATCGCTTTCATTTCTCCATTTTGTACATCAGCAACCGGTTTCGGGTTTTCGGTAATGACTTTTTCGATAATCTGTTCTAGCTCGGCGCTGTCGTTTACCTGTATGTAACCAGCATTTTCGGCATATTTCTCGACACTATCGGGTAGTTTATTCTGTGATAGTAGCTCAACTAACAAAGCTTTTACATTGTTAGAACTTAGCTTGCCGTCTTTTTGAAGTAAATATAGCTGTTCAAATAATTTTTCGCGGATATTATCATCTATTTTTAAGTCACTGCTTTTTTCTAGTAATTCTCTTCTTAGTGGCACTTCAAAATTGATTATCCAATTAGCATAAGTTTTAGCACATTCCATAGTCTGTGCAGTTACAAGTTCTAGATAGCTACTCCCAAGTTCAGCTTGCGCTTCGAGTAATGCCTCTGTTTGTAATTTACTCAAGCTGATTTTTTCAAGCGCACTTCGCCAATACTCTGGAGTTTTATTTAAACTCGACTCGATTCCCATGAGGTATTCTTCATCAAGCACCACCGGAGGAATGTCAGGATCTGGGAAATATCTATAGTCATGAGCGTCTTCTTTGCTTCTTTGCGAAACTGTTTTTTGTTTATCATCTAACCAGCCTCGTGTTTCTTGGATAACTTTTTCGCCTTTTTCTAGCAAATCTATTTGTCGATTGATTTCATAATCAACCGCTTTTTCTACCGATTTAAAACTATTTAGATTCTTTGTTTCTGAACGCGTACCGAACTTTGTCGGATCCTTACTAACACTTACATTTACATCAAATCGCATATTCCCATGATATAAATCGACATCGCTAACACCTGAATACTTCATAGCTAACCAAAGCTCTTTGGCGTATGCCTTGGCTTCTTCAGAGTTGTGAAGTTCAGGTTCTGAAACTATTTCAAGCAGTGGAGTCCCAGCACGGTTTAAGTCTACAAGTGAGTAATCTTCTCCTGTTGGATGCGTGCTTTTACCGGCGTCTTCCTCTAAATGTGCACGAGTTATATTGATTACTCTTTTTATACCGTTCTCGAGATGTATTGTGATTTTACCATCTAATATTATCGGCTGGTCGTACTGGCTTATCTGATAGCCTTTTGGTAAATCAGGATAGAAATAATGCTTTCTATCAAACTTAGAAAACTTTTGCGGTCTAGTGCCTAGTGCGTATGCAGCCTTAGAGGCAAGCCTAACTGCTTCTTTGTTTAAAACTGGCAATGCTCCTGGAAGCCCAAAGCACACATGATTAACTAGTGTATTTGGTTCAGCCCCTCTAGCATCATTGCTTGCAGTACTGAAAAGTTTTGATTTAGTCTTTAGCTGGACGTGACATTCAATCCCAATAGTTGGGTAATACCCATTAACTAGATACTTACTGTCTACGCCGGACTTTTGACTCTGGACTTTTGATTCTGGAATTTTGACCATTACAATGCTCCCAAATCTCTTAGCGATTGACCAAAAGCAATTAAAGCTTCTTTAACTTCTGAATCTTTAAGTGATTTATCACCATTTTGTTTTATACTGTTCGCTAATTTATGCGCATTCCACAGCGCTTCATTATTAGTAAATCTATCTTCAGAATTAACTAACTTTTCACCCATAGTTTTACCAGTTATTTTTTTCTTTTTTAGCACTTCTTCGAGTAGCATATCGGCATGAACGATAGCATGAGACCAATCCTCAGAATTAGCACAAAGTTTTTGAATATCTCGCCACTTCTTGACGTATATTTGCGTCTTTATACGTTTTGGCAGTTTACGCATAACAAAAGTAAGTATTGTAATTATTACTACGGCTAATCCTATGATAAAAATCGTACTTTCTGGACTCATTTCATTTCTCCATACTGAGCTGCTAATGCAAATAAGCTTGCGTCTGATTTTTGTGGAGCCATTAGTTGCATACCGACAGGTAAACCCGATACATTATGACAAGGTATGCTTATCGCAGGTACACCGACTAAATTAGCAGCTACAGAATAAATATCTTGTAAGTACATTTCGATTGGGTCGTCGTCATTCTCGCCAACTTTAAATGCTTTAGTAGGTGCTACAGGACCTGCCAAAAAATCTACTTTTGAGAATGCGTCATTAAATTCGTTTATTAATTTCGTACGCACAGTTTGTGCTTTTTTATAATATGCATCGTAGTAACCCGAGCTTAATACGTGCGTTCCTATCATTATTCGTCGCTTGGCTTCTGCTCCGAATCCTTGACTTCTGCTTTTTTCGTACGATTCATTTAAATCGTTTGCTTCACTTGCAGAATACTGATATCTTTGACCATCGTGACGAGCTAAATTACTACTTACTTCTGCGGGAACGACAATATAATAAACGGCAAGCGCTACCGGCAAACTCGGCAAACTAATATCAACAATCTCGGCGCCTAATTTTTCAAATTCATTGATTGAATTTTTAACGATTTCAGCTACGTCTTTATCTAATCCATCGCCAAAATATTCTTTAACTACGCCGATTTTTTTACCCTTAAGATTAAGATCGAGCTGACTAATTGGTTTTATAGGTTTTTCGATAGTCGTAGAATCCAAATCATCTTTTCCGCTCATAACATCCATTACTAGCGATCCATCGTACGCGTTCTGCGCAAATACACCGATAGTATCGGTACTACTCGCCATTGCAACCACGCCGCTCCTAGATACCAGTCCATATGTTGGCTTAAAACCGATAACACCACAGAAGCTTGCTGGTTGTCTGATTGATCCACCGGTGTCGGTTCCTAGTGCAAACGGCACAATTCCTAAGGCAACACTAGCCGCTGAACCGCCACTACTACCGCCAGGAACTCTTGTTTTGTCATGTGGGTTCAGAGTTGTGAAGAAATCACTGTTTTCTGTAGAAGTCCCATGAGCAAGCGCATCAAGGTTTGCTTTAGCGATACATATTGCACCTTCAGATTCGAGTCTTTCGATTGCCGTTGCCTGATAAGGAGCTATAAAACCTTTTAGCATATTACTTGCAGCTGTAGTCTCAGCCCCGAAAACTAAGAAATTGTCCTTAGCTATAAACGGTACGCCCGCAAGTCGACCTGGGTTTTCACCTGCTTTTACTTTTTCATCAATTTTTTTGGCTCTGCTGATAGCCTTATCTTCTAGTAAAGAGATGACCACGTTATATTCCGGGTTAAATTTCTTTGCAAGTTCAAGTGATTTATTAACTAAACTCTCAGCGGTCTTAGAGCCGGATTTGACAGCCTTAACTAACTCGTCAATTTTGTACCATGTGTAAAAAAGGTCATTTTTCAATTCGGTTGCCATCAAATCATCCTTTTTACTTTGATAAATCTATCTTTTTTATCTGGTAGCAATTTTAGTAGCTCATCTGGCGATGCTTGTTGAATTACAACTTCGTCATCGCGCATCACATTTTCCAGACCAGTCACTTGATAAGTTGGCTCTAGGCCTGAGACATCAACATTATCAAGCATGTCGACATAGTCTAAAATACGACTTAACTCGGCTTGGAATTTTTTGATTTCAGATTCGGTTAAATGCAACTTGCTCAAAGCTGCCAATCTAATGACTTGATCTCGCGTTAGTTTTGACATTTACAGCAATTATATCTGATGGGTACAACTTAACGCAATTATAAGCTTTATTTACTTCAGGTATTTAGACCAGAGTGATAGCTGATATTCAGTGAGATTTGAGCTGTCAGATACCGCTGTCTGGATTTTCTCAGACGCCACTTTTATTACCGCGCCTGGGTAAATTAAATCGTTTCTCGGTAATGAGTCTACTAACACCGTTTCTGTATATAATCTTTGTTCCGGACTTAAACTCAGAGAGTTGTCACTTAAATAATCATTTACAATTTGGCGTACAATTACTGTTTGGTTGTCACCTTTTCTTACAGTTGCACTATACGAATCAGATTGTTTTTCCACTTCAACTGTTCCGGCCTGAGGTGTTGATCCGATTTGAACCTGAGGAGCTTTGTCGTTGTTTTTTACATCCGAATTCTCAGTATTAGTCTCTGAAACTTGTGGTGTCTCACTCTGTTCTGCTAGTTGCTGATTGTTACCCCTTGATGAAATCCAGACTAATGTAAGCGATATAACTATCGCTCCGACCACTCTACCGTTTAGCCATTTTATATTCATTTAAGCGTACCCTCACTTATTCTGCCCACCATTAGCGTTTTATAAATTTCATTATACCTTAACACGTCAAGAAAATAAAAAGAGACTAATATTGTAATTAGCCCCTTTTCCGCTTTTATTTATTTTTCAGATTTAACTCGAGCGAGAAACAAAACACTCATTAATACAGTAATTCCAAATACAATATTCGAAACTATTTCACGTCCGGTATTAACTAATGTTGAAGTTCCCAATACAGCCTGTGTACTAGTCTTAGTAGTACTTTCACCGAGAACTTTAGGTATGCTTAATGTATGACTATCTTCTGCGCAAACAGGAGTTCGCTCATCAAATACAGTGTTGCTTACCAATCTATCAAGCTGAAAAACTAATGAGAGATTCTGCGCGTATGATTCATATCCGCATACTTCAACCGTATTCACTACATTAGCAACTTGATTTGCCGGAATTGTGTATTCAGCAGTGTAAATCCATGTTTCATCAGCATCAAGGTTGTTATCATCATCGATATCTCCAGAAACGTAGGTAGCGTCTCCTGTAATCGAGTCAACTACAGTGATTCCGCTTAGAGCAACATCGCCTGAGTTTGTTACAGTGAAATTGTATGTGACTTTTGATCCAGCTGATGCAGAGCTTGGACCAGACTTAACAACTTTAATTGATGGGTGGGCGATGTCATCATTTGTTAGAATACAGGTTTTTGAAACTCCCAGAGATACAGTTACGTAACCCTCTGAATCACAGTCACCGCTAAAACCGGTGAATGTATATCCGTCAAATAAAGTTTCAGCAGCCTGGTATGTGCCAGGATTCACAGCCACTTGCTCACCAGATTTTAACGAATTTCCATCAAGTGTAAGTAAAAAGTCATCAGGTTCAGCTGTACCGCTATTATCATTTGTGACTTCTTTTACAACTGTAATGTAAGCTTGTTTTGCGGTATTAGTTATAGTACATGTCTTGGTTTCACCAAGAGCTACTGTAACATCTCCGTTTTCGTCACAGTCACCGCCCCAAGTTCCTGCTGTATAGCCAGGTAGATTGGTTTCACCAGCCGTGTGCGTTCCTGGGTTAACAGCGTAAGCTACTTCATCTTCAACAGCATTTCCGTCAACTGTGAGATTAAAATCATCTGGTTTAGCTGTACCACCGTTATCGTTTTTGACAGTTTTGTCAATAATTATATATGCCTGTTGAGCTGTATTGGTTATAGTACAGTTATATACTCCACCTAGCTCTAATGAAACTGTACCGTCTGAATTACAGTCGCCTGTAACTTCACCGATATAGCCGGAAACACCGTCTTCTGAAACAGTTACAGTTCCGACATTGAATTGGTTTTCTTCACCGCTCACTACTACTGTCGTATCAACATATAGAGTGAAATCTTTTACTTCAAGCGTTCCGCCAGTATTACCATTATCTACAACTTTAGTTACCGTTACCTTTGGCGCAATATCGTCATTTGTTATCGTACAGGTTACTTTATCACCACGAGTTACTTGAATGTTTGTGCAGTTATCATACGAAGTTTTGTAACCATTTTGATTAGCTTCATTCTCCACTACTGTATATGTACCGTCCGGTACACTAACAGTCACGCTTCCATCAGCATCAAAATCGTAAGATTGATTATTAAGTGTAAAGCTAAAATCTGTATATGTTTTTGTTCCACCGCTACTATTGTCTATTACTTTATTAACTGTTATTTCTCCTGGTTTTAGAGAGTTTATAAATACACAAGACACAATATCTGTTGCACTAACGTCTATATTTGTGACCGAGTTGTCATCCCAGCTACCCACGCTTTGACCATTAATCTTGCAACTTGCGCTAACAACTTCATACCCACTCTTAACAGTTTCATCTACGCTATAGTTTCCTGGGTCTACATCAACTGCTTCTGTTTGTCCTTGTGCATCGGTTACATAATCATTGCCGTCAACAGTAAATGTCCATCCACTTGCTAGTGTTTGATCATTTGTCGTATCGGGATTGCCATCACCATCAATAATTTTTGTTGTTGTAATCGTTCCACCACAAAGTTGTGATGCAAATCCAGCAAGTGTTGTTGCTAAAGTATCAAATCCACTGGTTATTACAGCGTCGGCACTTGATACTTTTTCGAGATTTGTCGTGTTAACATCGGTGCCGATTCCTAAAGCGATTATTCGAGCTCCAGTGTTTGTTTTTATATCGTTAGCAACCGCAATAGCTGCATTAACAGATGTTGTTTCATCAGCAGTTGTACCATTTCCGATTCTGTTTGGATTACCATCAGATGCGAAAACAACTAAATTAGGATTAATCCTAGGATCAAATGTACTTTGGGCTTTTAATAGTCCGTCTTCCCAGTTTGTTGACCCTCCGCTAACCGGTATACCATTTATTGCATTATTAACATTCGTGAAGTTAGACGTAAAAGACTGAACAACCGATCCTGTTGTTGCGAATTTAGTTACAGAGAATTGAGTAGGGGTTCCGGAGAAAGCAGATGTAAATGAAGTCATTGCTGATTTCATGCTAGCTAGCTCTGTACTGTCGATGCTTGTAGAGTTATCTAGTACTAGAGCGATATCAAGACCACACGAATTTCCCAACGCTGGGTTAGCGGCAGGCATTATTGGTTCAGTATAGTAAACTTTAACACCGATATAGTCATAATAAGCTGTTGCATTATTTGCACAATCATTGCCACTAACATCGTCAGTTTTGACTTTTAAAACAAAGTTAGCATTTGTAAAATCAGAAGCGGTCCATGTATGCCCAGACCAAGTGTCACTTGACCCACCTAAAGTTTATGTAGTGTCGCTACCATTTATATTTGCATTCTTGTCCGTAGTGCTGCTTGAACCATTATTCCATGATAGGTTAACTTCAAGTCTACAACCGCTTGAGTCAGATGATTTTGCTTCTATGTTAACTTCAATTCCGTCGATAATAGAACCGTTAGGAATAGTCGGAATATTAAAATTCGACCAATCCTGTTGGTCTTCGTCATCATCTGTTGCGTATTGATTATCACTAGCCTGAACTAATGATGGTGTATTTACATCCCAAGCTGAGTTACTGCTATTGTCACCGTGTGTGCTTGTCGGCGTTAAAAATCCAGTGTCTGCAGCTGAAGCATTCTGAATTCCCACCGATACAAGTGATACTAATTGCGTACTAGCTAAAAGCAACGCCAGCAACGCTCGCTTAGCGCGTTTAATAAAATTCCCCATCTCGCAGAACTCCTTTGTCTCTCCAGACAATTATTTTCAACTGAATTATCTCATGTTTGTCAACAATTTACAATAATTATTTTTTATTATCTAATTTTGATTTTATCTCTGATATTAAATCTCTTAGTTCTGCAGCTTTTTCAAATTCTAAATTAGCACTGGCTAGATGCATTTGGCTTTCAAGGTCTTTGATTAAAGTACCATATTCATCCTTCGGTATTTTTCTCAAATCAATGTGTTTTTTCTTATCCCTAATCGATTCCTCATGATTCATGCGTTCTGCAATGGCTTTTTTAACTCCTTGAGGTGTTATTCCATGATCAGTATTATATTTTTCCTGGATAGCACGACGTCGATTTGTTTCATCAATAGCTGCTGTTAGACTCTTGGTCATCACATCAGCGTACATTATTACTTTACCCTCTTCGTGACGAGCCGCTCTACCTATAGTTTGTATTAATGCTGGAGCACTTCTTAGGAATCCTTCTTTGTCAGCATCTAATATCGCAACAAGACTTACTTCGGGTAAATCTAGACCTTCGCGCAATAAGTTAATACCAACTAACACGTCATAGACTCCCATGCGTAAATCACGTAGAATATCTGTCCTGTCCAGCGTGTCTACTTCGCTATGTAGGTATGCGACTTTTAATCCGAGTTCTTGAAGGTATTCTGTAAGATCTTCGCTCATACGCTTCGTAAGAGTTGTGACCAGTACGCGTTGATGCTTCTCCACAGTATCACGTATTTCGGCAATCAAATCATCGACTTGATGCTCGATAGGTCTTATTTCTATTTTAGGATCGAGCAATCCTGTAGGTCGAATAACCTGCTCTACTGGCTTAGAGCTTCGAGACAGTTCATACTCAGCCGGCGTAGCGCTGACATAGATTGCCTGATTTACATGCCTTTCAAATTCGGTAAAGGTAAGTGGACGATTATCTAACGCACTTGGTAGTCTAAATCCATAATCTACAAGAACTTCTTTTCTAGCTCTGTCACCGTTATACATTCCGCGAATTTGTGGCATTGTCATATGAGACTCGTCGATTAGCAATAGATAATCGTCGGGGTAGTAATCAAGTAAAGTTGCAGGTTGCTCACCTTCTTCTCGATCTGTTAAATATCGACTGTAATTCTCAATACCCTTAACAAAGCCTGTTTGTTCTAACATTTCTATGTCGAACTGAGTACGCTGTTTCAATCTTTGTGCTTCAAGTAATTTTCCTTCGCTCTCAAACTGCTTTACTCTATTTTCTAATTCGCGCTCAATCTTACCGAGTGCAACTTTGAGTTTTTCATTCGGTGTTACATAGTGCGAACTCGGGAAAATCGTAACTGAAGTCGGTTTGCTAAGAATCTCACCCGTTAATGCGTCCATCTTTGTTAAAGATTCAAGCTCTTCACCAAAAAATTCAGCTCGGTAAGCGACCTCTTCACTCGCTGGAAAAATATCAATTACGTCACCGCGCACACGAAAAGTTCCTCGATGAAAATCGATATCGTTGCGTTGATATTGAATATCGGTAAGCTGTCTTATAAATTTGTCTCTTAGCCGTCTTTCACCAACCTTGAGTTTGATTGACAAATCTGAATAGTCACTCGGACTACCAATGCCATATATACAAGATACACTGGCTACTATGACTACGTCCCGCCTGGTTAACAAAGCATCTGTAGCGGCATGACGCATACGGTCTATTTCTTCGTTTATATCACTATCTTTCTCGATGTAAGTATCTGAGCGAGGTACATAAGCTTCTGGTTGATAATAATCAAAATAACTAACAAAATAATGAACTGCGTTTTCGGGAAAAAAACTCTTGAATTCCTCGTATAGTTGAGCTGCTAAAGTTTTGTTATGACAGATAACTAGCGTGGGTTTCTGCGTTTTTTCAATAATATTCGCCATGGTGAACGTTTTCCCTGAACCAGTAACACCAAGTAGCACCTGCTCCTTTTCGCCTTTGCTAATACCATTAACCAATGCTTCAATTGCAGCCGGCTGATCACCTGTGGGCTTATATTCCGATTTTATCTTAAATCTCATCAGATTAATTGTATCTGAATAGCTTAGTCAAAAGAAAACTAACCTTGTCGAAGATTGTTATTAGTTCCTTTAATAAACCCGAATTTTCCAGCTAGTGGCTCGCAAATACTTGCTTTTATCGCCCACTCTTCTGCGATATTTTTTGTTTTTAGATCTTTGTTCTTTTCGTCTAATACTTTTATTAAGGTTTTGACTAATCTTTCTGGATCTGTATCAAAATATACAAGTCCCTTAGCCTGCTGACCAATTTCCTCAAGTTCGTCCAAAAGTTTAGGAAGGTAATCTGCTAACCCACCACTGCCTATCAAAACACCGCAAGGTTTGTCGGCTTCAATAGCAGTAGAAAACTCATGCATACTTCCCATGCGTCCACCTATGGTTATTACCGCATCGCTACTTTGTACGAGGTGAATATCACGACCAATATACTGCATACCAGTGAAATTTATGTAGCTGAAAAACCCGATCGGTAAACGATACTTCTTGGTATGTTCTCGCATACTCGAAGCTGGACTAAAACCGACGCTCATTCCACCTGCATCAAATGAGCCTTTAGCTGCATACATTGGAACTCCGACGGTTGCACCTGTTGTAGTTATATGTCCACCTCTGGCGATAGCAACTCCGACTTCATAAGCCAAGCCACAAGCCGAATCAACTGATTCACCTGCTGCAGCTCCCGAAACACATATTGAATAATTCATATTTATTTGGCGATAATCCTTATGTTTATAATACCATATTAAATTCGTTAATATTAAGTTGCTTCATTAGTGCTCGATTCAAGGTGTCATGCTTGAGATACCTAATCTGCAATTCATTCCAAAGCGAACCCTCGAGGTGATTAGTTGGATGATCACCAAAATTCTTATTTAGGGCAACAGCCATCGCTACGTCAAGCAAATGGTATGAAACGACCTGAATACCGTCTGTTGTACCTATATAATGACTTCCAACCCAATAGCTCATTGATGGAACTAACGAAGCTAACTTAGTCTCTGTCGGTTTCCACTTGACTTCATTGAGTTCGATTTCTAATTCTGCGGTTTCAATGTTTACATATCCAGTTGCCGAAAGTTCATGAACAGCTCGCCAAGAAGGGGTAAGTCCATGAATAGGTTCAAGCTCTATATTTTCCATAGCCAACATTTCTATAAAAACATTCTGAAATCCTTTATATAATGCCTTGTACCTGAATTGGGCGCTTTCAGCGGACATAACTTCAGCTGAATGTAGCAGTGAGCCAAGCACAAGTGTCGGGATACCAACAGAGTATTTCTTAATAACTGGTAACAAAATAACACTGCCTACTTTAATACTAGAGAATTGAAATCCTTTGGTTGGAAATTTCTTTAGTAATTTTTCTGTCCATTGACTGTTCAACAAATAGACTTGAGCTGACTGCCATTGGATATCTTTAACTGGTAGGCGCTTAATTTTCGCGAGTACTTGTGAGTGCCATGAGTCATCTTCGATTTGGTCGGCTATGGCAAAAACAGCCTTTGCGTCCTCCCTTTTTAGGACAGAATCAATGGATCTCAAACTTAAAGCTTTTAAAGTTTTACGAGGAGGTACTGCTGTCAGAACGCGCTTTGCACCTGATGAAGTAAGGCAGAGTACACGCTCATCTTTCACTAGTTTACTGGCGGTTTTAATCAATACTTTAGATGTGGCGTCTGGTGATTTTTCGGATATTTTAAGTTTTTCTTGAAGTTTCTGGTCATCGTGCTTAAGCTTTGACACGAGCATATAAAATGTTTCTTTTATGGTTGTGTCTTCGGGTTTAAAACCTAAAACTAGTATTTTCGCTGCAGATTTCTGCTTTATTTCCGTACTGAGTCGAATGTCTATTCCAGGATTTAAGCATATATTTTCTAAGCGTTTTATATATGCTTCAAAATTTCGCTCATCAATACTTAGTAGTTTTGAGAGAAATTTTGTCATAATTGTCGTTTTTAACTCCTACATTTCCTTAGGGAAGTAGTTTTTTGGTGCATTTCTAAGGTAATAATCAATTTGGTCTTCGGTTAAAAGACCTTCTTGTGCACCTACATGCTGAACAACATTCATAGAATTTATCGGTGCCCACAATAATGCGCTAGGCACATCAGCTCCTTTTATCAAGGCTGCAACAAAAGTAGAAGCGAATGCATCACCGGCACCAGTTCTATCAAGTGGAGGCGCTGGATCTGGATATAACGGCATACTCCATCTTTTGTTACCATCAGATGCATATGCACCATTAGGACCGTCTGTGATTAATGCAATCTTGATGCCAACCTCATGCATTTTATTCAATTGATCATGGATATCTTCGTGGTTAGCATTAAATACATCCGTGGCTTCTTCACGGTTAAGTGCTACAACTTCGGCTCGTCGATAAAGCTTCTTTAACCTCTCAACGCCGGCCTGCATTTGAAATGTTCCAGGCTGGAATGCTAATTTAACATCCGGGTTTTCCTCAAGCCAATCAGCTATTTCATCATGATACTCGATCGCATTTTCGGATATTGAGCTAAAATATACCCATTTAGGAATATCTGCTGGTCGGAATTTTGGCCACTGATAATCATATGCTTCGTGCTTAATCAAAATTGTACGCTCTTCTTTGTACCACAAAACGTAGTGATAATTTGATACTTTACCTGGGTTAACATGAACAAATCGCGTATCAACACCGTTAGATTTTAGTGCACGAACTATATCACGACCCCAATCGTCATCACCTACATTACTAATAAATCCGGTATTGAGACCAAGCCGTGCGAACGATACAGCACCATTAGCTGCATTTCCTACGCCTTCGACAATCTGAGCATGATCATAAGGAATCTTTGTGCCTAAAGGTATATTTAATATTGGCCCTTTTTCTGATTGTTCTACATACTCATATTTATCAACCAGATCTATGAAGCAATCGGTAACAACATCTCCGATACTTAACACGTCAAGTTTACTTCGATTATCACTCATTTAATTTATTTCTGCCTTTCCCTCACTGTTAAAGAGCTTTATTTTTGATTCAACGACTTCTTGTACTGCGTCTATAACCTGACCCATTAATTTAACTACAGCATATTCTGTCTTATTGTCTGCCAATACTTTTTCTAATGTATCCCTGTATGCTTTCCTCATGTCACTGTTAATGTTTATCTTCTGAACGCCAATCTTTACAGCTTCTTCAAAATAGTGCCCTGGGGTTCCGCTACCACCGTGAAGACTTATGTTGCAGGTTATTGCGCTCCGAATATTGCTCAGAAGCTCTAAATCTAGAACTTTTGGTATAGGATAACTACCATGTAGATTACCAATAGCCGCAGCAAAGGTATCAATTCCTGTCGATTCTACGAAGAACATAGCTAGCTCTGGTGTGCTGAACGTTTTCTTAATTTCTTCTAGATCATATTTCTCAGTGTGAACATTACTGCTTCCACCGAAATAATGTGGCTCACTTTCGACTAACGCCCCGGTGAATCTAGCATGTTGTACGACTGCTTTAGTGGCGTTGATAATATCTTCATCACTGGCGTCATGGTTAGCTTGACTTACATCGATATGTATAAATTCGTATCCGGCATCGATCCCAGCAATGGCTGCTTCAACACTTGGGCTATGGTCGAGATTGATATACATTTCAACACCGAACTCATTTTTGTAGTTATCAACAAGATCTCTAACATTATCTAATCCTAGTGCTTCAACCTCACCGTGACTTACCTCCACAAGAACTGGCGAATTCAACTTTTGAGCCGCTCTGACCACTGCGATAAGAGTTTCTTGATTGTCTAAATTAAAAGCGCCAACAGCGAATTTTTCACGCCGTGCTCTATCCATAAGCCGTCTAGCTTTTTGGCAATTATCTCTAATTTCGTCTAAAGTAAGTCCCACCTAAATACTCTCTTTATTATGCTTAAGCTAAATAATAACAAATTTATATCATTAAACAAAGTTTTCTAATCAAGCATATCGTGAACATTCAACATGACATGTTTAGCTGTCAAACCGTAATGCTCTAGAAGTTCTTCAGGAGTACCTGATTGTCCAAATTTGTCTTGGACTCCCATGCGAATCATTTTTGTCGGTAAGTTTTCTGAAAGTAGTTCTGCAATTGCACCACCAAGTCCACCGTTTATTTGTGCTTCTTCGATTGTAATAACCTTGCCAGTTTTGCGAACACTCGTCAGAATTGTCGCCGCATCTAAGGGTTTGATCGTTGGGCAGTGAATAACCTCGACATCAATACCGTCATGAAAAAGTTTATTAGCGGCTTGCAGTGCTACACTTGTCATAACACCTGTAGAAATGATTGTTAAATCACGTCCAACTGAGTAAACGTAGGCTTTTCCGATTTCGAAAGGTGTCTTATCGGTTGTAATAACCGGACTGTTATCTCTTGCCAGCCTAATGTATGTCGGTCGTTTGTCTTTGGCTATTGCTACCGTTGCTTTCTCAGCTTCGAGTGAATCGCCTGGCGCAATTACAACCATATTAGGTAATACCCGCATTAAAGCTATATCTTCGAGTGCTTGGTGTGTAGCACCGTCAGGTCCTGTATATAATCCTGCATGCGAACCGACAATTACCACTTTCTGATCGTTCAAACAAATCGTTGTCCTGATTTGTTCCCAGTTTCTGCCTGGGCTGAATGCCGCATAACTCGAAGTAAACGGAATCTTACCCATTTTTGCGAGACCACTTGCTACAGTTACGAGATTCTGCTCAGCAATTCCGACTTCTATGAATCTCTCCGGAAACTTTAACGCAAAAGGCTCCATCTGTGTTGACCCGGTTAAATCAGCACATAATGCAACAACTTGATCATTTTCTTCGCCAGCTCTCACTAAGCCCTTTCCGAAGCCTTTACGTGTTGGTTCACTTCCCCATTGATTTTCGTCTAATAAGTGTAGGTCCACCATGATTAGTTGCTACCTTCATTCTTGATTTTACCCCGTAAAGTCCTAAGATCTTTTAATGCCTCTTTTGCCTGTTCATTTTTCGGTGGTGCTCCAGCAACATCTGCTATTCCTACTGGGATGCCATGCCAATGAAAATCATACTCCATATAATCAACACCTTTACCAGGAACAGTGTGTGCGATTATTACTACAGGTTTTTCGACAATAGCCCGCGCCATCGCACAGGCATCTATGACAGCTTCTATGTCGTTACCATCGATCTCAATCACGTGCCAGCCGAAGCTTTCCCACTTTGCACGCAAGTCCTCTAACGGCATCACGTGTTCAGTCGTACCATCTATTTGTATGTTGTTACGATCAATAAATGCGATTACTTGTGAAAGCTTGTATTTCGCAGTGAACATAACTGCTTCCCACACATTGCCTTCATTGAGCTCCCCATCACCCATCATCACATAAACCCAGCGATGACTATCTTTGTTCATTCGCATTGCTAGAGCAATGCCGGCCGCTTGGCTTAATCCACACCCTAACGGGCCACTTGTGTTCTCAAGTCCGGGAAGATAGTCTCTTTCTGGATGCCCCTGCAAACGACTCTTAAATTTTCTAAGTGTTAAGAGTTCTTTAGAATCAAAATACCCAGCTTTAGCCATTGTCGCGTACTGCACAGGTACGCAGTGACCGTTACTTAGCAGAAACATATCCCGCTCTTCCCATTCAGTATTTTTCGGATCGTGTTTCATGATGTCGAAATATAGTGCGGTTAAAATATCAGCCAGCCCAAGAGGGCCAGCACTATGACCACTGCCAGCTTCTTCGAGCATTTTGATTATGTCTTGCCTAATTTCATTAGCAATCAAATCCAATTTCTCAATTGATAGCTTTTTATCTGTGAAATTCTTTCCGCTCATGTTTATTAGATATTATGATACCAGAGATTGCATTGTTGCGTAAGCTTTTTTAGGGTCTTCGGCTTTCTTGAAATAACCACCAACGTTTAATACCGATACTCCCGCGGCCACAATTTGAGCAGCATTTTCGGCATTTACTCCGCCATCCCATCCTATTTCGACATCCGGGTAGACTTCTCGCAGTTTCTCGACTTTTTTCAGTAGTGTTAAGTCAGCTGTGCCACCTTGATAGCCCAGTTTACCACCGAAAATCATTACGTGGTCAAATAAATCATCAATATCTAAATCTTGTAGATCTGCCACGCTCGTTTCAGGCAACAAACCAACACCAGTTCTAACTCCAACATTGTTTAGCATTTCTAGACATTCTTTTAGGTCTTCACTCTCGGCATGCAAAATTACTAGGTCTGCTTCAAGATGTATTATGTCATCAATATGCTCTAGTGGATTCTGATACATGATATGCGCATGCGTTATTAAATCGTCGGTTCTCCAGGTTTCGGCAATTGGTAATGTTTTCGTTGGCGCAAACTCACCGTCTGCATAGTCTAGATGTACTCCATCTGCAAAAGAAGCAATACGCTTCATTTGAGCTTCGAACTCTTTTGAATCATCTGTAGTTATGGTTGGTGTAATCGCCGCTTTCATTAATTATCTTCCTCTTTAGCAGGATCTATCATGTCAATTCTTCGCTTGTGTCGCTCTTCGTTGCTAAAAGGTTCTTCAAGCCATGCTTTAGCTATTGCTAGGTTTTGCTCAGCATCTACGTAGTCACCGGACAAACATAAAACATTGCTATCGTTATGTTGTCTTGCGTGTTTAGCAACTGTCTCGTTCCATACAACTGCAGCGCGTATATGTGGATGTCTGTTCGCGACAATACTCACACCTGTTGCGCTTCGGCAGATAATAATTCCCTTGTTTTCTTGAGGATCAGTTGCAATTAACTTTTCTGCGAGAATATTAGCAAAAAATGGATAATCATCATCGGCGTCAAATTCATACGGACCTAAATCTTCTACATCGAACGCGTGTTCTGTAAGATACTTGAAAAGTTGCGCTTTAAGCTCAAAACCACCGTGGTCTGATGTTATGAATACTTTCACTAATTATGCCCTCTTTTAATTATTGCTATCGTAGCATAGGCGGATAATAACATTCAAAATCTACGCGGTCTTGCTTATCCTTATCCGTTCAAGTGTAAATTTATGAGTAAATATGTAAATACGTTAATTAGTTAATTTAGTAGCTTCCCAACATCTGCTACCATTTCAACTAATCGGTTTGAGTATCCCCACTCGTTGTCGTACCACACTACAACTTTAGCTAAATTGCCTCCAACAACGTTTGTTAGCAATAAATCAATTGTTCCCGAATTGCTATTCCCGATATAGTCGCTACTAACTAACGGCTCATCGCTCACTGCCAATATTCCCTGGTAATAAGGTTCCTTGGCTTTTTTCTTAAACATTTCATTAATTTCTTCTTTTGTAACATCTTTTTTCAATAACATTGTTACATCGGAGAGGCTCACAACGCTTGTTGGGACACGCACACTTAGACCATCAAATTTACCTTTTAGGCTTGGTACTGTTAAGCCTACGGCTTTTGCTGCTCCAGTGGTTGTAGGAACAATATTCTCAGCAGCAGCGCGGGCTTCACGCAAATCTTTTCCTGGACCATCTTGAAGATCCTGAGAAGCTGTGTAGCTATGTACAGTAGTCAACATGGCTTTTTCGATACCATATTCCATTTCCATTATGTCCATGACAGCCGCAATGCTGTTTGTGGTACAACTTGCATTGCTTAATACGTCACCAGCTTGGTCAAGTTCATCCTCGTTAGCACCTATTACCAAAGTTTTAGTTTCATCATCTTTAGCTGGCGCACTTATAACAACTTTTTTAGCTCCAGCTTTTAGATGCGCGCTGGCCGCTTCAGTCGTCACAAACCGACCAGTCGATTCAATCACCACATCAACATTTAGATCTTTCCACGGTAACATCGCCGGATCCTTTTCAGCGCTAACAGGAATCTCTGTTCCATCTACAACGATACCTTTATCAGATGATTTGATTTCGTGCGTAAATTTACCGTAATTTGTATCGAATTTTAGGAGATGAGCCAAGGTATGGGTATCTGTTAAATCATTAATTCCGACTACTTCGATATCTTTGCGATCGGCCATTATGCGGAAAGCCATTCGCCCAATACGACCAAAACCATTAATTGCCACCCTTGTTTTCATACCGTAATTTCTCCGTTAGATTAGTAACATTGTATCGCGCTTATGGCTTATAGTACAAGCTTGTTTGTCTTTACATATTCTAATACTTCTAAGTGTCTTGGATATATGATTAGTTCTTGAGCTTCATCAACACTTACCCAGCAAAATTTGTCATGCTCGAAACTTAAGGTTACATTTTCGTCGATTGTTTTAGCAATAAAATATATTCTTATAACATTTCGCTCGTGACTTCCCTTATCATCAATCCACTTACCCAATTCTGTTTTCGTGAAAACTAACTCCAAATCACTTACATTAATCCCTGTTTCTTCCTTTACTTCACGAATTGCACCTGTCTCCAGCGTTTCTCCTTGGTCTTGTAAACCACCCGGGAAATCCCATTGCAAAGGTCGTCTTACATCCGTTTCACTCCGACGTAAAAGCAAAATCTTTCCGTCACTGTTGAATAACAAAGTTTTTAATACAATATCAGTCTTCATTTAGCTTCACTTTCATTTATAAATCTTAGTAGAGCAATAGCAGAACGGCTTTCTGAAAATGTATCCTCATCTAATACTATCTTTCTTACTTCGTCAAAATCTGCCCAAAAATTTCCTTCAATTTCAAGATCCTCCGATTCATGATATTTTGCACCGATTTGACTGATTTCAACGTTATCAGCAATCCAATAATGTAAATCCCAGCTAACAGTAGCACCTAAAAAATCCACACCCAAATAATTAAGATTTTCGGAGTTAACCACTATGCCTGCTTCCTCTAAAAGTTCTTGCGATATCGACTGCCTACTAGCCTCGACTATATCACCTTGAAAAGCCTCAAAATCTTCAAGTGTGTCAAAAACCTTGCCACCTGGTAGCCTTATATCCGTTTTTCCAGCTAATTCGTGTCTTTTTTCGCGTTGAAGTAATATTTTACCGTTTCTAACTACAATTATTCGACTTCCCGGTGCTCGAATTGCACGCTCAAAAATCCTGCTATCAGGCAAATGCTTTTGCTGAATTTGCCATATTTTACCAGAAAATACCTTTTGCCAGTTTGGCATAATTACTGATTATTCCAGCGATCAATGCATTCTTTGATGACTTTGCGTGCTTCTTCCACACCACCAAATCCTAATACTTTTGTTGAACCAGGTTTCTTCAGATCCTTATAGTGTGTGAAGTGATGCTCAATTTGTTTCTTCCATTGATCACCTAGGTCTTCGAGTGACTTAATTCTGTTGCCAGTGTTTCGGTCATCAGCTGGCACGCAAATAATTTTATGATCCATCTCGCCGTCATCTTCAAAATTTAGAATACCTATTATTACCGCTTCAGAATAAACACCAGTTGGAATGGGCTCTTCGGTCACAAAAAGTGTATCGAGAGCATCACCATCCTCGTCCAATGTACCAGGTATAAATCCATAGTTGACTGGTTTTGCGAATATACCTGGTTCAACCCGGTCAAGAACCATTAACTTTCGTTTTCTATCAAACTCCACTTTAAGCATTGAGCCCATAGGGATTTCGTTTACTGTATAGATATTATTACCGTCATCGGCATATGGTGTTAACAAAGAATCGTAATCCATCTTTACTCCCTTATTTTCTTTACTATTATTGTACACCAAGAACATATTAACGTATGGACATTTTACTAATTAACATATTAAATAACTCAAATTTTTCTATAAATTTTTAGATAGAAGTTATCATCTGCTTTATTCATATGTCGATGGGTGAATAAGTGAATGGGTGATTGATTGTTATATACTGTAACCATGGAAATCATTGGACATCGGGGAGCTCGTGGGCTAGCACCAGAAAACAGTCTACTAGGTGTGAGGCGCGCGATGGCGCTAGATGTAGATATGATTGAAGTAGACATTCGTGTTAAAAATGGTGAGCTTGTTCTTTCTCATGACCAAGTTATCCGTTCTGAAAATTATGCAACACTAGAAGATTTACTCATCACGGTAGAAGGCAATTTTCCGCTCAATCTAGAGATTAAAGAGTTAGCAGTTGTAAAATATCTTAAAAAAGAGCTTCAAGGATATAAGGGTAGGATTATTTTCTCTAGTTTTGAATTTAAAATATTACAAGCTGTTAAAAAAGTTTTTCCGAAAGCCGAACTTGCAGTGCTTGAGAAATGGTCAGGAGTTCGCGCTATCGCCGAAGCAACTTTATTAGACACAGACAGAGTACACATAAATCAGCAGTGGTTATGGTCGGGATTTGTCAAATCCATGAAACACCGTGGTTTTAAGCTTTACGCCTATACTGTAAATAGTCGGGATCGTGCCGATGAACTAAAAGAATGGGGTATTGACGGTATATTCACCGACTACCCGAGTTTATTTACAGATTAGATTTTACTCGACGACTACGACTTCTGCTTTCATCGAAGAGTGGAAGCTACAAAAATAATCAAATGTTCCAACACTGTTGAATGTTTTACTGAATGTCTGACCCTTTTCCAAAGTTCCACTATCAAAACTATCTGAGCTCGACGTTGACGTAACAGTGTGAGCCATTGAATCTTCATTAGCCCACGTAATAGTTGAGCCTTTTTTAATTGTTATTTTTTCGCGTGAATAAGCAAAATTACGGATAGATATACTTACCGATCCGACTAGAATTTCTGAACTCGCGTTGATATCAGACTTACTGCTGTTATCGTTTGTTCTGTTCATGGTATTCGTGTCATTTCTACTCATCTTTATAAAAACAATAATTCCACCAACGACGATGAACAAAGTAGCTAAAATTATTAATAATGTCTTTTTCATTTATTACTTTCCAGGTACTCTCTGATTGATAATGCAGCGCTCGCTCCTTCACCTACAGCGCTGGCAATTTGTGCAGTTGCGCCTGAGCGAACATCGCCAGCACAAAATATTCCAGGTACATTAGTCAGTAGCTTAAGGTCTGTTTTAACAAAACCGGCTTCATCACATTCAACACCACTACCTTCGAGGTAACCAGTTATCGGCACCAAACCAATAAATACAAATATACCGTCTGTATCGAATTCAAACGGCTCCCCGTCCTTGGTTGCCTTAATTTTAGTCACTTTTTGGATACCGTCTACTTCACCGCCAATAATTTCGTCTGTTTTAGTATTAAAATGAACTGTTATCTTCGGATTACTTTCAATTTCTTTAATCAAAACGTCGCTAGCTTTCCAATGATCACCTCTTATGAGTACATCGATATGACTTGCGAATTTTGTTAAGAATAAAGTTTCTTGAGCACACGAATTCCCACTGCCAACAGTTACGAGTTTTTTATCTCGGTAAAATGCACCGTCGCAAGTTGCGCAATTATGCACTCCCCTACCATAAAACTCCTCTTCGCCTGGAACACCTAGCTTTTTCCACTGGGAACCCGTTCCAATCAAAATAGTTTTGGACTTATAGGATCCCATTGCTCCTTGTAACTCGAAATATTTATCAACTTTCTTAATCGTCGTAATCTCGTCAAGCTCTATCGTTGTGCCGAATCTCTCAGCTTGTTTTTGCAAATTTTCGGCTAAGTGCAGACCTTCTATACCATCAGGAAATCCCGGATAATTATCGACTTTATCCGTAACAGCAGCTAGTCCACCGATTATGCCCTTTTCTACTATCAGAGTTGATATATCTTCTCGAGATGTATATATTGCAGCAGCTAAACTCGTTGGTCCGCCACCTATCATCACTACATCCCAAACTTTTTCGTTTGCACTCATGAACTTATTTACTAATTAACTTATAAATTACCGATTTACAAATTAACTAATGTTTCTCCTTTGACGTTGTTATTATTTTCTGAAGTGTCATAATA
Organism: Candidatus Saccharimonadota bacterium; assembly: GCA_020428465.1. Classification (GTDB taxonomy): domain Bacteria; phylum Patescibacteriota; class Saccharimonadia; order Saccharimonadales; family SZUA-47; genus JAGQMY01. The sequence goes on from JAGQMY010000035.1 coordinate 54,473, forward strand.
AATCTGCTTACCTCACCTTTAATTTTATCATCAATACTGGTGATTCTTTCGATTACCTTTAGCCAATATCGCGTTTCTTGAGCTTCTTTTTTTGCTATATAGATTTTGTTAATAAAATCTTTCTTTGATGATGCTTCTTGTGCTTCACTGAAATTGGCACCAATTGAACTAATAGACTTAATTATTTGTTCAGCTATGGGTCTTGGGATTTCTTTATTCTTGGTCAAGTTGATTATTTCAATAGTTACCTCAACCATAGATTCTAATAACTGTTCAGATTTACCATTGGCCATATGCTAATTCGTCAATTTATGTGTAAATTTGTTAATTAAGTCAATTTGTGAATAATTGTTGCGTTTATGCAACAACGCTTGCAAGTCTTGGCAAATTGAATCCAACGACAACTTCTTCGGTACTATCTTCTTTTTCAACAAGAGTAATTGGAACTGTTAGCGCTCCGCTTTTAGCATAGACTTCAGCTTGTTTTTCTGGCTGCTCATCAAGATTCACCACGTTATATTTCACACCCTTACCGTCTAGGTATTTTTTGACCATTGCGCAATAAGCGCAAGTGTTAGTGGTGTAGATAGTAACTTTCTTCATGATGCGAGATCCTTTTCTGATTTTGGTTTAATTTAATTTCTAATAACTATTGTATATAGTGCTTAAGCTAAATGCAATACCGCTATATGTTGTGCTTTTCACATATTTTATCTATTTTTATTCCCTCCCATTTTTGTTTTATTGCGCTTGACGCACTCCCACAATCTTCACTTCGAATACCAAATCTGAGTTAGGCGGGATTGAATCACCAGCGCCAGCTTCTCCGTAGCCTTGTGCTGAAGGAATTAACAATCTTCGAACTCCCCCTACTTTCATACCTGGGATACCTTCTTTCCAACCGTCTATAACACCATTGAGTGAAAACTCGATAGGTTTTCCGGTTGTATAGTTCTCGTCGAATTTCGTTCCATCAGTTGCAAGAGTTCCATAATATAGGGCCGCTACACAATCACCGGGTTGGACTTCAGTACCGTCACCTTCGCTAATGTCAATTGTTTGCAGCTCTGTAATTGGTGTTGATGCAGTTGTAGTCGTAGGAATTGACATTGGCTCTACCGCATCATAAGATTTTTGTCCGCACCTTGCTTCCTGATCAGCTTGCTCTGATTTACTAGAGTCTGCGACTGTATCTTTCACGATACCACTATCGCTCTGTCTAATTTGCCAAATAACATACACGGTCGCTCCAATTGTTGTTAACAAAAACAAAAGTGCCAGAAAAAAAGCGCCCACTCGCTGGCCGTTTGATGCTGCCATTGATAAATCCCTCCACGCGTTTTTATTTGAATAAGTCTTTTCGCGTCTAATTGATAGTATAAGCCCTCAAGTTATTACAAGCCAAGACTGTTAACGTTGTTTTATTAACTTTCTAAATCAAACTTTTTAAGTTGTTTCAAATCACTTTCTGATTTTGATTGTAAGCTAAGTAGCTGAGCATAAATTCCACCAGTTCTCGATAATTGTTTCGGTGATCCAATCTCATCTATTTGACCGTTTTTAATCGTAACAATTGTATTTACTTTTTGAATAGTGCTTAACCTATGAGCAATAATTATTGTGGTTCTATTTGCCATCAAGCGCTCCAACGCTTCGTGCACTAATCTCTCGCTCTTGCTGTCTAGTGAACTAGTAGCTTCATCGAGAATTAAAATCGGTGCATCTTTTAGTAGGGCTCGTGCAATGGCAATCCGCTGTTTTTGTCCACCTGACAGTTTCAATCCTCTCTCGCCAATTTCCGTGTCATATCCTTCTTTAAACTTTTCTATGAATTCATGCGCATTTGCAGCTCTAGCAGCTTTCTTTATTTCATTGTCTGTTGCCTTCGGATTGGCGTACGCGATGTTTTCACGAATAGTACCGCTAAACAGACTCGGGTCTTGGAAAACAACTCCAATGTTCTCGCGCAATGAAGATTGTGTGACTTTAGAAATATCTTGCTTGTCAATAGATATACTACCTCCGCTAACATCATATAATCGCAGAAGTAGATTGGTGATTGTGGTCTTACCTTCACCGCTCTCGCCAACTAATGCTACTTTGGTATTGGGTTTTATATCAAGACTAATGCCTTTTAGAACCCTATTTGTACCGTCGTAACTGAACTCTACCTGGCGAAACTCCACCATTCCTTTGTTGACCTTTAAGTCCATGGCTTTCGGTTCGTCTTTAATGCTAGGCTTTATGCTCATAACATCAAAATAATCTTTGCTGTCAGCTACTGCCCGCTGTGTATTTTCGACGAGCCAACTTATTGTAAAGATCGGAATCCTAATATTCATCGCCTGCAATATCAGCGTCACCGCAGCACCCGGTGTTATGTATCCCTTAGCACCTTTGTAAAATATGAATGCAAACACACCGAAAAATATTACGTTTAATATAAGTCGACGCCTGATATCCTGCACATGCCAGTGTTTGGACTGGGGCTTATTGATGTTGAGTATTTCAGTAAAATGCTGTGCAAAGAAACTTTTTTCGTGATTTTCTTGTACGTAGCTTTTTACAACCTTAATCTGTCCAACTGCTTCATTAAATCTTCCTAGAGCGATATCATTATGTTCGTTTTTCTTTTTTTGATAAGCTTGCCATTTACCAGAACTTTTTACAGTCATTAACACAAAAATAGGATATAGGGCGAAAAGTAGTATTGCGATTTCTAGCGAATAATGAGCGATGACGAGTAACCCGATTGCAGTGCTGAATATAAATTGCAGGAAATTATTACTCATCATCTGAATGAAATTTGTAATCTGAACTATTGATCGGCTTAAACGGTTAATAATTTTGCCCGTTAATTCGCTATCAAAATAGCTCTGTGGCAAACTAAGTAACTTAGCATAGTATTTTTCGCTTAGAATTTTATTCAGTCGCGCAGACACCTGATCGCCAATATAGCCGTTAATGTTACTTATGAATGTAGGGAACAAATCTAGCAAAAATATACCGAAAGCTAAAATTAGCATATAGCGTATATCCGCTTGGCTGCCTTTTCGCATTTCGTCTACTGCCCACCCCGATAAAATTGGCATGGCAACACTCATTAGAGATAGCGAAACATTGAGAAAGCCAATTAATACATATTGGCGCCAAAGCTCATTTCCTTCTCTTAAAATCTTAAAAACGTGCTTCATTAGTTAATTCTAAGTTTAGCAATTATTGAATATTTAGTCACTGAATTAGTGTTTACTTATGAAATTTTATGTTATATAATATTTCGTCGATGAAAAAGAAATCAATATATTACATACCCCTACCTCACAATTTTGATAGCTCAGACTTTGAAGTAGCTCATGATTATGCAGAAAAACGCTTGGGTTTAGCGGGCGCGATGTTAGTCGATGGTAAACAAGAGTTAGAAGAAGTTATGAGATCTATAGATGGGATTAATGTAGTTGTCAAACCCGAATCTAAACACTTTCTAGTTGTTGATCGTGGAGATAAATTTGCTACAATCTATCCTCCACTAGAGGAAGAAAAGGTAACAGTCGGTGACTTAACCGGTAACCCAAATGCTTTGGCGCTTGCTGCACTATTCAATGCAATTCAATCATCTAGGAAGATAGCAGCTTAAAAAAACCGGGCTGTTTTGGCCCGGTTTATGGAACATGCGACACGTGTCTCCACCATCACATTTCCACTAATATTTTAACTTAATTTACATGCTTATGCTTAGTGATTTTATCACACTTTTATCTGTTCCCATGGCAAATCAGTTTTTCCAAAGTGGCCGTAAGCTGTTGATTTGCTATAGATAGGTTGTTTCAGATTTAACCCCTCTACAATACCCCTAACGGTTGTGTCTAGTAAATTATCTATATATTGTTTGATTTCATCGTAGGTTTTAGTTTCTGTACCGAAAGTATCGAATGCTTTCATCATTGGCTCAGCTCTACCAATTACATAAGCCAGCGCAACTTCACACTTCGATGCTAACCCTTCTGCTACGACATTCTTAGCTATATATCTTGCAGCATATGCTGCCGAACGGTCAACTTTACTCGGATCTTTACCAGAAAAAGCTCCACCGCCTACTCGAGCATAGCCACCGTATCCATCTACAACTATTTTTCTACCAGTTAACCCTGCGTCAGTGTCCGGTCCAGGAATATGCCAAGTACCAGTCCCATTGATTACTATACTTTGTATAGCGACAGTATAGCCATAGTCTTTTAATGTAGGAGTAATGATTTTTTCAATAATTTGTTTGCGAACTTCATCGTCTGAAATATCTTCTGAGTGGGCGACAGCCATAACTACTTTTTCAATTCCGGTCGGTTTGCCATCTTCGTATCTGACAGTCACTTGGCTTTTTCCGTCTGGTCGTAACCATGTCAATTTACCGCTTTCACGCGCCTCATCTAAATTTTTAGTTAAGGCATGAGCGAGCGTAATTGGTAGTGGCATCAGCTCAGGTGTTTCGTCACATGCAAATCCGAACATCATTCCTTGGTCGCCAGCCCCTTCGTTATCAACACCCTGGGCGATTTCTGGTGACTGCTGATGTATGTTGTTAATTATGGTCGACCTATCTGAGAAATTCCAGTCCGGGTTTGTATAGCCCAATCTTCTGACAGTTTCACGGGCAATCTTTTCGAAATCAACTTGCGCATCCGTTTTAATTTCACCAAACAGACCAATTGTGTCCGCACCAACAATCGTTTCTAGACCTGCTCTACCATTTGGGTCTTGGCGAAGAATTTCATCCAAAATAGCGTCACTTATAGCGTCGGCAATCTTATCCGGATGCCCGGCTGCAACTGATTCGCTAGTAAAAAATTTATATGACATTAAAAAAACCTTTCTTGACTATTTATGTCGAGAAAGGCATGAATTCTATAATCCTAATCATATCTTCCCCGATTAATAAGTCGGGCTAGACTTGACACCGTTGCGCTTGTTAGTGGCTGGTTGTCGGCAAGTTTATAACGGGCTAGTTCCCTTGCTTGCTCTCTTTATATTCTTAAATTGTTAACAAAGTTAATTATAACATTCTAAGACAGCATGGCATAATCTTTTTTTTCATGATATAATATACTTAATGAAGTTAACAAATACTCAAGTTGAATGCATGCAAGAAGCTTCTCTGGAATTACAAGCTGAAGCAATTTCTAGCATACAAGAAAGGTATGATAGAAGACATAAATTTCATGTTTCTGAGCATACTAGTTGCGTAATTAATTCTGCCTATAAGATAGCAAGATTAACTTGTGAGCGAGATAAAATCAAACCTTACCAAGTTCCTCTTATTGGAATTGCCGCAGCTTTTCATGACTATTGGTTTAATATAGAAGACAAACGAGATAATGAAAAACTTAGTGCTGAAGCTGCGGTCAAAGCAATGCAACGATTTAGGTGTTTTGAGTTGAGCCATTATGATGAAGTTAGTGGCTTAATAGTAGCCACATCTGTAAGAGAGTTTTTCCCAAGAATAATTCAAAGCGCGGATCCGAATAACAACCCACAAAAAGTACTTTGTGATGCCGATTTGTCGCAATTCGGTATGCAACCAGATGATTTTGTTAAATGGGCAGACATGTATAAAGAAGAATTACGATTAT
>JAGQMY010000036.1 GCA_020428465.1 Candidatus Saccharimonadota bacterium
ATTTCCTTAATTACTTGTTTTGCTATGTTCATTTCTTTGTCTGAGAATTTAATATGCATAAAGAAATCTACAGCATCACTTACCGATAATTCGCAAATATCCATGATTGATTGACCAGATACAGTTACCGCTAAAACCTCCGGCTTTAAACGCTTCCCGTTGCAGGCATGACAAGGCTTCTCGACCATAAAACGCTCTATTTCTCGGCGCATGAAATCACTATCAGTCTCTTTGTGTCTTCTCTCTAGGTTAGGTATGACACCCTCAAACGTCGTGTCAAAATATCTACCACCGCCCAAAGAAATGGAGTATTTCTCATTTCCTGTACCGTAAAGGATCTTGTCAATTTGCGATTCTGTGAGTTCTCCTGTCGGTACATGAATCGAAAAATTATACCTCTCAGCAACCGCTGCCATTTTTTTCATGTTCCAAGCATCTGTAGCCATCCTGTTGTAAGGCCTTATAGCCCCTTCTGCTATGGTTAAATTACCATTAGGGATAACTAATTCAGGATCAACCTCTAGTCTGTTACCTAATCCAGTACAAACAGGGCAGGCACCATGGGGACTGTTAAAACTAAAAGTACGTGGCTCCATAACCGGTGCAGTAAAATCTGGATAGTCGGGATTGTAATAGCGCTGGCTAAATTTATATATTTTATCGTTGTCGTCAGCATCAATTACGACCAATTGCCCATCGGCAAGCTGTAGTGCATTCTCGACTGCTTGAAAAATACGACTTGTTTGGTCGTCATTATTTATGATTCGATCAACTATTATTTCTATATTGTGCTTAAACTTTTTATCTAAGCTTGGGAATTCTTCGAGCGAATATATAACATTATCAACTCTAGCTCTTGCATAACCTTGGCGACTGTACAGCTCTGGTATGTGAGCATGCTCACCTTTTTTGTCAATAACGACTGGAGCTAAAATCATCAGTCTGTGATTCTTGGGCAAATTTTCTACACCGCTAGCTATATCCTGTGCGGTCATCGTCTGAATCGGTTTACCGTCAGGACCATGGGGCAAACCAATTCGTGCATATAGTAACCTCAGATAATCATAAATTTCTGTAACTGTAGCCACAGTAGATCGAGGGTTTCTACTGGTTGATTTCTGATCTATAGATATTGCAGGACTCAACCCATCAATTTGATCTACGTCAGGTTTTTCCATGAGTCCCAAAAATTGTCGAGCGTACGCACTCAAACTTTCTACATATCGTCGTTGACCTTCGGCATAAATTGTATCGAATGCAAGACTGGATTTTCCTGATCCACTCAAACCGGTAAAAACAACAAGCGAATTTCTAGGTATTTCAATATCAACATTTTTAAGATTATGCTCTCTTGCTCCGAGTACTCTTATTTTGTCCGACATGACAGTCAATTATACGCTCTTTTATCTGTTATTAAAAGTCAGGGTATTTATCGTAAAATATTATTAATGGGTCGAAAAAATAACGGTAATTCATTATTTAAAGTCATAGTTACTGACTTAGCCGGCATTGGTTGCCTCTTGTTGGTTCCGCTATTAGGGCCACTTCCCGGTCCGGGTGGTATTCCACTAATCTTAGCCGGATTAGGCTTTCTAGCCGTCAATCATGATTGGGCTGATAATGCCATACACTACGTAAAAAAACACAGCACTAATTTACGTAGAATACTTTTTCCGGCTAAAAAGAGCATTGAGTTGATGTGGGATATTTTCGCAATTTTATTGCTGGGAATCGGCTTTATGGCAAATATTTCAGGTGGCTGGTTATTGAAAGCACTGAGTATAGGAATATTATTCTCTGCATCAACAATATTGATCATGAATAGGAAACGAATGGAGTGGCTAGATAAAAACTTACGACGATTTGGTAAAAAATAACTTGATTTATTAGCATTTTTGTTATATCATTTATATCAAATTGGAGGGTCTTTGCGAAACTTATACTTCGCATGGATCCTTTTTAATTATATTAGGAATAAATTATGTGGGATTTCATAATTACAGGTTACTTTCCGGGCACTGACATACAGGTTAGTTTCGACATGATAGCCGTCTTTGCATTGTCATTTTTAACAACCTTGCTACTTATTAGCCTAGCTAAACATCACAAATCTTTTAGAAAAGAAATTGCTTTCATTATTCAACGAAATAATTCTGAACGAATACGAGAAATCTCGCTATAATTCGTCTGGTTCAGGCAATATACTCTCAATATATAATTGCAACTCTGATAGTAAATATTCTTCGTTTTTACTTAGTGCCTGCGCTTTATGTATAGCTTGAATTCGATTGAATAATTTTGATAATTGGCTATTTTCACCTCCGCTCATGAAAAGGCGTCGTTTACGTGATTCCCAAAATTCGTGCTCTTCTGCCGTAAGTTTGTTTGGATAGTTCCTAGCTTTATAAAGAGGCATCATGTCTCTCAATCGTTTATTTTTGATTTCCCTTTGCAGTTCTTCAAAAACACTTACATCGCTGTGGCGGATTTTTAGCATTTCTGCTTTATCTTTGTCATTCCAAAATTCGTCATACAGTTTATTGTCAACTTCATCATCTAAAGGTAATCTTGATTGTTGTTCTTTTTCTAATATGTCTAATGTTGTTTTTAATTTATTAATAAATTCTGGGTTTTGCTTTAATATTTCCAGATTTTTGTCGAAATCCGAACTATATCCAATACGTTTCTTGCTTTCGTTATCGAGTACACTGAGCGGAGCAATAGTCGGACAACGATTATACTGAATTGTTTTAACGGGTAGTTGTTTAATCTCAGACCCATACCTCGCCGACCAATGCTCAGCCAATTTTTCTGATTCTAAATTTATCCATTCTGACGGATCATAGCGTAAATCATAAACTATCGCACCATCACGACGCGGATGTGAAAAGCAGTTCCAGACTACAGTTGTTTTATTAAACTCTGAATCGTACTTTCCGGAAGTATATACAAATGGTTCACCTTTCTCAGCGATTTTTGCCACGGTTTTCTTGTCGCGGTTACTAATAAGATAACTGAATAATTTAGGCTGAGATTTTTTATATAAAACAGCTAAATCAATTAGCGCTTGTACGTCACTAAGGGCGTCATGAGCATTGTCGTGGGTAATAGCATTAGCTTTCGCTAGCTCTTCTAGTTTGACAGTAGGCTTGCCATCGATAGTAGGCCATTTTGTACCTTCTGGACGTAATGCGCGCATCATTCGCATCGGATCGAGCAAATCCCACCTTCCTCTACCATCTTTCCAGTGCCATTCATAGGGTTCATAGAAATTTCTGAATGCTAGAGCCCGCATGAATTCATCATCAAACCTAATATTGTTGTAGCCAATAAAAATCGTATTGCTTTCAGCGATTTTATTAAAAAATATTTCAGCGAAATCAGCTTCTGATATGCCGTCACTTAAAGTCTGCTGAGGTGTTATACCATGGACCAATATCGCTTCAGGTTCCGGCAGAATGTCATCTGCCAATTTAACTAGTATGTTATCTGGGTCACCTATTGGTTCGAGATTTTCATTAGTGCGCTGTCCTGCAAACTGCATTATTCGGCCAGTGCGAGGACTACCGCTACTTGTTTCTAGATCGTAAAAATAAAATGTCATTAATACAATTAGTTTATCATTGCCATGTATTTATATAACTGCTCAAATCAAATTTACGATTAAGCCCTGCGTAATTCATATATCGGATTTTGCCGTAAACTGGTCTGTCGAACCAAGGTCTATCATGAATTCCACAGATCGCCCACATAATACCTGCGTAACCATTGGGGTCGCCACCATCGTTAGAATAAAAGTCATTTAATCGAATAGCATACTCCAGAGCTGTATCTACATTTTCTGTCCACTCTAATATCTTTTTGGCCCAGTACATACGCATATATCCATGCATTTTACCCGTATTTGTAAGTTGTCTTTGCGCTGAATTCCAAGCGTTATCATGTGTTTTTGCAATTCGTAATTCTTCGAACGAATAAATATACTCTCGCTCGTCTTTTGCATGGTCATTTAATGTCTGCTGTGCCCATACTGAAGCCCCCTTAGTGCTACAGTAGTTTTGTTCGTAGTAGCAAAAATTATCTGCAAGTTCTTTACGTACAATTAGCTCTTCGAGAAACGCATCGATGCTAGACTGTAATCCATCGCCACCTAAGGGCATTTTTGGTGAATTTAGTATTCCAAGTTCGAGTTTGTTTTTAAAAGCATATTTTTGAATTTCTAAAGCTACTCTAAGTGATGATAGCTGTCCGAAATGTAAATATATCGATAAACCAGATTGTGAATTAAAAGTTGGATTATTTTTATTTAATCCATAATTAGGCATTGTTTCTTTAATAAACTTGTTAAGTTTCTTTAATGCTTCATTTTCTCCAGTCGGCTCCTGTATTTTTACTTCGTTACTTTTTATTTTTGTCACTATACTTTGTATAGTATTGTCAAGTTCTGACATTTTCATGACCTTTCCAGGCCATTTTATGGGATGCTTTTTTAGACTACTTGGCTCTACGAGATATTCGCCTATTAATCTATGTATTCGCGGACGAAGAGTATAAGCTCCTACTTGCTTATTGTCGCTAGCGACCCATACAGGCACAATATTATGATTATCGACAACATATATAGGAAATTTAGCCAGGGATGATAATTTTTGAAGTAATTTCTGATATCCAATAAGCGGATTCAGGTCGAAGAATACACTTTCAGGATTAGTGTGATGAAAAATACCACTTAGGCGTTCGAATGCATTACCTATTAGCATTATGAAAGGTATGTTTAGCTTGTTAAGTTTATCCTCGACTTGCCTTAACCCATCCAACATAAAAGTATAGTGTTCCCTTGCCCTGTATCCTGTATTCTTTTGCAAGCAAAACACCACTGCTAGCGGTAAATTTAATTTTAAGGCTCTTTGCTGTGCACTAATTAAAGCATGATTATCTGCCACCCTTTGGTCTCGGCTCATTACATATAGTACACACTTGCCGGTTTCGTTTAGATTTATACTATTAAGATGTTTTGTTCTGTCCATCTGTATTTAGTATTCTAGATAATCGTCCTTGTTATTGCCGAAATAAATTCTGAATGAATGTGGAATTTCTTTTTTCTCAAACGATTTTATTATGCCCATTTTATTCATAATATCGCGCAATCGCCGAACCGCATCCTCATTTGCGAAGTCAGTTCTTGAAGCAAATCTTTCGATTTTATCACCATATACAGTTACTGAGTCATCGCCTATTGTTATCGACCAATTATTCGAATTTGGTCTCGCAGTTATAACCGGCAAAGATTTTTTAGTTTTTCTGTTCAGTGCCTTAGCGCGTCGATCTGAAACTAACTTATAGAGATCAAAAAGTATATTCTTGACTCCGGCTCCACTAAGCGCTGAGATTGTGTAAATATTAGAATTCTTGCTGGTTTCTTTTAGTTTATCAACTTGATCGTTAATAATATCCTGATCTAAACCTTCAATCTTTGTTATGACTAGTATCTGGGGTTTTTTACTAAGGTCAATTTTATAATTTCGTAGTTCAGACATAATTGTTTTATAGTCGCGAACTATGTCATCTGAATAGGCATCTATCATATGTAGAATGATTTCGGTTCTTTCGACGTGTCGTAAAAATTCATCACCAAGACCCTTTCCCTCGCTTGCCCCCTCGATAAGACCTGGAATATCTGCAATGAGTAACTCTTTTCCTGTATCAACTTTGACAACACCTAGGTGAGGATTAAGCGTAGTAAATGGGTAATTAGCAATTTTTGGCTTTGCGCTGCTTACTTTAGCTAGAAAAGTGCTTTTACCGGCGTTCGGTAACCCAACTAACCCTACATCTGCAATTGATTTGAGCTCTAGTTCAGCTTCAAATTCTTCACCCATTTCACCCTTTTCAGCGAACCTAGGTGCTTGACGAACACTGCTAATAAAATGCGCATTTCCAAATCCACCTTTTCCGCCATATGCCACTATTTCTCGCATACCGTCTCTAGTTAAATCAGCAACGATCTTACCTTGAATAATGATCTGCGTTCCTACCGGTACCAGAACTTCCAAATCCTTGCCGTTTTTGCCATGTTGTTTTTTCTTATAGCCATTTACGCCGTCTTCAGCTTTTAATTCTTTTTGAAATCTAAAATTAGCAAGTGTGTTTTGATTATTACTCGCCACAAAAACAACATCTCCTCCCTTACCGCCATCACCTCCATCCGGCCCACCTTTAGGAAGACCCCTGGATCGATAAAAAGATACAGAGCCATTACCGCCGTTACCAGCTTTTATTATCACCTTTGCACTATCAACAAACATGAGAGTAAGTATAACGGAGATAGCATAAAGAGACCAGAGCGAAGTAATAAGAAGACCGACGCACGCTTTACGATTAACAATCTAACTAAAAATGAAGATTATTATAGGTGTCCAAATAAAGTTTACCGTTAATATATAAACTTGAACTTACTAAACTGATCAGGTGTTACCAGTCGCCATGACACTCTATTCCATCCACCTGCTCTAGTTGGATCGTCCTTCGAAACTTGTCCATGAGAATTCATATCTGTTACCCATATTGATCCATCCTCATTTAGCTCTTCCACAAAACCAACATGCCCCAGACATCCACTGTTCGTAAATATAACGTCACCTGCACCACTAGGAGTTGTTCCAGTCGGTATACCTGCCCTTTGTGCTGCCCTCACCCAGTTACAAGCATCACCAAAGTTTGCCGGTATTGGCTTGCCGACGTCAGCACGTCTTTTCGCCGCCCACCATGTACACCAGCCGTAATCATAGCCGTTATAGCCATAGACTGCGGCTGAACCGAAAGCAAACCCACCTACATAGCTTCTAACAACTGGGGCTGGTGGTTGACCATCGGGTATCAAAATATAATCTCCAGCCACGAGTCCACCTATTTCTGCGTCATTATAGGCTATAATTCGAGCGCTATCAGAGCGATATTTAGCCGCTAAGTTTTCCGGAGTATCTCCTTGCTGAACCTGATATACCATGGCGTTAATTGGCGGTATTCTTAATTCTTTACCAACTGCAATAGTTTCTCCCGTTAAACCATTTGACCACCTAATCGAGTCTGCCGATACTCCAAAAGTTGTCGCGAGCGATGAAACGGTGTCACCGTTTTGGGTCGTATAAACTACAATATCCTTTTTAGATTTTAATGCCGTATCAACTAACTGAGGTTTAGCTATAACCTGTGAATCATTTGGAACAACATCTAATTGAGAATTTATTCTGTCTGCATGGTTAATTACCGATGTTGTTTGGTCCATATGAACTAATTGAGCCACATTGACTGCGATGTCGGCACCAGAAATTTCATCGAGTGGGCTAGTCGCAATCTTTTCTTCTGTTAGGCTAAGGATCGGCGTATTTGACTGCAGGTGCGTGTTACGGTTGCTCATTATAAAAACGGCAACTAGTCCTAAAATCAATAAATTACTAAGTAATAAACTATACTTCACAAAACGTTTCTTACTTCTAAACAAACTACGCTTAACCTTTCGATTAAGGTCGTCTGATGCATTTACTGCGGTTCGTACAACAGCATTATCTGTGATATGCGATTGAATTGATTTACGAATACTTAACTCCTCTGATACAGGATAATTTAACATGTAGTATCAGATGAATATTATATAAAACCCATGCCGATTATGTCAATTTACTAGTTGCAAAGTTTTATACAATGTAGTGCGGTGAGTGCTTCGTGTTCAGCTAATGTTTTAGAAAAATATGTAACACCGTCATCACCAGCTACAAAATAAAGATAATCTGTTTTTGCCGGGAATGCTACTGCCCTTAACGAAGATAGACTGACGTTGTTTATCGGTCCAGGAGGTAATCCGACATAAATCCGCGTATTATATGGTGTGTCCGTATTCACAGAACGATCTAAACCAAACAATTCTGCTCCATAAAAAGCAGTTACATCACTACCTAATTTCATGCCAGATTTATATCTTTTGATAAAAACTTGAGCGGCTTTTTCTCTATCTTCTTGCGATTCAACTTCTTTTTCAACAATCGATGCGATTATGATTGCTTCACGAACACTAAGGCCTTCATTTGCATAAGCCGATTTTAAACCTGCGCTGAGTGCGCTATTCATCTGGTCAAGTGAAGCAGTTATTATTACTTTTAGAGGCGTGTCCGCTGTGCGTAGAAAGCTTTCAGGGTAAATATAACCCTCTAAACTTGCTAGGTTAGGCTTATCAGCAAGTGCCGGATGACCAACGTAGCTCGCTGGATTTAAGGCCTCGTCAATTTCTTGGTCAGAGTAACCATATTCTATAAAACTTTGTTTAAGCTGGTCTAAAGTTTGTGCAGGCAAAATAGTTATAAGGCTTGCAGATACTTCACCGTTAACAATTTTTTCTGTTATATCTGCTACTGACATAGAAGGTGAGAAATCGTAAGTACCAGCCTGCATTTGTCCAGATTTTCCGTTTATTCGAACATATACCTCGTATGCGAACGAGGACCGAATCAAATTATTAGAACTAAGCAGTCCTGCAACTTGTGCTTCATTCATGCCTGTTTGAATGGTTACTGATTTCGTTTCGTTATTACTAACGTCTAAAGGTCTGATGTTTACCCTGTACCAATAAATTAAACATAGAGCTAAGAACGTAATAAATATCGGAATAACGATAAGGATTTTTTTTAGTCTAAACCGCCGCTTCTTGATTTGACCGTTTTTAAATACTATAGCCATCAATCCTTCCTCTCTCTAATTCAGCGACAAAATCCCCAGCAATAATACAGGCAGAAATACTATCAATATCATCGCGCATTGAACTTGCTAGTTCCTCGGCCTTTTTAGTAGTCCCAGCCTCGTCTATAGCAAAAACGGGTATTCTCAAGTTTTCTTTTAGATTTTGGACTTCGGATTCAGCCCACTTAGTTTGGTCGGTACCAATTCCGTCAAGGCTTCTAGGGACGCCGGCTACAACAGCCACTGCATTGTTAGATTCAATAACTGATTGGAGATTAGCTATAAAATCAGCTTTCATGTCTATTGATTTTAAAGGCTCAGCGAGCTTAGCTAATGTACTAATTCTTGCTACACCAGTTCTGGCCATACCTAAATCAAGACCGATAATATCGCCTTCCAACCTTGCCATTTTGTTATTAATTTTCAACCTCGTTGATAATAATAATGATCTTCTTTTCACTTTTCGGTGTTGTAGTTACCCAACTTGGAGAATACTCTACGTTGGCCGATCTGACTCCATCTTTTGATTCAAGCATTCTTTCAATATCTCCCCGCTTTTTGCCTATTATTTCTTTTTTCAAAGCCAGTTCGTCGAATGTAGGGCCAAGTGTTGCGACAGTCTGCAAAGCTAATGTTTGATTATCAACAGCGTCTTTTTTAACCAGTGTGTATGAAGCACTCGCAAGACCGTTATTACGAACATTCTTATCACCTTGGTCTTTTAGGATTTTTTGTAACTCAAAATCAAGTAAATTGCTCAGATCATTGCTAGATATCCCAAGCATTTTATAAGTAATCGCTTGATTAACTGTTAATTTATCTGCTTCTGCATCAACGACAACCGAAGTTGTAATTTTAGGTTCGGATGAATCAAGAGTTTCAACTAATCCCTGCAAATTTTGATCAGCTAATTTCTGCTTAAGTTCGTCAATTGCATCTGATGTTGCCGTACCTTTTAACTGTTCTTTAGCTTTATTAATATCATCCGCTGATACAACTTTCACTTTGTTGGTCGTTCCTCCACTCATATCTGACACATATGCGGATACCCCACTAATATTTGACGTCAAACTTCGTGCTGAAATATTGTAATCAGTACCAGGTTGTGAAGCTTGTATCGCAACATCCCCTACTGCACCAAAAGTCGGAAAATCTGCGCTACGACAAGTTCCAATAATCACCGCAGGACCAAGGTCAATTGATTCTGTTGTAACGAAATTTAGGTTTCCAGAGGTAAATGTTGTACCTGCTGGCACCGATACACCAGAAGCCCCGGGTTTACAGTTGGTTAAAGTAACGGTACCCGTTGCTTTTTCACCCTTATCTTTTTCACCTGTCGCATCAACGGTAACTGAATCGTTCTTTGTTAACTCAGCAATTGTTGCAGGCAAAATTGCGTTCTCAACGTCTACTTGAGTTGCTGAAGTTAGCGCTTTAAACTCGAAATTAACTGTTTGACTGCTAGTATTGGTGTCGATAGTAACTGTGGCCTTTGGCATAACAACGAAGCCCATAAACCAACCAGCGACCAACAGCACACAAGCTAAAATCATAAGCGCAACTCGAAGTTTAAAGCTGTTGAAATCTGGTATTTTAAATTTCTTTTTATTCTTATCTTTGGCTTTATCTGCTAAGGTAATTGCCTCGACTTTTTTATCAGCTGAAGTATTGTCGATTTCAATTGTATCGTTGTCATGTTCGTCCTTATTATCTTCATCAGAATCATTATCTGAATCTAATTCATTATCTTCAAGTTCTTTGGAGCTAATTGTTGAGTCTGATTTTGCGTGCTCTCGCTTGGGAATTATTGGCTTTGATGTTAGAGACGGGGCGATATGCATCAATGAAACCGCTGCAATTGGCTCAATAGCTGGATCGGAGCTAATCAATACTACTCGTTTATTGGCGTCACTGGCAGATTTCTTAAGTAATCGCATATTTACGACGCTTTGAAATACAACTGCTCGTTTAGGTAACACTACAGCCACTATCTCACTTTTAGCATTAACAACCTTATCTATAACGGCGGTTATTTCGTCGTCAGCTTCGATATATATAGTATCTTTTTTTGCTGTTGCCACTTTATTAATCAAATCCTTAATAGTCTATTTATTCTTGCTTTTATGCTTATTTCTTCATTATCTATTCCGTTTTGATATATTGTATCAAGTCCGACTCTCAGTAGCCCCATAGCCGTAACAAATGTCTGGTCTGAAAGTGTTTTAGTCAAGTCTTCTATACCCACCACCGTGCTCGGTTCAATAAACTGCACAGACGGCTTTCTTGCAAATGGTAGTTTGCGGTACCAATCACCAGATTCAAGCTCATCAGTTAACATTTTTAACGAAGCTCCACCGCCACATAGCAAAATTTTATTTGGTAAATGTTCTAATTTGTCGTATTCACCTAATGCCAATTCCACACCGGAACGCCAAACTTTAACAGTTTTCTCCAGTGCTTTTTCGATTTTTTCAACCAATTGTTTTGGAGCTGAATCATCAGCTATGCCGAGTTTGAGTTTTTCGGCCTCAGCAAAACCAACATCAATATCCTTAGAAATTCCTTTAGTAAAAGCTCTTCCACCAATACCAAACATCTGAGTACCCTGCACTCCACCTTCGTTCAGAACTGCTATGTCCGTTGTTCCACCACCAACATCCATAAGAATTGCACTCATCGTTGAATCGTCTAGATCGCCAATAACCGACCTAGCAACCGCAAAAGGCTCAGCCGCCACTGCTAGCAGATCCATGTCAAGTTGCTTTGCAACCTGTTCTAAAGCGCCGATATGTATCATTGGTGCGAAAGCAGTATAGAGCTGAATCTGGACTTCTTTACCTTGAAATCCAACTGGATTAGTTACTTCATAACCATCGATATCCATTCTCACAAGCGCGCTATTCACAAGCTGAACTTCTACGTCTTTGCCTCCTAGCTCAAGTGCGATTTGCTTTTTTGCTCGATCATATGCGCGTTTCTGAACGAGCTCAACAATTCGTTCTACTTCTTCTATATCAAGTGGCTTAGTAGAATCTTTTCTTTGGACTTTTATATTAATAGTGGTGCCCTTCACCAACTCACCTGCAATACCTATTACTACCGCCCTAGCGCTAACCCCAGCCTGTTTCTCGGCTTCTGCTAATGCTTTATTGCAATTAGCTGTTACTGCGGTTATATCGGCTATAGCCCCAGCTTGCATATCACTCAATTCTTGATGAGCTTTACCGACACCAATGATTTGTGCACCTTCGTCATTAATTTTTGCTATCAAAGCTTTAACATTTTCGGTTCCGATGTCCAATGCCACAACAAACCGCTCCGATTTCCGGCCTGCGTGTGATTTTACTGTACTTAAAGCCTTAGCTTTTAGGCTTTTTAACTGAGTTAGCATATCCGTTATATTCTATCACGCCTGATGCTTAGTAGTCACCCTTGGAATACCTTCGTTAAAAGGCGCAACATATTGTGCCGCATCACATAGACCCTGATTCGCCAATACAGGATAGAGGTTCTGTTTCATATCTGGGTCATCGAGAATTTCAATTGGAACTTCCGCGCACTTCCCACATATATTACATAGATAGTTAGCGACCGACTGACCATTTTTGTTAATGTGTCTTTCAGCAATATCAACAGTGTAATCGTCAAATTCCGCACCATCGGCTTTTGGACATCGTCTCATATTAATACCGCCTTAATTCTACAGATGCCGGCAGAACTAGCTTCTTCATTACGGCTTCGCCATATGAGAGGTGAATGTCCCCTCTCATCGCGCCGGCAAAAAGGCGTGACTTTTTGTCGGGCTGCTCTCCCCTGGCTCATTGTAATACCGCCTTGATTCTACGGATACCGGCAGAACTGGCCTCTTCTTTGATTATTTTGAATTTTTTACCGTCTTCAAACAATTCTAGCGTGTGGTCAACGTGTGGGCCTCCGCAAATCTCGAAACTAAACGGACGTTCGTCTTCTGGCGATTTTGGATCTTTCATTGAATATACCTTAACAGTGTCACCGTAGCGATCGCCGAACTGACCTAGAGCACCCTTTTCTTCTCTGGCAACTTTAGTTGGATATTCTGCCCATGTTACCCGTAGATCTTTCGCTATTTCGCGATTTACTATTTCTTCTACTTTTGATAACTCCTCAGGTGTTACCTTTTGTGGATGAGAGAAATCAAACCTTAATCTTTCCTCGGTAATATTACTACCATTCTGAACAACATGGTCGCCTAGCACATCTCGTAACGCCTGATACATCAGATGTGTTGCGGTGTGATATTTCTTGTGCTGAAGTGTATGTCCACCCAGACCTCCCTTGAACATACCTTTGGCGGCTGTCTGTGATCGCTCGCGCTGTTCTCTAACACTACTCTCAAACTCCTGTTTCCAGTTCAAATCTTCTTCCCAGGCGTTTAAAGCAATCTCTTCTAGGGTCAATTCTAAAGGGAAACCATAAGTGTCTTGTAGCATGAATATTAAACTTCCTAATATTGGTTGTTTTGCTGGCCTAAATCGTCCTGTTTTTTGATTACCAGTATCAGACTCCTCCGCAGTCTTTATCCAATAACCCTTTTCGTAAGCATCTCTTAATACTTTTCTACCTTTTCTTAAAGTCTGCTTGAAAACTTTTTCTTCCTTCATTAGAACTTCGACTACTTTATCACGATTATTGGCTACTTCAGGATAGTCATTATGATACAAATCAGCAATAACCGGCACGATGCCCTCCATGAAATTCTGTTCAATTCCCAAATCAAAAGCTTTCAATATAGCTCGTCGCATCAGCCGGCGCATCACGTAGCCCTGCTCTTTATTACTGGGTACAACTCCGTCTACGGCTAGGAATGTCGCTGCTCGCAAGTGATCTGAAATAACCCTCATACTTTCGGTGTGACTTTCGTATGATTTGCCAGATAATTGCTCTAACTTCTGAATAATAGGCCAAAGTAAGCTAATCCTGAACATATCGTCGCTATCAATTGCGGCTGCAGCGATACGCTCTAATCCGGCACCAAAATCCACGTTTCTAGCTGGTAATTTTTCAAATCCACTATCCGATCGGAGATATTCCATAAACACAGAATTGCCGATTTCCATATATCTACCGCAATCGCAATTTGGATGACATTTTTCACCAAAGTCTGGATTGTGCTTAATATGGTCAAATAGATAGAAAACTTCACTATCAGGTCCACATGGCTCACCTATTTTCACATCTTTTGGTGCTCCATTTCGGCTCCACCAGTTTTTTTCGTCGTAGAAAAATATTCGACCCCCTTGGTCGCCAACCTTATAGCCGTTTTCTTCAGACCCAATTTCGACTTGCTTTGCGTCAATACCCTTTTCTTTGAAAAGTCTTACCCATATTTCTGCACTTTCGGTGTCTTTTGGTACGCCATATTCAGGAAATCCACTACAACATGTTACAAAAAGCTTGTTTGGGTCTAAACCAACTTCAGAAGTTAAGAATTCCCAAAACCATGGCAACTGATCAGCTTTAAAATAGTCACCCAAACTCCAATTGCCAAGCATTTCAAAAAAAGTTGTATGACGATTATCGCCGACATCATCGATGTCTTGAGCTCGTAAACATGTCTGCGAATCAACTAGCCTTGTTCCTTCGGGGTGTTTTTCACCTAATAGATAAGGAATTAACGGCTGCATACCCGAGCCAGTAAACAATACAGATGGTTCGTTATAAGGAACCATTAAAGCGCGCGGTATTACCGCATGGCCCTGTTTCTTAAAATAGTCTAGATACCGTTTCCGGATTTTTTGCGCATTCATTTACAAATATTTTAACAGAGGTGATTTATTTTGTCACCGACTTTGTTGAAACTATAATGTTATTTTATGATGCTTTTGTTTGAGTAAAATCAATGTGATACTATGCCGGTTATGCACTTGGTGAGAAGACAAGCGAGTGGAATGTACGAAGCTACTTTTGGTATAGATCCTAATACAAACTACGGCGAAGGCGTTGTAGCAAACAATGCATTAGCCCTAAATCCTTTTTGGCAAGATTACTTTCGAATCGATGATGACAAAGCACTTCAAATGGCCGAGATAGGTAATTGTTGCTTACGAAGTCAGACCGAAAAACTTTCCTGTCAAATGCCATTGGAAGAATTGAAGCTTCTTGGATGTGCATTGATTTCTTATGCCGAAAATACAGCCAGAGATTTATACCAGATCCCACCACATATGCTTGGTGCATTCTCGACAAGGCGACTAGAGGGCAAAATTGCTGGAAACTTGGCTACAATTATTTCTCGACGAAATATTGCCATTTCTGCATTCCGTGAACCTGCGAAGCTATTCACTATTGGTTTTAGCAGATAATTCCGCCACCTAAACAAATATCACCATCGTACAACACCGCTGACTGACCAGGGGTTAGTGCACGGATAGGGTCTTCTAATTCAAGAATGCAATGTTCTTTTGTTATATTTTTAATCTTACAATTGACTAATGTAGCACGATGTCGAGTTCTAACCTGTAAGGACTGCTCTTGTTTGGGTGCGTGATTAATCCAATGGACACTAGTTAAGTTTATTTCGCTACTCCAAAGAGATTTATCATTTAAATCGGTAGTCACGTATACCTCATTTTTCGACATGTTCTTACCAGTTACGTAATATGGCAAACCTCCACCAATATCTAATCCATGGCGTTGTCCAATGGTGTAGAATATTGCTCCTTCGTGCTCACCTATAACAACTCCGTTTTGGTCTTTAATATTTCCTGGTTTTGTATCGATATACTGGCTTAAGAATTCTTTAATTCCGACTTTGCCCACAAAGCAAATACCCATTGATTCTTTCTTTTTTGCAGTTACTAAATTATTTTCTTCAGCGATTTTGCGAACCTCAGACTTGGTTAAATGACCGATAGGAAACAACACGTTTTCTAATACTTTGCCTTCAACCCGGTATAAAAAGTATGTCTGATCTTTGTTGTCGTCCACTGCTTTAAGTAGCTTGCCGTCTATTGTCCGCGCATAATGTCCGGTAGCTATAAAATCAGCCCCTTTTTCGCGTGCAACGTCATAAAACAGCTTAAACTTAATCTCTTGATTGCACATAATATCGGGGTTGGGCGTTATTCCGGCCTTGAACCCGTCCAGCATGTATTGAACAACGAGCTCGAAATACTCTTTTTCGAAATCAAACAGCTCAAACTTTATACCGAGTTGAACGGCAATCCTTTTTGCGTCTTGATAATCTTCTTTCCATGGGCACGGAAAACCCGGTAGATCCTTCGACCAGTTTTTCATGTACACCCCGGTAACGTCATAACCAGCTTGCTGTAGCAGTAACGCTGAAACTGAGCTATCAACCCCACCTGACAATCCAACAAACACTTTCTTCATAGACATTAGATTATAGTTCATAACAGATATAAAAGATAGGTATACCTTTGTTATAAAGTTATATTTTAAATTGATTTGAGACTAAAAATTCATAATTGGTTATATTTAGCTTCGACTTTAGGCCAGCTTGTGTTTATTAATAAAATTATCATGTAGTTATTTGGACAAGGCTTTAGCTAATTTTGGAACTAGAACGCGAAACGCAAGCAAGCCGTACCTAGCGTACGGTGACGCGCGTATCGCAAGTCTTCACGCCAAAAGTAGCGAAGAGGATTGCAGAATTCCCTGCTATGCAGGGAAGCAGGCAATACAGCCTTGATTAAATATCGGAGAAGGGGTGCTCGCCACGTTCAATTCGTTTCTTCATGACTCTTAACATGTAGCGTTTGCCAAGCCAAAATGTAGACACAATGAACGGAATAGTTATTGTTGCCGGCCACCATACAATTGTCGTTCTACCGGATGCAATAAAAGCAACTCCACTATCATTCGAGCTAATTGGTGAGCCGTCGGCATTTGTCTGAGATAATGGGCCGTTTGCAATTCCGACAACCTGTAAGAAGGCTGCTGCTCCACTAGAATCACTGACTTTTATAACTATGTTATATACACCAGGAGAATCATAGATATGTGATAAGTCTAAATCTCCAGGGAATGACTGGCTTAATAGGTCAGCACTTTTTCCATCACCCCAGTCAACACTTACTGCGTATGGTCCTGATCCACCACTTATAATTATCGGCCATGTTAATGTTTGACCTGGGTTAGCACCTCTTTTGGCAAAGTTGCTGGTAACACTTACTCTGGCTCCAGCTCCCTTTCGACTATCTACGAAATCGACACTAACAATATTTGAATCAGGTCCAGCTTGATCTAAATCGTCGTACACCCTTGCAACAAGTTCATTCATTCCAGTAAATAAGTCAACATCAATCACAAAAGTTCCACCACTACACTGCACTGAACCAGCGAAAACATTGTTTTTAAATATTTTTACGAGTAAACCATCTGGACAAAGACCTCTAACCGGGACAGGAACTTCTGTGAAAGACTGCCCATTGGTTGGTACGGTTATAGTTGCACCTTTTGTAGGAGGGGGTGCGCTAATTGTACCCGTCAAACCAACAGACCCAGATTGAACTGGGTCTGATGCTGCATTAGCCGGTTGCGCTCCTAGTATCAGCAAAAATGCTGCGATACTGAACGTTACGACCAACAGCAGGCGTTTTGCGTCTTGCCACGTCTGTGGTAAATATTTTTTCATTTTTTAAAGCTTTGTTTAATTATTCGTATTTATATTTTAAGACAATTTTATTTAAAGCACAAGCGTTAAATATTATCGTCGTGAAGTTTTCTTGGTTACATACTTTCTGTATAGATAGAATCCGAGTCCTACAATTCCTAGTAATAGCACAACTAGTACGACAATCAACCATGACGGTATGTACCAGAAATGAGCCTTAACCGTAAATACTTCACCACCATTACCGTAAGAAACATTGGCAGTTATTGTATAACGACCTGGCAGTTTGATTGGGCTGGTTCTGGTTTCGTCTTCTTTGTCATTAATAATTTTCTTTTCAACATTCTCAATGTAATCGAGAAAAACACGCTTACTATTAGGGAGGACGTTACTTCGCGGGTTGAAATCATTTAACTCATAGGTAAAGATTTGTTTTCCTCGAAAATCCGTAACATTAACTGTTCCAAAAGGCTTAATAAAGCTGTTGCCAAGGTTTTCAACCTCAATTCCTACTTTGTTCGGCTTATTTGTAAAAATAGTTCCTGATTTATCATCTAGGTATGTTTTTATTGAGTTTACAGCAACTTTCTGAGTTATTTCACCCGGTACCTCTATTAGCACCAAACTTAGGAGGTTAGCAGTTAATGAAACTTCACTCCCGGTTGCGTCACTTGCTGCAGCTTGCGCTGGAATTGCCTTAAATCTTATTGCTCCATAATATCCACCAGGCGCTGCATCTGAAGGCACAGAAACCTTTAATGTTACGTCTTTAGACTCTCCAACTGCTAGATAGACATCATCTAAGCCAGACACAAAGGACGCTATAGAGTTAGCGCTATGGGCATTTTCGTCTGTAATTAGTTTAGGCTCACCTGTGTTATTATCTGGTTCAAAATCATTTATATATAACTTTGCAACAACGTCGCCACTAGTAATATTCTTTAGTGAAATGGTGACCGAATCATCTGCCCCAGGAAGTACTGATAATTCCGTTCTGGTTGGCGATATACTAAGTCCACTCCCCCCGCCGCCGCCTGCTGTATCTTGAGCCTTAACGAATTTAACAAACAATCCATTTGATATGCTCATGAACAACAACAAACTCACCCCGATTATTGTTGCTATGAAGCGTTTTATAGTTATATTATTTAACACTTGTTTTTATTCCTCCATTACTCTTTTCATATAAGCATAAACGACTAGGATAGATTAGACAAGTGTGAAAATTAGAACGTTGCTACAGCTGTATATGTTAGCGTTGTCGCATATAAACCAGGAGGTTGTTGTTTTTTAACATTAGCAATATAGCTTACCGTGTAGAGAGTAAAATCTGACGAGCCCGATGCTGACGCGACTTTGTCGCCACTAACAAACTTGAACTGGTTAGCTGTGTTGTAGCCAGTAGCTGGTGCTCCTATTCCAACTCCTCCATCTGGTTCTGCACCTACAGACGGACTGCTGTTTGACCTTAGATTCATACCGAATTGTGACGTTCCTACTTGACTAGATGCTAAAGTTGCCATCGCATCTATTGTTTTGTTACCAGAAGTTAGCGTGAATCCATTTAAGAAGATGTTGTAACCGCCTGGATCGTTTGTTGCTACGGACATCTGGGTAGTAGTTGTAGATACATTATTTTCACTAAATTCTCCGAAGCTAGCAAGTGAGCTAGATGTACTTGAGCAATTCTTTGCCACTGTTGCTCCTACACAGAATGTTAAAAATGGTGGTACAAATAAACCTACACTAAATCCGGGTTGTGATGTTGCAAACGCGAGCGAACCTTGATCCGTTTTAGGTCCAGTTCCGTCGACGGTAGCAAAAGTAGATATCCTTATATAAACTGTTTTATTTACGTCTGATGGATTGATAATTGAGCTAAAGTTATATGTTGACTGACCACTAACGCCTGCTGCTACAGGTCTTGTTAATAAAATAGTATTTGCATTTGTACCGGAACCGTCAAGACTGAATCCAGTATTAAGTGTTTGCGATGTCAAACTTGCTCCCGACACATCTAAACCTGGAGGTGCTGTACATGGTAGTTGTTCGAGGGGTGAATTATCACAATATAAAAATTGTATTGAACCTAAAGGACTCGAAGAAGGTATATTAAAGCTGAAATTCTGAGTTATGCTTGCGCTAGGAATAGCTGACGAAATAGAGACTGATTTTGAAGTTATTTCAGTTGCGTTTGCAAATCGAGTAAAAATACTGAATAAGGCAATGGGCATTGCCATCACTGACAATACCCATAAGCTTATGATGCGTCTGCTATGTTTTTTTATGACGTTCATTCTAAACTTTTTGCCTTTTTCTTAAAATTCGTAAATATCCTAAAACAGTAAGTTCTTAGTTGAAGAATTAGTTAATATTGTAGTTTTCTTGTATCTTAGAACGTTGCTGTTGCAATGAAGTCAGCTTGCGTCTGGTATAGACCAGTTGGGGTGGTTGCCTGTGCTGTTGCAGCGAACTTGAGG
>JAGQMY010000002.1 GCA_020428465.1 Candidatus Saccharimonadota bacterium
ATAAAGAAGAATTACGATTATCTGGCCGTGTTACTGATATGGGTTACTGGCAGTTTGAAGAAACGATTCTTGGAAATCATGTTTGGTGGATGCCAGAAACTGCTGAGTTATTCCCTCATTTAGCAGATAATGTTCAAACAGCGATTGCGCAACAACACAATTATGCCGTTCAATAGCCGCTAATTATTCTCCGCGATTACACTAATCTCTATAGTCGCGCCAAGGGGCAATTCTTTTACACAGACAGCTTCACGTGCAGGCAATATACTATCAAAATATGTAGGGTATTTTTCATTGAGCTCAGGCATTTGCGACATGTCCGTGACATAAATCGTAACTTTAACTATATTTTTTAAACCGGAGCCAGCGGATTCTAAAATTGCAGAAATATTACTAAATATTCTATCTAATTTTTCAGAAACTGATCCGTTCATTAATGAACCGTCAGGACTCTGATGAATTTGTCCAGAAACAAAAATAAATCCATTACTCTCAACAGCTTGCGACAAAATATGATTTGCACTCGGTGCCTTATCCGTAAAAACTTGTTTTTTCAAAGTGATAATCCTTCTATTGATTTTATTACTTCTTCATCTACATTAACATACCCTGATTTCATGCATTCGTTATATAAATCCCGAGAATGTTCACCAGGAATTCTGATTTCTTTATGACCTTTTTGCTTTCTAGACTGCTTTACTTTATTAATCAAATCGGAGCAGTTTGTCCTAAACTGCATCTGGTCGACTAGCAATTCAGGATCAATCGCCATAACTAGGCTTCCCCATTCACCGCCTGACATATCACAATAATCTGCGCTTACCAATGGACCTGCTAGTACCTCAATCATCATACTAAGACCTGAGCCCTTGAAGCTTTTATCAAATGGCAACAGGGCGCCTCCCATAGCTAATTCTGGGTCATCTGTTGGATTACCTTCCTTGTCTATAGCAATCCCATGAGGAATTTTAGTATTATTTGTCTTCGCCAGAACTAAACCGTACCAGGTCATGGCCGATGTTGCCATGTCAAAAACCAGTGGTTCATCAAGTGTTGGGAAAGCGAATCCAATAGGGTTTGTGCCAAATAGCGGATCTATACCCCCATATGGTGCTACAGATCCTGGAGCGCTTGAACAACAAATACCAATAAGCCCCTCCTTAGCAATTTTTTCTACATAGTATGCTTGGGCTCCATTGCTTGATTTCGTGTTATGTACACCTACTATTCCGAACCCGTGTTCTTTGGCTTTTTTTATCGCAACATCTGTTGCTTGAGACAGAACTAAGGGTGCTGGATTTTGTCCTGCATTTATTAATTGAGAAAGCTTCGTTTCGCGTTCAACCTTTATATCTGATTCAGGAATAACGTTTTGAATTGGTTCAGTTCCTGACATCTTTAATATACCTTGAGTTTTGTTGCCAGACATTTCAGCCCAAATTAAATAATCAGCAATGATTGTTGATTTTTGCTCATTAAATCTAGAGCTTAATACTTTTATAACTTGTTTCTTTAATGAGTCGATTTTTACTTTCATAATCCAAACTTTATACTTTTAAATTTATACCTTCGACTTTAAGACTGCACTTACCAGCCGCCACCACCACCGCCGCCTCCGCCACCGCCAGAAAATCCACCACCACCAGAAAACCCAGAGCTTCCAGAGCTTGACGGTGCACTGAATGAACGATTAGAAGCACTTGCCATATTTGTCAGATGTGATGTTAATACCGCTGCATTGAATGTACTGAAGTTACCTTGATACCAGTTTGGTTGTTGTGTATAAATATCCCCGAAAGCTTTTGCCCATGACTTATCTACGCCGTAAACTATCGCAAAAGGGAGAAGTTTTTCAAAAAACTTAACATCATGTACCGGCTCCTGGGAGTTACTACTTAGCGGAGCTCCGACGGCATCCTGTGCCGCTATTCGGTCTTTTTCGGCTTTTGATAAATACAGTTTTAGCCCCTTATTATGTTCAACTAGCTCATTTCCTTTGGCACTTCTTTTTACCATCATGAAACTATAGACGGCACATATTATTATCGAGAAAGTTCCAGCTAGACTACTTATCCCATACGTTGCACCGGCAAAGATAAATCCGATAATCAATAAAGCAAGTGAGTATAAAATATACTTTAGACCCTTGGCTGGTCCTTTTTTAGGCGAGATATCATAATACCCATCATTAGCTGATTTTTTATCTATTAATTCGTATAGGTCCTTAACAATTGTGTAGAACTTATACTTCTTATCTTCTATTTTAAAACTTGACCCTACGCTCAGGTCATCAAACATAGATGTTAGTAATTTTTTCTCATCTTCATATAGATTTTCATCAGGTAGCTTTACTAACTCAAGCGTGTGTTTTGTTGAAAATAATTTCTTTTCTTCGATTATTTTTATGTACCCACGTATTGCCAAATCAATGATTGCTGCGCTGATATGCTTAGGTAGAAGCTTATTTTCAGCTACATAGCTAGCTTCCATTACGCTAATACCTTTCGGTCTTTCAAAAAATGGTGGAATTGACCTGTTTAGATTCTCATCATCACCGAATTTACGCCAGTTTTTATGCGTCGCACGTACAATAAAAATGCCAGCTAACAAAAAAGGTATTGAGATTAGTAGATACCGATGCGTTTCTACCCAGCTCGGTGCGCTAAAATAACCTTTTTTAATAGCTACAACAATCGACATGTTTTCGCGGGGTCCAAGAGCTTTTGTAGTACTAGCAGTTACTTTGTTGACATTTTGTTCAATATCACAATTACTATCTTTCGAACCGTAAGCGCCCGTATAACACAGAGATTCAGGAGTCGTTAATATACTCGCATCCGTATCTAACTCAACGTCTACATTAGTAAATGATTGGTCCCATTGATCGCCATTTATATCCCAGTAAAACTCGTCGTAATCTGAGTAGAATTTAATGACGTTAGTTACTTCATAAAGTATTTCATAAGTATGTGGACCGGTGATAGTTGAGCTGGCATTGCCGATTTTTAATACCAGATTATCATTATCTTCGTAAGTAATGTAGCGCTCTTCCGCACCGTTTCTTTTAACGGAGATTACCTTAGGATTTAGATTGTTGCCATCATACTTTTCCGGTATAGCACGCAGTATTCCATGGTTGTTTCCACTGAAATCTACACTAATTTCTTCTATAACAGTTAGTCGACCATGATGTTTCACATCAGAATTGTCTAGGTTATAAACTGCTTTAAAATTTGTAATAACAAAATCGTTTACCCCTTGTGCGGAAGTTGTTCGTATATTTCCTAAAAATGTAGCTATGAATAATATCAGCAGTAATACGAAAGTCTTTTGGATTTTTTTAAATTCGAATAGCATCGAACTGTTCCTTAGCTTCGTTTGCTAACTCATCTAAGACCGAATTAACTTCCTCAGTCCTTAAAGTCTTATTATGGTCTGATAGTTCTACGCGGAAACTTATTCTTTTTTTATCTGAACCATCAGTCTGATAAATGTCCAGTGGCTCTAGACTCCAATTGTAGTTTGATTCTGCTGCTTGCACGGCTAATTCTGCAGACAGGCTTTTGCTCAGATCACCCCACGCAATACTCTCGCTGACTTCAAGAGTTATGTCTTGGTGTGTACTTGGAAAAGTGGACAAGGGTTTATATTTCGTAGGGGTACAATTCTCTCTTAGTAAATCAATGTCAATCTCAAATCCAGCACAATAATCTGGTAATTTTAATTTATTCTTAACAGATTGTCTAAATTCTCCAACCACACCTAGTAACTGACCATTAACTTGGACCACTGCGGCGCGACTAATTTGAAAAGGCGCAGAAATCGCATAATCATTTGAATCAAGTGGTAAATATTCAGCCTGATTGTTCGTTATTCTATCCAGATACAGTTTTGCCTGATAAAATGGAGAACTTTTACTAACCTTTGATTTTTTATCCGCTGTGTACACAAATGCTAATCTACGCATTTGCTTAGGCAAATTCGGTTCATCAATCTCTAATTGCCCCTTTTCATGAGCCTTTCCAATTTCGAATAAAGCGAACTCATTATTGTCGCTACCAGCTTGAGCCTTAATATTGGCGTGTACTTTGTTTAGTAAGCTCGGAATTAAACTAGGTCTATAGTATTGCAAATCCGGGCTGATTGCATTTCGTAAATGGTAGCAAGTTTTATCTGCTTTTATCCCTACTTTGGCAAGCAAATCACCATGCACAAAACTATATGTTAGTACTTCATTAGCACCCATTCTACTTAAAGATTCTCGAAGGTCCGAATTATATCTAATAACAGGGTTCTGGCTAGCAGGCTTAGCAGGCCTTGGCGGTAGAACTATAGGAAGTTTGTTGTAACCGTATAGCCTACCTACTTCTTCGATGATATCCTCAGGAATTTCGATATCCATCCTGAAATATGGCGGATATAATTTAATTATTTCATCGGTATAATCATGCCCGAATTCAACATTTTCGAGCATTTTTACAATCTGTTCTTTTGTTAAATCCGAACCAAGCCTTGAATTAATAAACTCTGCTGTAACGACGACTTCGTTACTCCATCCGTCATGTGCGATATTAACGTTTCCGCAATCAACATTATCGAAAGCTTTCGAAGCAACCTGACCATTAGCAAAACGAACTATTTCATCTACAATCTTAGCTAACACTCGGTCATTTTGTAGCGGGCTTTGTCCTTTGGTATACCTAGTCACTGCATCTGTAAATAACCCGTGACGCATACTAGTCCGTCGAATTGCATACATATCAAACGTTGCGCACTCTATAACTATATTCTTAGTTGAAGTGTCAACTTCTGTTTCGGAACCACCCATTACTCCTGCGAGGGCAATTGGTTTGTCGTTGGCAGTTATAACCATATCCTGGTCTGAAAGTTCTATGGTCTTACCGTTCAATAGGGCAATTTTTTCGCCAGACTTAGCTAGTCTTGGTGCAAAAATAGGATTTGCACCACACAAATCTACTACTTTATCGTAGTCGAATGCATGAGTAGGCTGAGCCGTTAACATCATGAAGTAGTTTGAATAATCAACAATATTGTTAATTGACTTCTGTCCAACCCTTGTTAAATACGACTGTAGCCACATTGGTGATGGTTTGACTTCTGCATCCGCCACTGCTTGCATCATAAACCTTGGCACTAGTTCACTAATCTGATTATCAACAGACATAGATAGCTCAGTCGTCTGCTCATTTACAAGTACATTTTTATACCATTCGGGCGATATGAAACTGTCACTGAAAATTCCAGCAATCTCGCGAGCAACACCAAGCGTACCAAAACAGTCTGGTCGATGAGTGAACATCTTGTTTTCTAAGTCGATAATCACGTCATCCAAACCATATAATTGTTTAAAAGGCGTTCCGGGAAGTATTAAATCCTCACCGACATCTTCTACGTTGATCTCTAATATTCCATCGTGATCATCGCTGATACCTAATTCAGCTGGACTTGCCAGCATACCATTGCTAACTTTCCCTCGTATTTCACGGACTGTCAGAGTAAAAGGATCCTTATCTACGGTACTAGGAACAACTGCTCCTGGCGGAATCCAAGCAACCGTCAACCCTTCACGCACGTTCGGAGCACCGCAAACTACTTGAACATAACCGTCCTTGTTTCTCTCAACTTCATTGACAACACCTCCGTCATCAACAACACAAACATTTAAGTGATCAGAATTATCGTGTTTAACACATGATACGACTCTAGCTACAACTACTCCATCATATTTTTTACCAAAATATTTCACATCCTCTACTGCACCAAGTTGCGCGCCAATTCTCTGTAAAATTTCATCAACCCCGTAAGTATATGGATCAACTCCGCAATTATAGTGTTGATTAATGTATTGAATTAGGTTCAAACTTATTTTCATTTTATTGCCTTTCGGTTGATGATCACCTCTGAAACTTCCATATTCTTTGGGAGGTCTAGAATCTGTTTCATAAAAATTGCTAAATCTTCCGGCTTCATCCATTCTGACCCATCACCTGTGTTATCTACTCCCGTACCTTTTTCAAAAAACTTCGTCTTAAAACCACCAGGACAAAAGCTTATCACTCTATTCGTGTCTTTAAGATCTTCTTGTAAACTTTTTGTAAAACCCCGGACAGCCCATTTTGAAGAAGAATATACGGTTTCACCACCGCGACCTTTTGTACCAACCGTCGATGATACATTCATTATGTCCGTTCTATCCTTTTTTAATCGATCTATAATTGCTGATACTATTAAAATTTGCGATTTGTAGTTTATAGATAATACACGATCTATTACTTCAGCAGTGATTGTACCGAGTTTTTGATTTGTAAATACTCCTGCACAATTTATTAATGCTTCGATTTCATCCGACATCTCGGAAATAGTATCTGTAGTTGTTTTGATACCCGCTTCATCGAGAAAATCACACTGTATATTTACGTCAGCATATACGCATTTACTACGAGATACATTTACGACTTTCTTACCTGATTCTTTGTATAGTTTTGCAAGTTGCAAACCTAGTCCATCACTTGCCCCAGTAATAATTATCATGCTAACACCTCCTGCAATAATTCTGGGAACTCGTCTGTTTTCATATCGCTCAAACAAAAATGCCCGTAATTGTGAAAGCCGACTATTTTTAAGTTATTTATATTTTCATCTAGGATTTTAATGCTTTGTACAACAGATTCGTGTCTTTCATTATCAGATGAAAAAATCGTTATACCTTTTGTCCTTGCGACCATATCCGCATCAATATTGTATTCTTGGTGAAATTTTGTCGGTAACGATCCTTCTGGATCTATCCAAGGTGCCACCAATACAACCTTGCCAACTTTAAGTTCAGGATGCTCAGACAAATATCTAACCCAGAAACCACCTCCACATGAATGCCCGACAATTATCGTATCTTCACCGATATGGTCACATCTCTCGACTGCCTTTTTCCATTTTTCATAATCTGGCATATAGGCTTCAGGCATTATCGGAGCTTCTGCATAAATATCTCGTTTTAATAATTCTTTCTGAAGCCAAGGAAGCCAGTGGTTGTGATTAGGTGCAACAAAACTATCCGACTCATATTCTGATTTTTGCGGAAACCCATGTACAATTATCGCATTTCTCATATAGTCGCCTCGGCTATTTTCTTCCTAATTTCTTCTAGGCGCTCATCATCCATTCTTGGACCTTCAGCTGATGTGATGTGTCCCTGATATTCTTCATTAAATTCTGTGTGTTTACTCCAGACATCTGTTTTACCAGCTAGCTCACCGATTAGCGGAAGTAACTTGACATGTACATGAGCCACTCCAGTGCCCTCAACAATCATCGCAACGCGCGGAGTATTAAATGCTTTTTCGATTTTGCGTGCAACTTTTTTTGAAGCTTTCAATAAGCCTTGGTATTCTGCGTCGCTCAGTGAGAACAAATAATCACCGACATTTTTCTTTGGGATAACCACTGTGAAGCCAGGTGTATTAGGAAAAGGGGTCAAAAAAGCTAGATAATTATCATCTTCCCAAACCTTAAAGCTTGGAATATCTCCACTAACAATCTTATCGAAAATCGTCTCAGTCATTACTCCATCTCCTCAATCTTTTTAGCCAAAGCTTCTGCGAATTTTTCATTCGAACCCTCACCCCAGTGTATACCGTCATCACCGGCACGCACATAATGATTAGCATCTAGGTAATATACTTTATTTTTATAGGCGATTTTCTGTAATTCATCTACCAATTGCACCGATTTTCTCTGCTTTTCTTCATCAAATATAGTAGCTAATTCTTGCAGATAAATTGGTTTTGTCGGGTCAATAATCATCGGCGAAACTATTAATATCTTCGTCCTAGGAAAATCCATTTTTAAATAATCTATATATTGCTCTAATGACTTTGCTATTTGTTCTGCGTTTTTATTAAATACCACTTTCAAATCATTAGATCCGAGCATTATCACGACAACATCCGGCTCATGCGAAACCACGCACGGTCCGAAATAATCAAGTCCTTTTCTGAATGGTTTCTCAGGATCCTCTCTATCTACAGTTCTACCGCCTAATCCTTCGGCGATTACATAATAATCATCACCGAGATTTCCCTGAAGATAGGTAGTCCAGCGTTCAGCTCTAGGGTATCGGGTTTTCCTCAATATTTTCCGACCAAATGTGTTGGAATCACCAAAACATAAGACGACTTTTGGCTCAGTCATTGTTAATATCCCTGTTTTTTTCTGATTTGTATGTAATATAAATTACTAACAATAAACTTCCGTCTACAAAGAACGTGCCGAAAGCCATGCTCCAATCATGGTCAATTATGCTACTTATAAAAAGCGCAGCGTCAATTGAACCAATTAATATTAACGCAACAAGCAATAATTTACGGTCATTTATCTTCGATAATCTGCTTTTTATTCTTTCACTCATTTATCAAAACTGCCTTAAAAACTTAAGATTACCTGATTCAAAGTGTCTAATATCTTCAATCTGATTTTTCATCATTACCATTCTCTCTATACCATTACCCCACGCAAAACCGGTGTAAACTTCCGGGTCTATTCCTGCCGACTTCAGCACATTCGGATGAATCATCCCGCAACCTAAAAGCTCCAGCCATTTCTGCTCTTCAGAATCATCTTTTTTTAATACATCTGGTCGCTCAATTGCGAATTCAAAGCTAGGCTCTGTAAATGGAAAATAAAATGGTTGAAGTTTTGTCTTAAGCTCCTGACCAAAATATTCATTCATAAATGCTGACAATGTTGCTATCAAATTACCAACTGTTACACCCTTGCCAACGTACACACCCTCAATCTGATAAAAAGTATGTTCGTGTGTAGCATCCAAATCTTCATTACGAAAAACTCTATCGGGTACTACAACTGCGATCGGCTCACCTTTATCGAGATTACCAGCATACTTTCTTAAAACCCTGTTCTGCATCGTACTGGTGTGAGCGGGAGCAATTAACCCCTCGTCTGTCATAAAAGTATCGTAATCATCTCGTGCCGGGTGACCCTCTGGGAAATTTAAACTCTCGAACATATGATAGTCGTCATCAATCTCTCTAGACTCTTCTACCGCGAAACCCATTCTCTGATAAATATTTATTATTAGTTCTATTTCGGTTCTTAGCGGATGTTTGCTTCCACGGTCTGATGTTAAAATTCTGGGCTTTTCATCGCTCGAAGTATTGATATCCCAAGGTGCTGTGACGTCAATAGCTTCAATTTCAGCATAAGAATTATTAGACGCATGTTCGTCTATCCATGCCTCTAATTCATTTTTAAGGGCATTTACGGCTTTACCATACTCGGCTCGTTTATCTGGTTCAATTTCTTTGATACCATCAAAAAGTGCCTTAAGCTTAACGCTTCGTAAGACTAGCTTTTTGTCAGCTAAACTCTCGAATTCCGAACGAAGTTCATCCCTCGCTTTTTCTATTTCCTTCATTACTCTTATTCTATACTTTCTAATCTTGACTAGCAACTTCTTAAAAGCTCATCTTAGTAGACGCTTCCAATCTTTTACAAAACCTAGAGCTACTGCATAAGGCAAAGTAAAAACGTGGCTTTTTTTCTCGATATCAATCGTTTCGAAGTCTAACTTATTACTTCTTGTTAGCCTTACAAACTGACGGTAGCCTACAATTTGCGGCCAAAATCTATGCGATTTACTCGTAGTAAGCCAATC
This sequence comes from Candidatus Saccharimonadota bacterium, assembly GCA_020428465.1. Classification (GTDB taxonomy): domain Bacteria; phylum Patescibacteriota; class Saccharimonadia; order Saccharimonadales; family SZUA-47; genus JAGQMY01. The sequence goes on from JAGQMY010000002.1 coordinate 9,692, forward strand.
TCTCCCCGTTAACCTACCTCTAATTGTCTGCAATACAATACTCGCAATAAAAAATATAGGTAATGATATCAGGCAAAATCCTGCCCCGTATCCAAATAGCCTCATGAGTGATCTAAAATCACCAGCACCGGATAGAATAATCTTATATATCCATAGCGACAACAATGGTAAAAATACAAACAAAATTATCAGTATGGCTAAAATCCTAAACACTCCTGCGAAATATTTGAGGTAATAGACGTCGTTCACATAGCCTTTGCGCTTCAAATCGTCATGCACAAACCGCGTGAATACAATTTCTCTAGAGCTCCAACTCCGTTTATCTTTACTGCTATCTTTGGTAAATCTAGCTACTAAATCGGTAGCCGTAATCCCGTGATTATTTTCAGCCTCGACAATGAGTTTTTTTTCGTATGTTTTTAAGTCATCTTCGACTTTTGGACCTGCATAAACCATCCTAATTCCGTCTTCAACCCGATAACTAAGCAAGCTTCTTTGTGCGAGATTAATAATCGTTGCGGCAACATCCTGATCTCCAAGCTTACTCTTAAATAAATAGCTTACTTCTGCTGGGTTTAAGCCCAGAGGTGGCTCATACGACACTGAGATTCTAGTCTTCTTTATGCGTTTCCGATAGAAATACCAACGTCTGAAAACAATAGCTGGCATTAATATGAGTGCGCTAATAAGTAACGTGATTGTCATTGGTAGGAGTCTGATATCAATATCCAATTCTAGCAGTCTAAAACTCATCAAACCTACCACTGAATACATATCGTAATTTTAACACAACCAACAGTTTTAAAAGTCATAATAACTGTAGTGCTATTTCGAGGTTACTCGACTATAAATCCGTCTTTTTGTCGCTTCCATAGATCGGCATATACTCCGGCCTTAATCTTCAGTAATTCCTCATGGGAACCCTGTTCAATAATTCTACCTTTTTCAATTACAACAATCTTATCCAGGTGTTTTAATGTAGAAAGCCTATGCGCAATAACTACAGCTGTCCTACCTTTCATGAGTTCATGCAACGCTTTCTGTATGGCTTGCTCGCTTACACTATCCAAAGCACTCGTTGCTTCATCTAAAATTAACAGTGGTGAGTTTTTTAAAATCGCACGAGCTATAGCAATACGCTGCTTTTGGCCTCCACTTAACTTCACACCCCTTTCACCTACTAAAGTATCAAGCCCTTTCGGAAGCTTACTAACAAAATCTGCCGCTTCAGCTTTTTCAAGCGCCATCCAGATTTCATCATCTTTTGAATTTGGCCTAGCGTAAACAATGTTTTCACGTATTGTCCTGTTGAACAAATTAGTATCTTGAGGAACATACGAACTTATTGAACGAATGTAACTAGGATCTTTTTCAGCGACATCTTGGTCGTTTATTAGCATCTTGCCACTTGTTGGTTCATAAAAGCCTAGCAGTAAACCAACTAGTGTAGATTTACCTGCCCCACTATGTCCTACCAAACCAACTTTTTCACCCTGCTTTACTTCTAAAGTGAGATTGTGAAGGACTGCTACATCAGGAAGCTCAGCATAATGAAAATTTAACTTTTGCAGTTTGACACTAACATTCACTGGTAGATTTGCTTTGTGGATAATTTCACCTCTACGTTCTTCTTCACCCTGTAAACCATCAAGCGCATTTTGTACGGTTCCGAATAAACGGTAATACTCATCAAGTTGCCACGCCAAGTTCCACAATCCGGATGAAGCAGCGTTGAAATATGCTAGGAATAGCACAAGTCCGCCGATCGGAATTATTCCCTTAGAGAACAACACGACGGCAAATATAAGTGCTAGTATATTTACGATTGCTGTACTTTGCCCCTTCACCACGTTAGTGAATAGGTTAAACCTCCAGGATTTACGCCACCACTCAATAACATTTTTCTGTTGAGCATAGAGGTTACTTTTTTCATATTCTACTGAATTGAAAGCTCTGACATTTGAGTTGTTTGATATAACGTCTACAACAATACTTGATGCAACGCTTTCTTCATCGCTTTGTTTAGCAATTAGTTTTGCGAATTTTTTACCACGCTTGATATTGAACCTAAAAAGCAAAACAAGCCAGACGGCAAAAATAAGTGCTAGCGACCAATGTACCTTTGCCAGAAAAACTGACGACAGAATTAAGCCTAACACTTCTCCCCAGGCTCCCCAGATCGTATTATCGACTAAGCGATTTGCTGAATTAGTAATTTGATTAATCCAAAATGCTATTCTTCCGCTACTTGAGTTAACGAAGTAGTTGTGTGGTCGTTGTAATACTTTAGCGAAGACAGCTGAACGTGTCCTCTCAATCATTTGAGGTTTGAAAGTTCGCATTAATATCTCAGCAATTCTCCAAAATATTTCGTCTAACATACGAAATACCCCGAAAAAGACTACCAGTCTCCACGCACTGTCAGTAACAGAACCTTTCTCACTTAGATCTGTGATTAGTAAGCTTGCGACATACGAAGAAGCATTCCAGCTTAATACTCCGAAAAATGTCAAAACAAAAAAGCTTCCGAAACGGAGCCGATAAGGGCGGATCATAAATTGTAGCAGTTGCTTATTCGTCTTCGGCAAATAAGCTTCATAGCTATAATCGTATTTTTTTGTATTTTTCATATTAACTACCTTTCTTTAGTAAATTTTAGGAAAAAGGACATTAACGCTCAAAGTCGCGCACAAATGTCTTAAAGGTAGTTATTAACATAATGATATATTTTAACAGAGATAGATATGTTTACAATATCTTATAGCAATATATAGTCATGGGAATGTTCAGTTTTGATATTGAATCTACGTACGACGTTGGTGAAATGAACAACGTTTACGATCAAGCTCAGCGCGAAATCAGCACTAGATATGATCTAAAAGGCACGCAAGCTTCTCTTGAGTGGCTGGATGATAAAAAAGGTGTAAAAATATGTGGCGATAATCAATATCATTTAGATGCCATAATCGAAATGCTCCGTAAAAAAGCTGCTACTAGAGGTGTTAGTCAAAAGACTTTTGATGTGTCAGAAGAACCCGAAACCACAAACTTGCGCATGATTTGGAAAGTAGTATTTAAGAACGGATTAAAATCTGACGACGCTAATGCTATAACAAAACTGTTGCGAGATAAGTTGCCAAAGGTTAAATCGCAGATACAAGGTGAAAGTGTTAGAGTTATGAGCGGTAAAAAAGACGAACTACAATCTGCTATGCAGATCGTCCGTGATGCGAACTTTGATTTCCCTATAACCTTTACCAATTTCCGATAAGTTTATATACTTACAACTATGAATAAGGAGCTTCCGTCTAATGATTCGATAATCGCTGGATGCAAGCAAGTTTTAGATAGCAATCACAACGGTTCATACACTATCCCTGCGGGCGGTTTATATCCGCACCAATGGTTATGGGATAGCTGTTTCATTTCGATAGGATTAGCAGAGTACGATATTAAGCGGGCGCAAAAAGAGCTCAGGAGCTTGCTTAGAGGTCAGTGGAGCAACGGAATGCTTCCAAATATAATATTCGCCGATAGCGACAGTCATAAAACCGATAAAAACATCTGGCAATCATGGCGGAATGCCTACGCACCAGATCATGTATCGACAAGTGGAATTACTCAACCGCCATTACTCGCTGAAGCGGTCATTAGAATTGGTGCTAAGCTGAAAAGTGTCGATAGAAGAAGCTGGTATCAAGATATGTATCCGGCACTACTTGCATATCACGAGTGGATGTACCGCGAACGCGATCCGCACAATGAAGGACTGGTCCTTCTTATCCATCCTTGGGAATCCGGATTAGACAATTCTCCACCGTGGATTGACCAACTACATTTGCACAGTAAGCCACTTTGGATTAGCGTGATTGAAAAATTAAATTTAGATAAGCTAGCGGTATTTTTCAGACGTGACACTAAGCACGTTCCACCCGGACAAAGAGTTAACAATATTGATGCTTTGTTATATTTCAACATTATTCAACGACTCAAGCGCAAGAATTGGGATATTGAGAGAATCTTAGAGAGGTCTCATTTCACATTTCAGGACCTGACGTTTAACTGTATTTTGATTCGCGCCAATCAACACTTGAGAGAAATAGCGAAGACTATAGGGCGAAAAATTCCCGAAGATTTAGATGAGCGAATTAAAAAGAGCGAAGAAGCTTTGGACAATCTATGGGATGGGTTTTATAAGCAGTACTTTTCTCGAACTTTTATCACGCACAAGTTAGTAAAAGAGCCTAGCATATCAGCTTTAATGCCTCTATATTCGGGAGCCATTGATAAATCTCGAGCCGAAGAACTAGTTAAAATGTTAAATAGCACATCACATTTCAGCACCAAGTATCCTGTCCCAAGCGTGCCCGTAAATAGCAGTTGGTATAACGAGCTTGGTTACTGGCAAGGACCAACTTGGATTAATACTAACTGGCTAATTGCCGATGGATTAAAACGCTACGGCTTTAACGGAGAAGCTGAGAGGATTATCAAGTCAAGTGTTGAGCTAATTGCTGAGCATGGACCTCATGAATATTTTTCTGCTAAGTCTGGTAGTCCTGCTGGGGCAAGAAATTTTAGTTGGTCTGCTAGCTTAACAATAGAGATGTTGCTTAATGGCTTAATTAATAAGGAGGATTGAATTGAATTTTTTTATTCTGTTTTTAAGTTTTTTAGTAAGTTGGCTTGTACCAGGTGTAAGCTATTCGGGTTCTCAAACTAAAGCGTTAGATGTTGAGCGCAAAAATGATATAAATTCGATTTACCAAAAACTTGAAGAATATTATAACGAAAACGGTGATTATCCGACTTCAGACAAGCTTGTTTATAAAACTATAGAGACTTTACCAGGACT
>JAGQMY010000037.1 GCA_020428465.1 Candidatus Saccharimonadota bacterium
TCAACAGACCAACCCAATCTTTCAGCTATAGACTCATCACGAAGTGTTGTTTCAAGATGCTCCTTTACTCTACTCAGTGCATTAAATGGATCGTTTATATTTTTAACCGCAAAATGTTTCTTCAGAGAATCGGTAAATATCTCACGCCAGTGTGCTATTTCCTCTTCATCTAGTTTTTGAACTTTGAGCCACCCGTCAAGTATTGAACCATTCATCCACTCTGTTAAAAACCTTGGCCCCCAGTTAGATAGTACCTTTGAAAGATTTTTAAGCTCATTGTCAGAAGGCTTATTTGGGTTTTTACACCAAACAGAAAGGGTCTCTGCTGCGGCTGTAGCAGTTTCTATAACTAAGGACTGCGCTCCTAATAAATGACCGAGTCGCTCATTGATGTCCGTTTTCGTTTTAATATCTTGAGTAGGATTTAGTAAGGAAGGCCCATCGCTTCTGTGCATTGCCTTTTCCCAGGCTTGCATACAGTAAGCGGTAACACCTATAACAGCCCTTGCTGTTGGAGTATCCATATCGATAAATGAAAATACAGCGTCGCCATTGTCACATTGTGTTGCTACTACTTGCTGTGCAACTAATATTTTAATAACCTGATCGGGAACTCGGCTGAGAGCATCGTTAAGATCACCACCATTACGGCCTCTCTTTGGTGTGTATACACGCAATAATCCAGCAATTCCAATATCTGCTTCCTCTGGCATCGGTTGGTAAGGTAGTTCACCAAAAAAAAGCGCTTCTCGCGCCATCTCTCTATTATCAACAAGGCTCATAAGTAAATAATAACACAAAATAACAAAAATGTAAATACTATAATCTTTGGCGCCCTTCAAGCGCTCTGCCGAGGGTAATTTGGTCAGCGTATTCTAGATCGACTCCAATCGGTAAACCGCGTGCTAATCTTGTTATCTTCACTCCCATAGCGCTTAATTCTTGCTGTACGTAGAGTGCCGTTGTTTCTCCTTCAACACTTGCGTTGGTAGCCAATATTATTTCAGCCACTTTGTCGTGTTGAATTCGCTTCTTTAACTCATTTATGTGAAGTTGTTCGGGACCTATACCATCGATTGGCGAAATTAATCCACCGAGTACATGGTAAGTTCCATGATAGAGTCCGGTTTTTTCTATTGCAATAATGTCGAATGGATCGGCAACGAGGGCAATTGTAGATTTATCGCGAGTTGGGTCAGTATAAATTGGCGACTCGTCCAAATCACTGTCGATCAAAGCGAAAGTTTTCGGGCATATTTTCACTCCATCATGCAAAGCATCAAGGGCTTGAGCTAATTTTTTACTTTTAGACAGATCGCCTTTAAGAAGAAAATAAGCATAACGTTCGGCTGTACGTGGTCCGACACCAGGCAAACTACCTAGTGCCTCAATTAATTTTTCTAATGCTTTTGGTAATGTAGACAATTAGGGCCTCATAATTTTTAAAGTCCGAGATTGCCCAAAGACCCCATCATCGGTTGCATTTTCTCTGCTGCCATTTTTTGGCTTTGCGATATTGCAGTTTTGACAGCTTCCTCAACCCATCTCTCAAGTTGACCAATATCATCCAAGTCAACAGCTTCAGGATCAATTGTGATTTTTTTAATCTTCATCTCTCCGTTAATCTCTACTTTTACGGCGCCTTCGCCAGCTTCAATTTCAAGAATTTCTTTCTGTAAATCTTTTTGGATTTTTCTCATTTTCATTAGCATTTTTGCTTGGTCGAATTTACTCATTTCGCTTCTAACGCCTTTCTAAACACTTAATTTACTTATAAATATAATTCCCAGCTTAAATATTTAATCTTTCTTATTAAATCTCTCCTAGATATAACTATTTTATCAGCTAAGCATTAATTATTTATAATTCTACTTTGTCTATATTCTGCTCGAGTTTCCGGTGTTTGTGGCCAAACAACAAAGAATCGGGATGTTTGATAATAGATACTAAATATGCCAGCCAAAGTCACAAGTATTAATCCAAAGCTTCGCGCAATTGGGTTTCGAGGAAATATTGAATACCATTCATCAAGTAGAAACTCAATCCCGGCGGCAATAATGCTATAAGCGAACGGTAAGAGGAAGATAATAGCCGGTATTACTTGTCCCATAGCGCCAGCAAAAAATCCGAATATTACACTAACGAACATTAACCGCGTTCTATCTAGCTTAACTTTTTTTCTATATGCATTTAAGCCGATTAAGAACAAAATACCAGAAGACAAGTCAAATACCGGTAATTGTGAAATATTAATTAGTGGGTACTCAGGCATTTTATAAATAAATCCTGCAGGCACATTTACTAGTGAAGTTAAAATGTTCGACAAGCTGAATCTATCAGGTATCAACAGCCACTCTTTAAGATATGAACTATCTCGAACGAAGCTCATAATCAAAGGGCTAATTAGTAAAACTGCTAAAAATGCTCCAATTATTACAGCAGATTTTCGTACGTTCAGATATGGTATTTTGATCCGATTGAAATAAAATATACCTAAAATTCCCATGAACCACACCACCCCTGGTGTGTAAAGGAATAATGCAGCAGCCATTAGCACTAGGGCTGGTACCAACTTGTTGGATTTACTATGCAGTTGCCATAAGATTAAGCTTGAAAAAACAAAGAATCCCATAAACGCTATTAAAGGTGTACCAAGTCGTCCGGTAGCCAGTACTACAGAATTTGTTGCAAACGCCGCAGTAGTAATAGCTGAAGCCTGCAATGTATGCCAATGCCTAAGTGCGTAGAAAAGAGCGATACAAGCAAGTGCATAGAACAGAAAACTTACAAACCTTACAAGCCTAACAGTCGGACTGTATTTTGTTACTGCGAAAGTTATAATCTTATAGGGTGCGTTGACTGGGTTTTTTAAAATTTCGCTAACACTTGAAGCAGACTGAGCCGTGGCAATTTCTTGTTGAGATGCACCTTCTGGAATTCCGCTCAGCCCTAAACATATAGCGAATAAAAGCGCGAATATTGATAACCCGATTAGAGTTTGTTTACGCCACACCCATTTAAGAGGAGTCAAAAAATTAGTTTTAGTTCTTCTCACCTACCGAAATTATAGCAGATTAATTATCAAAGTTTGGGGTTGAATGCTTCGTGTCTAGGCTTTTGATTTTCTGTCGTTCTCGGTCAAAGTACAGTTCGACTTTACCCGTAGGCCCATTTCGGTGCTTTTTGATGTAAACATCCATTACGTTCGGTCTATCGCTCTCGGGATTGTAGTAATCCTCTCTATATATAAATGTAACCACATCGGCATCCTGTTCAATAGAGCCAGATTCACGAAGATCTGCCAGCTGAGGAATTTGTGGACTACGTGATTCGACAGATCTTGATAGCTGACTAAGTGCTAAAATCGGCACATTTAACTCTCTAGCAATGCCTTTAAGACCCCGCGAAATCTCTGAAATTTCTTGCACTCTGTTCTCGCTCCCACCATATTTCGAACCACCACTCATTAACTGTAAGTAGTCAACAACTATCAGGCCGAGTTCATGTTTATGAGCTTCGCGCCTCGCCTTCGTTCTTAGTTCAGATACAGTAATACCAGGCGTATCGTCTATGTAAAACTTTGCCTCGCTAAGAATTCCCATAGCATGGCCGATTTTCTCGAAATCAGCATCTGACAAATTACCTGTTCGTAAATTCCACGAGTTCACCCCTGCTTCGCTTGCTAACAATCTGTCAACAAGTTGCTCTTTGCTCATCTCAAGTGAGAACATAAGTACTGACAGCTCAGAGCTAGTAGCAACATTAAGTGCCAAATTTAGGGCCAGTGCGGTCTTACCCATACTTGGTCTCGCAGCGAGGATGACTAGATCGCTTTTTTGAAATCCAGCTAGTAAATTGTCTAAATCTTTATATCCCGTTGGCACTCCTCTGATACTACCCTTGTCCTTATGTAAACTATCGAGTCGCTCGAAGCTGTCTGCGAGGATATTCTCCATGCTTATAATATCGTTTTTAACATGTCGCTTCGAAACTTCGAATAACCTAGTTTCGGCTTCTTCGACAAGCTCCGCTATTGTTCTTTTTTCGTCAAAACCGATTTCTGCTATCTCATTGCTAGCAGCTATAAGTCTACGGCGTATTGATTTCGTTGCCACGATGCTGGCATATTGTTCGGCATGAGTTGCCGTAGGTACAGTATTTGTAAGCTCAGTTAAGTAAGACGCTCCACCTATATGCTGTAACTCACCTTCGCTTTTTAATTCTTCGCTTAGGGTAATGATATCAATTGGTGATCCTTGCTCATAAAGCCTCAAACACGCTTCATATATGAGTCGGTGTTTGTCGTCATAAAAGTCAATTGGTTTTACGATATCAGCGATTTTTACAATAGCATCAGCATCAATTAGCACGCTTCCGAGTAAGCTTGCTTCAACATCTACAGATTGTGGTAAATCACTCATCCCTATCCTTCAACTTTGAAATTATCGCTACTAAATATCAGCGTACACTTTAAAGTAGCATCCCCTAATATCTAGTCTAGCAGTTCAGCACCACCAAAAATATTGCTAATGTTTGACACATCACCACTAACATCGTATTTCTGTGGAGTTTGTGTGGATGACTTTGTTTTTTCTGTGGATTTAATTACCACCGTCTTATATTCGTGATTTCCAAAGTGCTTAGTCATATACTTACGAAGGATTGTGGCGTGTTGCGCACTATCTACTTGTTTTTTATGGAAATCGAACTGAAAAATTAATCTAATCGGATCTTCGCTATCGTCAACTTTAGCCATCCTTAGCAGACCATAAAAAGTGTTGTGTTTGCCTTTGATATCTTCGAGCATTTTTGCCCAGTTGTTAGTTTGCTCATCACTTGTTGTATCTTTGGATTGGTTGTTGTCATCTGTTATTTCATAGATTTCTGTTTCTTTTTCATCTATTACGCTCTGTTTTGTTTCCTGGCTTTTTATCTTATCGTTTTTAACATTCTCAGTCGTTTTAGGTTTTTTTTCGTTTACAGGCTTAGGTGTTACGTTCGACTTATCTTCTTTAAATACATCTAAAATAGCTAATTCCAGAGCAAGGTAATCATTTGATGTGCCTGTTATAGGTAGTAAATTCTGAAGTATGGTGATTATCTTAGTTTCATTAATTGCGCTATCATTATTGACTAACTTTTTTCGAAGTGCTTGGCTTAGATTTTTCGCAGCCTTACCTGAATCAATACCTTGCTCTATCAGTGATTGTATAGAATTAAAAATCTCTTCAAGATTATCGTTCTCTATTGCCTTAATTAAACTATTGATAATTTTGTCATCCGGTATGCCTAATAGGCTTTTAACTTCATTTTCAGTAATCTCATCAGCAGTAAAGCCTGATAACTGATCAAGTATGCTTATGCTGTCCCGGAAACTACCTCCGCTATATTCTGTAATTAGAGCTAGTGCCTTTTTATTTATCTTAAGTTTTTCGTTTTTAGCAATTTTTTCCAGTAGGTTAATAGTGTCTGCTTCGCCAATTGGTTTAAAAGTGAATTTTTGAGTCCTGCTGATAATCGTTTCCGGTACTTTATGAGCTTCAGTTGTAGCCAAAATAAATATCACGTGCTCTGGCGGTTCCTCAAGAGTCTTTAATAGTGCATTGAAGGCTTCACGCGTAAGCATGTGAACTTCATCGATTATATAGACTTTATACTTTGCGCTAGTTGGTGCGATATGTACTTTTTCGCGTAAATCACGAATTTCGTCTATCCTTCTATTGCTCGCCGCATCAATCTCAATGATATCCAAGTGAATTGACTCATCCGAATAGTCAAGTTCGTTTACAGCATGCGCTAGTATTCGTGCTATTGATGTTTTACCTACACCTCTCGGACCGGTGAATAGATAAGCGTGCGAAACAGCACCCTTTTTTAGTGCATTACGAAGAGTTGTAGTTATGTGTTCTTGACCTACTACCTCATCTAGACTCTTAGGTCTATATTCTCGATATAAAGCTTTCCCCATGTGCTAAATAGTATATCGTATTTAGTAGATAGTATTTCGTATGAAAATAACAACATCTAATGTTGTTTTGCTTTTTCTTCGAAGTAGCACTTACCGCAAAGTGATTCATATGTAACTTCTCCAGCACCGTCAATTGCGACTTGTGAACCTTCGAATACAAACTTGCCGTTTACTTTTCGGCCGTTGAATATTGCCTTTTTACCACACCTACAGATAGTCTTAAGCTCCTCAAGTGAATGAGCCAGTTCAAACAATCTTTTACTCCCTGGGAACATATTGCGCTGGAAATCAGTCCTGATGCCGTAGCAAATAACAGGTATGTCTTCGTTGACGGCTATCTCAAAGAACTCATCAATTTGCTCGGGTGTAAAAAACTGCGCCTCATCTGTTATGATGCAGTCAATTTTGTCTGTCAAGAAGCTGTGAACTCTTTCGCTAGGATTTAGAAGAACATCAACTTCTCTAGTCACACCGATCCGCGTATCGATTTTGTTGTCGCCTTTGGTATCAACAGCAGGTTTCATAATCAACACCTTCATACCACGCTCTTCGTAATTATGCGCCACCTGAAGTACTGCGGTACTTTTTCCGCTATTCATCGCCCCATATCTGAAATACAATTTTGCCATTCACTATTGATTATAGATTATCGAATCAAGATTATGGAATTTATGAATGTTAAATATTTGTAGCCATATAAAATAAGCCTAATATAAATATTGAATATTCAAAAACCCCCCACGGATTGGGTCGAAAATAAACATACCAAAGTATTTAGCTCGCTATTAATAGCTAATATTGTCCCCAAAAATAACCCAATCCCGATATCAAACGGCATGCTACTAGAATATATGCATTAAATAAAATATTCCACTCACAGACACTCTATAATCTAAATTCTTAATTCTATAATCTAGCTCAGAGAGCTGCTTCTAAAGCGGCCCACTCAGCATCAACAGTTTCATCCTCAGGCACATTGATACTGACTTGGTCACCAGGCTTTGCTTTGAAATAAGTAACAGATGCTAGCAATACTCGGTATTCTTTCTTTCCAACAGTAACGTAGTAGTGTCCTTCTTTTTGGCTTAATGCTCCAACTAGCTGTTTTCTTGGGATAGGACCGATTTGTTTGTACATAAATGAACCGTCATCAGCAATCGTAAGCTTGAGAATATCACCTTGTACTAGCTTTGACTTGCTAGCGTAGTTAGCGGGTACTGGATAAGTTTTTCCATCACCACCAACCATATTCTGACCATCGAACACGCCCTCAATTACTTTTCCGATGCTCTCTTCTTTACTTGCTTTTGTCGCTACAGGATCATCGCCAATTAAACTTATAAGCAACTCTTTAGCTGCCGCCAATGATGTCTCAGCCTCTTCTATAAGTGCTTTTAATCTCTTTACTTGTTTGTCTGGTAGATCTGGCATCTCGCACTGCCCTCTCTTTAGAAACTTTTGTCTCTCTTTTTAAAATATAATATCAGGTTCAAAATACCATAAATAAATACGGTATGTCAAAGAATCAAGTGTGATTTTTTACAAATCTGTGGATAAATTGCATCTATGTCTAATATTTTAGTGAGCTCGTCTTTCGTGAACATGTTTTGCGATACTCTTTATGATACTCACCCACTTTTCATGCCTAACAGTAGACATTGGTGTGTCTAGTAAACCAGCTTCAAATGAATTGCTATTAGCGTAATCAACGTCGGAAAATAAGGTTCCTAATGCTCGAAAAATAGTTTCTGCACCTATGTTAGGAACAATCTTAATGTCTGGTTTTTCGTCTGTTGCAATTCTTGTATTGCCAGAATAAGTCAAACGGTCTAGAAGCGAAGGTCTATCACATGCTATCAAAGGTAACGGAACTACCGTTGTTGATACTCTGGAAAGATGATTTGAGGCCATTCTAGTATAGTATGGATTTTTGCTCGCTTTTAAATGGCCCAATGCAGTATCTTGAGCTGCTAATACGACTACTTCACCGCCATGAATATTTCTTACATAACCAGTTAGCTCAGATATTGTACCGCCTTTTTGTACTTCATCCAAAATCATGAACCTATTAGTTTGAACAGAACCTATGTGTTGTTCAACTATTTTTCTTTTTTGTGAATCAGTTAATGTACCGTTTTTAGTTCCTTCCTCAGTTGTATAGTTAAATGTACCAATAGGTAGCACTATTCCTTCGATATTTTGATCACAATCTCTTTGCGATGCCCAATAAATAGGCATTGCTCCTCGTTCGGGTAAAAGCAGTGTAGTTGAGCCATCAATATTTGCATCAATTGCTGCTCTGACAATACCACAGCCAATTGTGAATTCAGCTACAACTGCTGGGTGAATTCTGGTTATTCTGTCCAATACTTCTTTCACAATTACATATTATACCATAATAATACAAAAACCGCTCTTTAGTCTTGTCCTTAGAGCGGTTTCGATATTTAAGATTTGTATTCTATTCGCCAAAAAGCACCACGAATTATGCTAATTCTATAGTTGCGCCAGCATCTTCCAATGCTTTCTTGGCAGCTTCTGCGTCTTCTTTCTTAGCCTTTTCCAAAACTGTCTTTGGAGCGCCATCTACGATAGCTTTTGCTTCGCCAAGACCTAGTCCTGTTACATCCTTAACAGCCTTGATAACTGCTACTTTTTGAGCACCAGCGTCCTTAAGGACTACATCGTATTCGCTCTTCTCTTCTGCAGCTGGAGCACCTGCGTCTCCGCCTGCAGCAGGTCCTGCAACAGCAACTGCTGCAGCAGCTGGTTCAATTCCATACTCATCTTTTAGAATGTCCTGAAGTTCTTTAACTTCTAGAACAGTTAATTTTGTTAGCTCTTCAGCGAGCTTCTTTACATCTGCCATGTGAAATTCTCCTTTGTAGAATTATTTACTTATTTACCTAGTAACATATTTACGTATTGTAATGAACCGAATTCCATTAATTAGTTCATTTGTTAATTAGTAAATTTATAAGTTCATTAGTAAATGAGTTAATTTGTTAATTAAATCTGGTTAGGCGGCTTTGGCTGCAATTGCATCCAATAACCCGTGTAAGTTTCCGCGTAGGCCACTTACAACACCAGTAACTGGTGATTTTAGCGTGTTGATTACAGTTGCAATCATCACATCTCGACTTGGTAGTTTAGCTAGTGCTTTGACTTCGTCTGCACTTAGTGCTTTTCCGTCTGCCGAATATGCACCGATGAATTCTAGCTGGGTTTCAGTTTTCGCCATATCTGCGATAACTTGCGCCGGTGCTACTTCATCATTGCTATTGAAAGCGTATAAAAGCATACCTTGAAGGCTGCTTGTATCACTATCCTTGTGTGAATCAGTCGCAAGAAAGGCTTTCTGAACTAATCGGTTTTTAACTACTTTTACGGTAGTTCCGTTATCTTCTGCTTTTCTTCTAAGTTCCTGCATCGACTTTACAGTCGTACCTTGATACTTAACGACAACTGTCATTTTAGAACCAGCGAGCAAGTCGCTAAGCTCTTTCACAATCTCGTTCTTTTTGTCCTTTGACAATGCCATTTGGGTTTAATCCTTTTTGGTCATTAGTTTTCGTCAATATTATCGACCTGTATGAAACATTGACGCTTGTTACCGAGTAATAAAAAACATCTTCGTAATCGAAGATGCATCTTAATGCTCAAAAACAATAATTTCTATTGCCTCGACGGCTTAATTAAACATTCTTTGCTAAAGCTACGAACGTCGCCGTTGTCTTCGGTAACCTGTTTATTATAACAGACGATATAATAAAATAAAATAACAAATTGCAAATAAACAATATATATAGTATAATATTCTAAATATGCCTTTAACCCACGGTTCACTTAGTCATAATGAAGTTCACGGACAAGATGCATTTATTGTTGATACTAAAGGATATTTTTTTGCGGTCGGGGATGGTGTTTCAAACATAGGACCAAATAAAATAAACAAGTCTGGAGAAGTAGCCAAGGTAGCCTTAGAAGCTGCATCCTATGGTTGGAGAAAAAAGCGTCCATCATCGGCAATGAAAAGCGCAAGTAGAGCAGTCGGAAGATTGACAATTGATGGTGTAACAACTCTTACGGGGGTTGGAATTAGTTTTGTCGATAGTAAAAGAATCGGACTATCTGTTTTACATATTGGTGACTCAGGAGTAGCATTAGCAACACGTGATAGTTTTAGACGAATTACACCTGCTCACAACGCTGTAGATAGGAGTAATGTGTTAGCAGGGTTTTTGAAAGCTGGTGTCGGACTAGGCGGAATAGCTAAACCTTTTTATCAAGAGTTAGAATTAGACAAAGACGCTAATTTTACGTTAGCCCTATTTACTGATGGTGCATATGATGGATATCGAGAAGACAGGCTTCATTCAATAATGATGGACCGTGGAACTGGCGCACAGGCAACGGCAAATCAGATGCTAGCATCGAACCCGTATCGCGGTAGAGACGATGCTACAGTAGTTGTCTTAAAAAATCTACCGGCTTAAGAACAACTCGACTGTTTTGCTATGAACCTTTTCGGCCTCATAATTTATTGATTTAAAAATACTTTCTAGATTATTAGGATTATCACATTCAAACCCCATCATAACCCTACCGGTATCACCACCCAATCCACGGTAATGGAACAAACTAATGTTATAGGAACTACCAATGGCATTTAGAAAATCTTGCAATGCGCGTGGTCGTTCAGGAAAATTTATATTATAAAAAACTTCATCTTTAGCTTCAGGTGAAAATCCGCCAATCATATGTCTCACATGTTCTTTGGCAGAATCGTCTTCTGTTAAATCGACGAATCTAAACCCATGCGTTAGCATTCGCTGTTCAAGATTTTCCTTATCACTCTCGTCAGACACATTAACCCCGACGAAGAAATGAGCTTTATCTCTCTCTTTCAGCCGATAATTGAATTCTGTAATCGAATGATTATTTATAACTTCTCTGCAGAATTTGCGTAGAGCACCAGCCTTTTCGGGTAATTCTACACTGTACAATGCCTCTTTCTTACTTCCCACCAGAGTTCGTTCCGCGATGAACTGTAGCCTCTCAAAGCTCATATTAGCTCCACTACATATTGCAACAGCTATAGCATCCTCAGGTAGTTTATATTTTTTAACTCCTGCAACCCCTAAAGCTCCAGCTGGTTCAACTACACTCCTGGTATCCTCGAAAATAGACTTAATACCCGCACAAATCTCATCAATCGTAACAGTGATAAAATCATCAACCAATTCTCGCGCAATCGCAAAGGTTTTCTCACCTACTTTCTTCACCGCTACTCCATCAGCAAATATACCGACATGATTGAGTTCAACGCGCTTGTTTGCTTTTATACTTGCCTGCATAGCGTTGCTGTCCACAGGCTCCACGGCTATAACTTTTACTCTGGGCTTAAGTTCTTTAACTACCTGGGCTATTCCTGCTAACATTCCTCCTCCACCTACGGGTACAAATATATGCGTGACCCTGTCCAGTTCAGACAGAATTTCGTTCGC
>JAGQMY010000038.1 GCA_020428465.1 Candidatus Saccharimonadota bacterium
CACTCACTGCTCAAGAAGATGAAAAAGTCGCGCGTTAAAAAGAAAAAGGGGTTCCGTATGGTAGCGATGCATATGTTATAAATACGGTTGAGCGATACAAATTACAGTCGACCTTAAGAGGCAGGGGAAGACCAAGACAGGTTTAATATTATGCAATATTTTTTAAAAAAGAAAGGTGTCTGACCCCATTTTTGCTTCTGCGAAAGATTATCTGCTCCCTAATTCTCAATTAGGAGGTTACGATGGCGGTGTCGGTGTAATGCAGGTCTCGGGTGCAGTTGGAGAGAAATATGGCTATACTAAGACTGAATTAGCTAGAGATCCATATAAAAACATAGATGCAGGTACAGCCTACTTAAGTAGCTTTAACACTAGTAATCCCGCTCTTGCTGGCAAGCAATACAATGGCGCTGCTGCTTACGGGCAGAGAATTCAGGCGCAAGTCAACAATCCTAACTACAACACAAATGTAGTAACATATGGTTTACAGCAAGTAGTAAAGTCATTAAAGTCAATTGTTAAAAGGTTAAAAGGTTAGAGAAAGAAGAATGAAATCAAAAACAACAATAGCAGTCGTGATTGGAATCCTGGTAATTGGTGTTGGATACCTTGCTCTTGGATTGGTGTTTAGTTTTCCTTCTGCACTAAACCCTTTCTACGAAAGCTGCTTAGATTTGTCACTTGGAATGAATCAAGAGGAAGTTAATTCTAGGATGCAGAATTTCTTGGATGATTCAAATTACGTTGTCCAAGAGGATGGGCCAGGAAAATTTGGATGGAAAGATAGATTAAATTATGATAGCTCCCTACATATCACCTTAGACAAAGATCCTTGGTATAAGCTCGATCAGCATCCATGGCAGTGTAAAGTTCTCTTCGAGGATGGGTTAGTGGTTGATGTCATTCCATTCTTTGATTGAAGACATTTAAATCTACACTTCCATCAATACCTTTGATTTTACCGTAGGGATTGTATTGCCAGATTTTCCAGTTGTTTACCTTTGAGTGTTCGGATGTGAATATATGTCTCTTATCCAAATCTCGTAAGAGCTAAACTCAGGATTGAGATAATCGCCGTAAAAATTATAGGTTGTATAAAGCATCGGATCTTGTCCAAATTCTTTAATGGTAATATCAATAAATTCTCTTAGTTTAGTCTGAAACTCTTCTTTTGAAGGACGCTGTTTGCTGTTGCCAACGTATTCCAAATCTATAGCTGGCGGGAGTTGGTTATGACATCGCCACTTCATTGCTTCCAGCACCCTTTTCTTTTTGGGCCAATATGGTATTGTACTGGCCATCAGGCTCATGACAGCTGGCCGGAGTGCGTAAAGGCATTCTGACAATGAACCGCTTGGTTCACCAGCCGAGGTCCACTATCTAAACGATTTTGGAGGTCGAAGCCTAAGATACAGAAAGCTTCGGCTTTTTGTATCATGGGCCTGCATTATTGATAGTTTTTAGGTTAGAGGTTTCAGGGGATAGTGGTGAAAATTGCTTGGCAATTTTCACCGGCGCACGAAGTGCGCAACTACAACCTACAACCT
>JAGQMY010000039.1 GCA_020428465.1 Candidatus Saccharimonadota bacterium
TGGGTATATATAGCTTTAATAACTCACATATACAGCCGGAGTCAGTTCTTCGGTAATTCTTGATATTAATTTGATAATCATAGCCGGAGAACTCTCCGGCGTTTTGTTTTTATTAACTAATATAGGACAATAAATATTATGTCAAAAATAGAATTAAAACCATATAAAGGTGCTAGGGATTTTTATCCTGAGGATAAAGCTTTCCAGAAATGGATGTTTAATAAATGGCGTGAAGTAGTTGAAAGTTTTGGCTATGTAGAATATGATGCGCCGATACTTGAACCAACTGATTTGTTTTTACTGAAAGGCAATCAGGAAATTATTGATAGTCAAACTTACACATTTTTAGATAGAGGCGATCGAAGTGTTACGGTTCGAACAGAAATGACCCCTTCAATTAGTCGTATGGTAGCTAGCAAGAGACAAGAGCTATCTTACCCGCTACGTTGGTATTCGATACCAAATCTATGGCGTTATGAACGAATGCAAAAAGGTAGATTGCGTGAGTTCTGGCAGCTTAATGTTGATATGTTTGGTGATTCGAGTGAATTCGCTGAGTTAGAAATGTTGCAGATTATTGACGGAATCTTTCAGAAATTTCAGGCAAAGCGAACAAGCTACACGATAAAAATTAATAGTCGGCTGTTAGTTAATCAACTATTAAATGATTTAGGTATGACTGAAATCAAATCCGTTGAAATCATACGGTTACTAGATAAGTTATCTAAGATGTCGGCCGAAGAATTTGCTACGGAACTCGATAAATTAACAGGAAATAGCGATTCCAGTAAAAAAATAGTCCAATTCATGTCAGCAAAGACAATTGACGAACTAACCGATAATCTGATAAAACTTCCTAGTGCAGCTTTGATTAATAAAATATTGGTTGACCTAAGCAATCTAGGCATTAGAAATGTCGTCTATGATCCAACTCTTATGAGAGGATTTGACTACTATACGGATATAGTTTTTGAAGTTTTTGATAATGATCCTGAGAATAACCGCGCAATTTTAGGTGGTGGACGCTATGATGGATTGGTCGGACAAATGGGCGTAGAGCCTGTGCCTACCATTGGGTTTGCTATTGGTGATGTAGTGTTTGCAGATTTTCTTAGAACACATAAACTGGTCAGAAAAATCAATCTATCAATAGAAGCGACAATGATTATTAGAGAAGTTGATTCGATAAATGGAGCTTTAGCAGCTGCCAGAGATTTGCGTGAAATGGGTGTAAAACTGTCGGTAGACACGACGGGTAGGAAAATTGAAAAACAGCTAAAAAGTGCGCTCAAATCTGGAGTAACATATATTATTTTCGCCGGCGCAGAAGAAATTAAAAATAAACTGTTCACTATCAAAAACATAAATTCAGGAAGCGAAGAAAAACATTCTCTACAAAGGATTGTCAGCATAATTAAAGACAGTCGGAATACAATATCATAGGTCTAGTTTATCGACAGTTAAGGTGTTTTTTGGTATATTAAGGTTAGTATTATATTTATATTAGCTTTGAAACCGGAGCTTTTCTAATTGAAAGGAAATCAATGAAACTTCATATTGACCGAAAAAAAGATACACTTGCAGTTGTAGATGTAACTGCTAGTGCTGAAGAATTAAGTAAAATCAAAAACAAAGTCCTACATATGCTCGCACCTAGTGTAAAGGTTGCAGGATTCAGAAACGGTAAAGTGCCAATAGAGGTTGTTGAAAAAAATATCAAAGATGAAGTTTTGCAGAATGAATTCTTAAACGAAGCCGTAAACACGCTGTATGTGGGTGCAATCAAAGAAGAACGTTTACGCCCAGTATCCCAACCGAAAGTAACCGTGAAAAAATTTGTACCTTATAGTGAACTTGAAATTAGTCTAGAAATTGAAGTAGTTGGCAAAATAAAGCTACCGAACTACAAAAAAATTACCATCAAACGAAAAGAAGTAAAAATAACCGAAGATCAGATAAAAGAAGTTCTTGCTAACTTACAGCAACGTACTAGTGAAAAGAAAGAAGTTAATAGAGAAGCAAAAAGTGGTGATGAAGCCATAATTGACTTTAAAGGTATCGATAAAAAAGGTGAACCGGTAAGTGGCGCTGATGGCACTGATTATCCGTTGGTTCTTGGATCCGGATCTTTTATTCCAGGTTTCGAAGATAATGTTATAGGTATGAAAATAGGAGAAGAAAAGAGCTTTGATGTTACTTTTCCTAAGGATTACGGAGTAAAAACGTTGCAGAACGCCAAAGTTAATTTCACAGTTACTCTAAAGAAGCTGAATGAAGTTGTTTTACCTAAGTTAGACGATGAATTCGCCGGTAAAATTGGCCCGTTCGAAACGTTAAAACAGCTGAAAGATGACATTAAAAAACAGTTAGAGTCTGATGCTAGTGCTCGAGCAGAGGCGGACTTCGAAGCAGCAATGATTAATGATTTAGCTGACAAAACAGTGGTAGAAGTGCCCGAATCGCTTGTCAAAGAACAAGAAGAAATGATAATTTCCGAAATTAAACAAAACGCATCTCAACGCGGAATGAGTTATGAAGATTTTATAGCTACCAGTGGTATGAGCGAAGAAGAATTCATGAAAAAAGAAGTAAGCAAAGAAGCATTAAGACGAGTTAAGGCCGGCCTAATGCTCAGTGAAATTGCCGATGAACAAGCAATAGAAGTCGAACCAGAGGAATTAGAAGCGAGAATTCAGGTTCTAAAGGGCCAATACCGAGATCCTAAAATGCACGAAGAGCTGGATAAACCAGAAAATCGTCGTGAGATAAACTCCAGGATTCGTACCGAAAAGGTAATTAAATATCTTAAAACAGTCGACTAGATGTCTCAAAATGATGAATCTGTACCGGAAACGGTACCGAGCGATGCTTATGTTCACGCATTAAACATAATTCAAAGTCGTCATACTAATGAAGATGTTTTGCGGATGTTGGGAGAGATGGCGAGAAAAGGACAAATATTAGCACTCGGACTTGACGAGTGCTAATTTAGTTTTGTATAATTTAAATCATGAAAGATAAAATTCAAAAATTTTTTGAAGTAATAACTGAATTTTTTAGAGGTTTTTAATTTATGAGTAACTCTTCAATCTTAATCCCAACCGTAATCGAGAGCGATGGTCGCATCGAGCGAGCATATGATATTTACAGTCGACTTCTCAAAGACCGAATTATATTTTTAGGAAGTGATGTAAATCCACATACCGCTAACTTGATAGTAGCTCAATTACTTTTTCTGCAGAACGAAGACCCTAAAAAAGAAATCAAGCTCTATATAAATAGTCCTGGTGGTAGTGTATATGATGGATTAGCTATCTATGACACGATTCAACACATAAAGAATGATGTACAGACTGTCGGTATCGGTCTGCAAGCAAGCATGGGCGCATTTTTACTTAGCTCTGGTACCAAAGGCAAAAGATTTGTTTTACCTCACTCTAAGGTTATGATTCATCAGCCCTCAAGTGGAACGCGTGGAAAAGTATCTGACATGGAGATCGACCTCAAAGAGAGTCTTGCTATACGTAAACTGTTAAATGAAATCTTAGCTAAAAACACTGGTCAGAAATTATCGCAAATCGAAAAAGATGTCGATCGCGACTATTGGATGACAGCTGAAGAAGCCGTAGAGTACGGTATTGCCGATAAGGTAATAAAGTAGTATAATTTATCTATGATTGATGACGGTTATGTGGCAAGTGAAGCTGAAAGAATTGCTTACGAACAAGGGCGAGAAACACTTGCTAGATTTAATCCACTTGATGAGATTGTGGGCATAAGTCCTGATGGAAATGAAAGAAGGCTTAATACTTTAGAGAGAGCAACAAATGAGGTTTTTCTAAGGTTCGGAGACTTAGCTCGAGTTGAAGCATCGGGAAGAATAATCGTGAGACAATTATTGCCGATTGCCTTTATAGAAGAAGGTGAATGGATTGAACAAAGTCTGTTTCTTTCACCAGACGGTCGGCTTATACAACATGCTAACTTTTATAAAGGCATGACAAAGTGGCCAGTAAGTCCAGGTAGTATAATGAGAAATGGACAACTATGGACAGGACGAGACGGGAAACTGAAACTTCAATATTATTCAGAAGAACGCATTAGAGAAGTCAACAAGCTAAGAAGTTTACGGCTAGCTTCACATTTGAGAAAATTAAGACCAAGATAAAATAATTTGACACTGTATTAGGTCTTGTGAGACACTATTAGGCTAAGAAGTAGTGTACACAAAGGCCATTGCTAAAGTTCGCTCAAGTATTGGTCTGCGATTAAGTAGTGATCTTCGACTCGCATAATAACTAAATAATACCTATTTAATACCGGATTAAAGAGGTAGGAGGCTAAATGGCTAATAGTGCAAGTGCCCTCAAGCGTTCGGGCAAAGAACGCAAGTACTTTACAAATAAAAAAGAAATTATCAATCTACCAAATCTCGTAGACCATCAAAATAAATCATTTGATTGGTTTGTAAAAGAAGGATTGGGCGAAATATTAAGTGAAATAAGTCCAATTGACGATTATACTGGTACAAAATTAAGTCTCAGATTCAAAGGTTATCATTTCGAAGATCCAAAAATGACCGAATCCGAAGCACGTGAAAACAATGTTAGTTTCGAAGCTCCGCTAAAGGCAGTAGTAGAACTCACAAATAAGATTACAGGCGAAGTAAAAGAGCAAGAAATCTATCTCGGTGATTATCCTTGGATGACCACTAGGGGTACTTTTGTTATTAACGGAGCTGAAAGAGCTGTCGTAAGCCAGCTAATTAGAAGTCCTGGGGTATTCTATACAGCTGATAGTGCTGGTGGGGTTAATTATTACAGTGCGAAAGTTATCCCTGGACGTGGTGCTTGGCTAGAATTCGAAACAGCCACTTCTGGCGCGCTTTTCGTTAAAATTGACCGTAAGCGAAAAATAGCAGTTACTACACTACTTAGAGCTCTTGGTGTTACAGAGCAACAAATGCGTGAATATTTCAAAAAAGTAGATAATGGCAAAACAAGCTATATTTCTGCAACGCTAGACAAAGATCCGGCAAGAGGCGTTAATGAGTCGCTAATTGAAGTATATCGACGTTTACGACCAGGTGATTTAGCAACTGTTGATAACGCTCGAGGATTAATCGAAAACATGTTTTTCAATTTCAAACGGTTTGATTTCAGTCGAGTAGGTCGTTACAAAATAAACAAAAGATTAAATTTGGATGTGCCAAACACTATAGAGAACCGCGTGATGCGCGTTGAAGATTTGGTGGCAATAATATCTGAACTTATAAGATTGAATAATACACAGGAGTTGCCTGATGATATTGACAGTCTTGCAAACCGAAGAATTAAGCTCGTGGGAGAGTTGGTTCAAAGACAGTTTAGAATCGGTTTACTACGAATGGAGCGAAACGCTAAAGACCGAATGAGCATGAGCGAAATCGAAACGGTTTCGCCATCGCAACTTATAAATGCAAGACCGATTGTAGCAGCTGTTCGTGAGTTCTTCGCTAGCTCTCAGCTATCGCAATTCATGGATCAAATCAATCCACTATCTGAACTTGCACATAAACGACGACTAAGCTCTATGGGTCCTGGCGGTTTGAGTAGAGAGCGCGCTGGATTTGAAGTTCGTGATGCACATGCAACTCACTATGGACGTATTTGTCCGGTTGAAACACCGGAAGGTGCGAATATCGGCCTTGTTCTAAACATGGCTATGTATGCACAAATCAATGAATATGGCTTCATGGAGACGCCTTATCGAAAGGTAGTAAAAGGAAAAGTTACTGATAAAGTTGAATTCCTAGATGCAAGCCAAGAAGCAGAATCAGTTATCGCCAGCGCCGGTGAAAAACTCAAAGATGACGGAAGTTTTGTAAATAAGCGTGTAAGTGCACGAAAACGACTTGTGGCAGCTGAAGTAGATGCTGACGAAGTAGATTACATTGACGCTTCAGACCGACAAATTATCGGTTCCAGCGCTGGATTGATTCCATTTATCGAAAAGAACTATGTTTACCGATCACTCATGGGTAGCAACCAGCAACGTCAAGCAGTGCCACTCGTAAAGCCAGAAGCACCAATAGTTGGTACTGGGCTAGAATCAATGGTCGCAAGAAACTCAGGTCAAGTTATTTTGGCTGAAGAAAACGGTGAAGTATTAGAAGCTCATGCTGGAAAAGTAGTCGTAGCTTATGCTAAGAGAAAAGCAACCTATTACCCAGTGCATTTCATGAGAAGTAATGAAGGTACTTCAATCAATCAGAAAGTAGTTGTATCAACTGGTGATAAGGTTAAGGCTGGCGATATTCTTGTCGAAGGTATGTCAATCGACAATGGCGAATTAGCATTAGGTAAAAACCTAACAGTAGCATTTATGCCTTGGAGTGGATATAACTTTGAAGACGCAATCGTCATATCAAGGAAACTAGTTGAAGACGATACTCTAACTTCTATTCACATCGTTGACTACATGACAGAAGTTCGTGAGACAAAGCTAGGTCCTGAAATCGTAACAAGAGACATTCCTAACGTTTCAGAAGAAGCACTGCGACATCTAGATGAAGACGGTATCGTAAGAATCGGTGCCGAAGTTCATCCAGGCGACATTTTAGTAGGAAAAATTACACCTAAAGGTGAACAGGAACTTTCTAGCGAAGAAAGACTATTGCGGGCTATCTTCGGCGAAAAGGCCAAAGAAGTACGCGATACTTCTCAGCGAATGAGTAACGGAAAACACG
The DNA here is from genome assembly GCA_020428465.1 of Candidatus Saccharimonadota bacterium. Taxonomy (GTDB): domain Bacteria; phylum Patescibacteriota; class Saccharimonadia; order Saccharimonadales; family SZUA-47; genus JAGQMY01. The sequence continues at coordinate 6,728 of JAGQMY010000039.1, forward strand.
GTAAAGTAGTTGGAGTTAAAGTATTCTCACGCGCCAATGGTCACGAGCTTAAAGCTGGTGTTATCATGCAAATTCAAGTCTTCGTCGCACAAATGCGCAAGATTGCAGTTGGCGATAAATTAGGAGGAAGACACGGAAACAAGGGTGTTATCGCCAGAATATTACCTGTTGAAGATATGCCATTTACAAGCGATGGTACACCTGTAGACATCGTATTGAACCCACTCGGCGTACCAAGTCGTATGAATGTCGGACAATTGTTCGAAACACACCTTGGTATGGCTGCAAAAGCTCTAGGCTTTAACGTGGCAACACCATCATTCAACGGAGTTGAGATTAATAAAATACGTGAGTTACTCAAGGAAGCTGGATTGCCAGAAGATGGTAAGCAACAGCTTTATGATGGACGAACTGGAGAAGCTTACAGTGAAAAGACAACTGTCGGATCAATGTACATGATTAAGCTAAACCACATGATTGTAGACAAGATTCATGCTAGAAGCACAGGTCCGTACACAATGGTCACACAACAGCCATTAGGTGGTAAGGCACAAAATGGTGGTCAAAGATTCGGAGAAATGGAAGTTTGGGCTCTAGAAGCTTATGGTGCAGCAAATACTCTACAAGAAATGTTGACGATTAAGTCTGACGATGTTTACGGTCGAAGTAAAGCCTACGAATCAATAATTAAGGGTACAGAAATCGTTGGTCCAAAAGTCCCAGAAAGCTTCAACGTGTTGGTGAAAGAGCTTCAAGGTTTAGGACTTAAAGTTGATCTGATAACTCGAAACCAAGAAGTTCTTGATGCCGAAGACATGCTTAGCAAAAACATTAAAGACGAGGCTGAACACATGCCATCTCTAGAAGTACCTGAGGAAATGTCATCAGATGTTGACGTTACCGAAGACGCCACAGTATCTGATGAATTTGAAGTTGTCGATATTGACGGTGAAGAATTGAATGTCGATGAGATAAACGGTGGAGAAGAACACGAATATTCAGAAGACACAGAAGACGAAAGCGAGGAGGCATAATATGAGAAGGTATTCATCAGGAATTGATATTTCAGATTTTGATTCTGTTAGATTAGCAGTAGCAAGTTCAGAGGACATCCTAGACTGGAGTCACGGTGAAGTAACAAAACCAGAGACAATCAACTATAGAACCCAGAAACCTGAACGAGACGGATTATTCTGCGAAAAAATCTTCGGACCGGTAAAGGACATTAATCCGCATGATGCTAAGTTCAAGGGAGTGCGTTCGAGAGAAGCAGCTGTTGATAAAAAAGGTGAAGTCGTTACTAAAAGCATCGTTAGGCGCGAGAGAATGGGTCATATCCAGCTTGCCGCTCCGGTTGCCCACATCTGGTTCTTGAGAGGTACACCGAGTGCCATTGGATTATTACTTGGTATGACCGTTAAAAATTTAGAGAAAATCGCGTACTTTGCTAGCTATGTAATTGTCTGGGTAGACGCAGAAGCTCGTGATAAAATGATCGCCGATAAAGAAGCTGAATTTAATGCCGCAAAAGAAGCAATCAAGGCTCGCTATGAGGCTGAAGCTAAAGAAGAGGGTGCGAACGTTAAAGAGCTTGCAAAGCTTCAGGCGAAAGAACTAGAAGAAGTTGAAGTCGAGTATGCAAGATTAAACGAACAGCTAACTTCATTAGAGCAAAGAGCTCTTATTTCAGAAACAGATTATAGAAATCTTCCAGATGAAGTAGCAGATTTGATACGAGTCGAAATGGGTGGAACTGCATTAGAAACACTTTTGAAAGACGTAGACCTTTCACAACTTATAAGCGAATTGCAGATTGAAGTTGAAGAAGCTAAGGGCCAACGACGAAAGAAGCTAATGAAAAGACTTCGTCTGCTTGAAAGTATGGAAAAAGCAGGTATTAAACCTACAAGCATGTGTTTGTCAGTTTTGCCAGTAATTCCTCCAGATCTTCGACCTATGGTTCAGCTTACTGGTGGAAGATTCGCTACTTCTGATTTGAATGACCTTTATAGAAGGGTTATCAACAGAAATAACCGTTTGAAAAAATTGATTGAGCTTAATGCCCCAGAAGTTATTAAGCGTAACGAGCAAAGAATGCTTCAAGAGGCAGTTGATGCCTTAATCGACAATAATAGTACTCGTTCAGGAAGAGCTATCGCCTCAACTGGACAAAGACGACGCTTAAAATCACTATCTGACATGCTAAAAGGTAAGCAGGGTCGATTCCGACAAAACTTGCTTGGTAAGAGAGTTGACTACTCAGGACGTTCTGTAATCGTAGCAGGTCCTGAGCTTAAAATTAGTCAATGTGGAATGCCAAAAATGATGGCATTAGAATTGTTCAAACCGTTTGTTATCGGATGGTTGATAGAGCGTGATCTTGCACACAATATCCGAAGCGCAACACGAATGATTGAACTTGGTGAAACTGTTGTTTGGGATGCGCTTGACGAAGTAATTAAAGGCAAGTATGTGCTTCTTAACAGAGCACCAAGTCTTCACAGGTTAAGTATCCAAGCATTTCAACCTGTATTAATAGAGGGAAAGGCAATCCAGCTACACCCGTTAGTATGTAAGGGCTTCAATGCTGACTTTGACGGAGACCAAATGGCAGTACATTTACCTCTATCAGATGCATCTCAGAAAGAAGCAAAAGAAATTATGGCTTCGAACAAGAATTTACTTAAGCCAGCAGATGGTTCGCCAATTTTAAACGTTGAGCAAGATATCGTTTTGGGTGCTTACTATCTTACCTATAACAAAGCTGATTCAAAAAATCAGAAAGTAAGAGCGTTCTCGTCTGTTGGAGAAGCTATTATGGCTAGAGATAAAGGCAAATTAAATGCTCAGTCACCAATCAGAATTAATTTCCGTGGTGAAGTTCGCGAGACAACCCTCGGTAGAATTCTGTTCAATGAGATTTTCCCCGAAGATTTTCCATACCAAAACGACGTGATGACTAAGAAGCGACTTCAGAAAGTTTTAGCAGACGTATATTCTCAGTACGGACAGGAAACAGCAGCTAGAATCGCTGATGATTTGATGAGTACTGGATTTGATTTTGCAACTCGTTCTGGATTATCTATGGGTATGGACGATTTCAGTGATGTTGACGGAGTTAAAGATATCCTCAAGGATGGTGAAAAGCGTTCTAAAGCAATTAGCGACCAGTATGATGAAGGATTCATAACGAACGAAGAACGATACAGATTGACTGTAGATAACTGGATGAAAACAGACGCAAAAATCCAGGAAACTCTATCCGAACAATTCATTAAAGAAGATAGTTCTATGTCTATTGCCGTTAACTCAGGTGCTAGAGGAAATATCGGACAGGTTAAAACAGCAGTCGGACTGCTCGGTGTGGTTACTGATGCTACCGGACGAGCTATCGAGCTTCCAATTAAAAGTAACTATAAGTACGGATTAACCCCACTCGAGTACTTCACAGCAACTAGAGGTGCACGAAAAGGTATGATCGATACTGCACTTAAAACAGCTGACTCTGGTTACCTAACCAGAAGGCTTGTTGATGTTGCGCAGGATGTATTCACGACAAATGAAGAGATCGAAGATCCTGGATTTGCGCTCTATAGAGCTGGTGCTGAATATATCGGTACAACTTACGGAAGTCGTCTTGCTGGACGATATTCGGCTCAAGACGTAAAAGGGTATGTTAAAAAAGGCGAACTAATAACAGAAGAAATTGCTTCTCAAATCGAAGCCGATGCAGAGATCGACGGAGTTAAGATAATGAGCGTTCTAAGCGTTCCAACTTCTAAAGGTGTTCCGCGTAAGAGCTATGGTCTCGACCCAGCTACTAGAACTCTTGTAGGTGAATATCATCCTATTGGTGTTATCGCAGCTCAAAGTATCGGTGAGCCTGGTACACAGTTAACTCTAAAGACTTTCCACTCCGGTGGTGTTGCAGGAGACGATATTACAACCGGTCTTCCTCGTGTAGAAGAGTTGTTTGAAGTAAGAACACCAAAAGGTCAGGCTTACTTAAGCGAAGTAGATGGTATCGCAAACGTATGGGAAGAAGGTGATCAGTATATTGTTCAAATCACTCCTAAAGAAGTTAAACCTGAAAAGATCACTGTTAAAGGTCAAACTATAAAAGTAGCCAGTGGTAGCGCTATACAAGAAGGAGACTTAATCGCAAGCGACGAGGAAGGTAAAAACGTCACTCGTGCAGGATTGAGTGGTATCGTTGATGTTAACGAAAATGAAGTAATCATAACACCTAATAAACAAGGTGTAGCTAGGTACGAAATCCCAGGATTTAAACAGTTAGATATCAAAGACGGCGATGAAGTAAAACAAGGTGATAGGCTGACAAATGGTTCAATAAACCTTCACGAACTTATGAAGTTTGCTGGCGTTGAAGCAACACAGAGATACATAATGAACGAAATTCTAGCAATCTTTGCAGCTCAGGGTCAGAATATCGCTGACATGCATCTAGAAATTATTGTCAGACAAATGTTCAGTCGAGTGCAAATTGACGAGCCTGGAGATAGTGAGTTTGTAACAGGTGATATCGTTAATAAGCAAACAGTTCTTGAAGCTAATGACAGGCTTGCAAGCGAAGGCAAACAGCTAATTAGATATAACCAGTTACTTCTTGGAATAACCAAGGCAAGTTTGGCTACGGAATCATTCTTGAGCGCAGCGAGCTTCCAGGATACTACAAGGGTATTAATCGGAGCAGCAACTAGTGGTAAAGTTGATAGTCTGTTCGGATTGAAAGAAAATGTCATCTTAGGTAGGAAAATTCCGGTAGGAACTGGTGCTTTTGATGAAGAAGAAGTCGAAGAGTCAACAGCGAACGAAGAAGAACTGGCTTTAGTTGATTCAAACGAATAATTCTGTTAAAATTAGTTCATTAATATAAAGTAATCCGAGTGCTCGGCATAAATGGCAGACCGAGAGTTGCGGTAGATTACGACTAAAAATTGCCACTTATAATGCAGTTTTTTTGCTCGAGTCTTAAACATCCAAGTTTAGGAGGATAAATGCCAACAATCAATCAATTAGTGCGTAAACCACGCAAGATGCCGAGAGATAAAAGTAAATCTCCAGCTCTTCATCGTGTGGTTAACAATCTTAAGACTACAAACTACGAGAAACCAGCACCATTTAAACGTGGGGTCTGCGTTAAAGTTACCACTAAGACACCTAAGAAACCTAACTCAGCACTTCGTAAAGTTGCTCGCGTTCGACTCGGTAACGGCTATGAAGTATGGGCCTACATCGGTGGAGAAGGACATAACCTACAAGAGCACGCAGTTGTAACAATTCGTGGTGGACGTGTAAAAGATTTACCAGGTGTTAGATATCATATTGTTCGTGGAAGCCTAGACCTTCAAGGTGTAGAAAACCGCAAACGTGGCCGTTCTAAGTACGGAACAAAGAAAGGCGGTAAATAATCATGCCTAGGAAAACTACAAAAGCTTTAGTCCGACCAAAGCTACCCGATCGAAAATACAACTCAGAAATGGTTCAGCGATTAATTAACAGAGTTATGCTTGACGGCAAGAAGCAGGTTGCGGAAAAGGTCGTTTACGACGCAATAGAAGAAGCAGCTAGAATGGTTAAAAGTGAAAACCCAATCGAAGTATTCGACAAAGCTATTAAGAATATAACTCCATATATGGAGACTCGCTCTCGTCGAGTTGGTGGTGCTAACTATCAGATTCCTTTCGAAGTTAAAGGTCAGAGACAGAAGCATTTAACAGTTATGTGGTTTGTTGCTGCAGCTAGAGCCAAAAAAGGCATGCCTATGAGCAAGCGAATCGCCACAGAGCTAGTTGATGCATATAATCAAACCGGTGTTGCTTTCAAAAAGAAAGAAGACACTCATAAGATGGCAGAGAGCAACCGGGCATTTGCTCATTTTGCGAGATAATTATGTCATCTGTATGCAAACACTGTAGCTATGAAGGTTTATTGGAATCGGAATTTCTTAAGCGAGGAGACGATACTCCTTTTATTGAGCTTGGATCACATCTTATAGAAACGCCTTGTGATTTTGTAAAGACAGGCAGATGTGCAGTTGCAGATTTTGCAGTATCAAAAGTATTTATTAAATCTACACTAGAAGGATAAAGTTAAATGGCTGAAAAAAAAGTAGAAATGAAGAACATCCGTAACCTGGGTATTATTGCCCATATTGACGCGGGTAAGACAACGACAACTGAAGGTATTTTGTACCGAACGGGTTTAAAGCACAAGATTGGTGCAGTTCACGAAGGTGAAACAACAACTGACTGGATGGCTCAAGAACGTGAACGTGGTATCACCATTGTTGCTGCCTCAGTAACATGCTTCTGGAAAGGTAACCAAATCAACATTATCGACACACCAGGCCACATTGACTTCACTGTTGAAGTTGAGCGTTCATTGCGTGTACTTGACGGTGCTTGCGTGGTGTTCGACGGTAAAATGGGTGTTGAATCACAGTCTGAAACTGTTTGGCGCCAAGCTGACAAATATGGAGTTCCGCGTATCTGTTTCATCAACAAGATTAACCAAATAGGTGGTGATTTCTATAAATCGCTTGATAGTATACATAACCGTTTGAGCAAACGTGCTTTCCCGGTTCACTTACCAATTGGTTTTGAACAGAGTATAAACGGAATTGTTGATCTTGTAACTATGAAGGCTTATACCTATAAAGAGTTTAAAGATCATGAATTAGTAGAGGGTGAAATCCCTGCCGATATGATGGACCAGGTTAAGAAATATCGCTCACTTCTAATTGAAAACGCTGTTGCAGAAGACGAAGCAATGCTGGAGAAATACTTCGAAGTCGGTGAAGACGGACTATCAGAGGACGAAATCAAGCAAGCTATCCGAACCGCTGTCTTGACAGGTAAATTCTTTGCGGTAACTGGTGGTGATGGACGTGGTGTTATCGTAGAAAAAGTCCTCGATATGGTTAATGATTACTTACCAAGTCCTCTTGATAAGGGTTCAACCTGGGGTACTAATCCTAAGACTGGTGATGAAATTGAGCGAAAACCGTCAGAATCAGATCCATTTACGGCCCTAGCATTCAAGATTACGTCTGATCCTTTTGTTGGAAAGCTTGCATATTTTAGAGTTTATTCAGGTAAAGTGACAGCTGGTTCATACGTACTCAATACTTCTAGTGGAGAAAAAGAGCGTGTAGGACGAATTGTCCGACTTCATGCTGATAAGCGTGATGATGTAACAGAAGTTAGCGCTGGTGATATTGCAGCGATTGTCGGCTTGAAAGCCACAACTACAGGTAACACGTTAGCAGACCCTGCAAATCCAATTGTTCTTGAAAGTATTACTTTCCCAGAACCCCCTGTATCGATTGCAATTGAACCAAAAACTAAAGCCGACCAGGAAAAAATGAGTTTGGCTTTGCAGAGGTTAGCAGAAGAAGATCCTACTTTCCGAATCAAAGTTGATGATGAAACTGGTCAGACAGTTATCAGTGGTATGGGTGAGCTTCACCTAGAAATCTTAGTTGATAGAATGAAGCGTGAATTCGGCGTAGAAGCAAACATCGGTGCACCTCAAGTCGCATATCGTGAGTCTATCAGAAAAGAAAACGTTGAAATCCAAGGTAAATTCATTCGTCAGTCAGGTGGTCGTGGTCAGTACGGTGATGTTTGGCTTAGACTATCGCCAAACGAAGCTGGTAAAGGTTTCGAATTCATCAACTCTATCAAGGGTGGTGTTGTGCCTCAGGAATATATCAAACCTGTTCAACAAGGTATCGAAGAAGCGATGGCGAATGGTGTCTTGGCTGGATATCCTGTAGTTGACATGAAAGCCGAACTTTACGACGGTAGCTACCACGAAGTTGACTCTTCTGAAATGGCCTTCAAAATCGCCGGTTCAATGGCTCTTCAAGAAGGTGTCAAGAAAGCTAATCCAGTGATAATGGAACCGGTTATGAAAGTTGTCGTAGTAACTCCAGAAGAATTCATGGGTGATGTGATTGGTGATTTGAATAGTAAGCGTGGAAGAATCGAGTCAATGGAAGATTTGAGCTCAGGTGTAAAAGAAATAACCGCTTTCGTACCTCTTGGTGAAATGTTTGGTTACACTACCAACCTTCGTTCTATGACTCAAGGACGTGCTAGTTCAAGCATGGAGCTTGACCACTACGCTGACGTGCCAAACAACGTCAAAGAAGCCATCATCGCCAAAGCAGGAAAGTAGAGAAAATGGCAATAGACACCTTTAGCGATATTAGCTCAAAAAGATTTGAGCATCTAAGGGAAGACCAAATTGGACGTAGGGTAATGTTGTTTCCTTATTTGAACCATGCAGAGGGATTACCCTCTCCACTTGTCGGTCTGTGGTTGAGTGAAGAATATGTATTTAGGCAAATAGAAACAGTACATTATATGCCTGACGATGAGTGTAGAAGAACTTTATCTGCTTCAGGTTCATCTCTTCCTGGGTCAGTATGCGTCTGGCAAGGTTTAAAAATCGAATTTAATGCAGAGAAAAATCCTGTTGCAAGACTGTACCTACCCTTTTATATGGAAGAGGACTATGGAAGATTAGTGGTAGACAAAGAAAAAACTTTCACACAGGAATTAGAAGAGCGTTTTAAGATTTCGATTACACTAGCTTGACTACTAACTCCTAACTCTAGTACACTATAGTGGTATCTCGCGTGAGGGCTTTGCTCTAGTACGCTAAGAAATTAGCAAATGAGTAATATGGATCGCGAAATAAAAGAATTCATTAAACCCTTAAAACTAATATAGAAAGGAATTTGCTAAATGGCAGATTTTGACAGAAGCAAACCACACGTTAACGTTGGTACTATGGGACACGTTGACCATGGTAAAACAACATTAACAGCAGCTATTACAGCTGTACTCGCTAAGAAACTTCCTAGCGACGTAAACAAACCAGTTGCGTATGATCAGATTGACAACGCACCAGAAGAGAAGGCACGTGGTATTACCATTGCTACCTCACACCAAGAATACGAGTCAGAAAAGCGACACTACGCACACGTTGACATGCCAGGACACGCTGACTATGTTAAGAACATGATCACAGGTGCTGCACAGGTTGATGGCGCCATTTTGGTTGTATCTGCAGCTGACGGTCCTATGCCTCAGACTCGTGAGCACGTTCTACTTGCAAAGCAAGTTGGAGTGCCAAAAATCGTTGTGTTCCTAAACAAGATGGACATGGCAGATCCAGAACTAGTTGAACTAGTTGAGATGGACGTTCGTGAACTTCTAACTAAGTATGAATTCGATGGTGACAATGCACCAGTTGTAAAGGGTTCAGCTCTTAAAGCTCTAGAAGGCGATTCTGCTAATGAAGACGCTATTATGGAACTCGTTAAGGCTATGGATGAATATATTCCAGAACCAAAGCGTGATCTAGACAAGCCTTTCCTAATGCCAATTGAGGATGTTTTCTCAATCAAAGGTCGTGGAACAGTAGCAACAGGACGTGTTGAACAAGGTGTTGTTAAAGTTAACGATGAAGTTGAAATCGTTGGTATCCGAGACACTAAAAAGTCAGTTGTAACCGGAATTGAAGCATTCAAGAAATCTCTTGATCAGGGTCAAGCTGGTGACAACGCTGGTGTACTCTTGAGAGGTATCGAGCGTGATGATATCGAGCGTGGACAAGTTTTGGCTAAGCCTGGAACAATCACCCCACACACTGAATTCGACGCAGAAGTATACGTTCTTACAAAAGAAGAAGGCGGACGACACACTCCATTCTTCAAGGGTTATAAGCCTCAGTTTTACTTCCGTACAACTGACGTAACTGGTGAAGTTGAACTTCCTGCTGACAAAGAAATGGTCATGCCAGGAGATACAGTAACTTTCAAAGTTAAGTTACTTGCTCCGATCGCTATGGACCAAGGTTTACGATTCGCTATCCGTGAAGGTGGGCGAACCGTTGGTGCAGGTGTAGTCACAAAAATTACAAAGTAATTTAAGACTAACAAACAGCAAATTAAAGTCCTGGCTAAAAAGCCAGGGCTTTTTATATTTAACTTGATTTGTTAAGATGACTTTAAAGGAGATTTATAATGGCAAGTAAGCTAGCAACAATCAGGCCGCGCGAAGACCATGGAATTGAAATAATTGGAGGAACTGTTAATCATACAAGAAGTGATATGGAAGTTATAGCTGCTACATATATCGCTAGACACGCGGGATTATCAGGGAGCGTACTCGTTTATCCAGTGTCAGAACCACCAGTTGCGCATGTAACTTTAGTGCACGAGGAGTCACAGGGCGTATACGTTCACACTGTCGCTTTAACTGGTACTCACGAAGCAAGGAGCCTTCATGAACCACATCGATTACTAGAATTTGTTTATACCACTTTAGGTAATATTGGACAAATTCCTATAGCATAAAATTATAATTTATGCTATAAATATCCATACAAACTAATCGTGGTGAATAAAAGTCATTAGTTCGTTCTACATAGCGTGCTAAAAGATGTTACATCACACCCGTCTTAGCTAAAGTTGCGAAGGACAAGAAGGAGAAAAAAGTGTCTGATACCAAGAAACCAGAACAGCAAAAACAACGTATTCGTATTCGTTTAAAGGCATACGATCATAAAATAATAGATCAATCCGCAAAACAGATTGTAGATACAGCACTACGTACAGGTGCGAAAATTGCCGGACCAATTCCGCTTCCTACACGCAAAACAACTTTCACAGTGGTTAAAAGTCCACATGTGTATAAAAAAGGCCGTGAGCAGTTCGAAATGAGAATTCACAAGCGACTTATTGACGTGCTAGAACCAACTCCGAAGACTATTGATTCGCTAATGAATCTATCTTTGCCAGCAGGTTGTGACGCTGAAATTAAGATGTAGGTATATTATGGACACGATTACAGAAGAATTAGTTACAATTTATGATACTACAAATGTCGAACAAGATGGCTGTAATGCAACTGGATACTTTTGGCCACCTATAGGTGAGGCAATCTGTGCTGATTTGTGTGAAGTTTTCGAAGATTTAAAATTTACTGACACCGATGTAGCTGGCAGACAAGTAGAACATTACGCAATTGACGAGGATTGTTTGATAGCTTTTATTGATAGAGCATCAACTTTGCTTCAACGCGAAGGTAGATGTTTAGAAAAATAATATGTAAAAAAATGATTGACGCAATATCTGGACAATCAGAGTTAGCAGAAGTACATAGGCAAGTTCTACAACAAGTTGGTATTGATAGAGATAGTGTGTTTAGTACATATTTTGGAGGTCATATAACTGTAGCAGGGGTTAGTGAAAGTCAAAAAATGCAGTTCGTAGATTACTATGAGGAATTAGCAAAAAAGAAAGGCTATTTGGAAGACCTATTTGACTTCTACAGAAAATTTTACAATTATGAACTGAAGCCTGGTATAGGAGGATGGAAGACTAAACCCCCTTTGATTTGGACTTTAGCGTCATTCGCAGCCGCTTGTGAAGTATTGAGCGGGAATGACTTAAGCTCATTACAACAACAGCCGAGTTACGAGGATGTGCATACAATGTCAACGGTGGGAACGAGTAAGCATACTCTGTGGACAACAAGGAGTTATTTAAGTAATTTAACAATGCGACGTATTTTAAATTATCCAAATGCATTCAAGCTAAGCTATAAGTTCAATCCACCTATTGAAGGCGAGTAATTATATAGTCAAAGATTAACTGACAAAAAATGAATTTATGCTAATATAATACTTATGGCTAGGAAAAAACAAAAACGTGTTATCAAAGAGTCTGATTCAGCATATTTTCTAAAACTAGTCATGTATTTAATTATTGGTTCTCAATGGGTACGAATCGAACATCTACCAAACTGGAGCGTGCCAATACCTGTCGGGTTAATAATCGGATTACTGTACGCACGTAATGATCATTTCAAAACAGATAGACGTATCGAGTATGCAATATTACTTATAGTTACATTTGTTTCATTTTGGTTACCTCTAGGGCTTTATATTCAGTTGGCAAGTCCGGGTGCCTAAATTATATTGTAGAATTTGCAACGTATTGACACCTTAGAG
>JAGQMY010000040.1 GCA_020428465.1 Candidatus Saccharimonadota bacterium
TACGAATTGGCGCTCTTGATCATCTAGAAGAACGTTACTAGCGCAAGTACCGCCAAACGACTGTACGAACTGTGGGTAACCTATTACATAAATCCTGCTTTCTGGAGCTGACTGCTTAAGTTTTTCGTAAGTTTTGGTTAAATTGTCTAATTCTTTAGCCATTTCCATCACAGCTTGAGCCCTGTATGAATCATCGTAAGTATCGGCAAAAGGACAAGTACCTACATTAACGCAGGCCATTATTTTCGGCCCAAAACCAACATCATTACCACCTATACTTAGTGTAATTAACTCAGGATTAATTTGTGACCTATCTTGTCCTGTAGGCGTGGTACTTTTTTCAATAAAGTTTAGTTGCTTTGTTACACCGGGTTGCCATATTCCTATCTGTGATAGAGTATTGTATCTGTATTGATTATCTGTAATGGCAAAATCAACTGAGGAACCGTCGTCCTGCTTCTCGCCAATTATGCCAGTAATGTTGTGCATTTTCGCCCCGCTGCAAGCCACCGAGTGGAATAACCCATCTGCTGGCGGGCTATCGATATTTGAAGTCAGATATCCTAAATTCATAGCCATCAAGTATGGATAGCTTCTGCGCGAAAGGTGGCATAAATTCCTACCTGCAAAAGTAGTCTTGTCGCCATGCTCATCAGTTCCCGATTCGTACCATAAACTTCCCTCGGTGTCACCCTCTCCGGAACTAAAGCTATCTCCCATGGCTAGATATCCACTAGTAGTTGTCTGAAAACCATCCGGGCGTAATGAGTATTCCGTCCAATCATATGCTGATGGACCACTTAAATTTGGTGGCGCATCTGCTCTCCGCACACCTGCACCAATATATAAAGTCGAGCTATCTCCTAAGAATCTAATCCGCTGAAAATCACTTACAAGTTGCGAAACACCCATAGTCGATAATAGTTGGCTGCGCAAATTAGGACTTTTAGTGCAACCTAGGGGACTTATAGTCTGAATTAAGTCCCAGTGGCCATACGCATAGCTTGTTTGACAATTCTCTGCATCAAAAACGTAGATTCCGTTATTTTCAACTGCGACATACCTTCCGTTAGGGCTAATCGCGAGTTCTGAGTTGTTAGCCCAACTTGAAAAATATCCCACAGGAGTAAGGCTTAGATCGTCGAAATCTACAATGGCAACTACGCCGTTGTATCGAACAGCCATAAATCTACCATTAGCCGAAAAAGCGTGATTGCTGAGACGGACACTATTTCCGTTCATATCTACCAAAGGCAATGCACCTCCATTGTAGTGCCACTTCACATTTGTAAGCGACAGTGTTGGCTGGCCATTGCTCGCAAAATCGTACTCGACTCCGACGGTATAGACTGTTGAAAATGCAGGTTTGTTTATTAAAAGTACAGGATCTGACGCTGGGGCTGGATCATACCATGAAGTACTGGAGGCTGGCTGTTCAAGCTCATAGGCCGGACCAAATGCTTCATGTGAGTAAGTAGAATTAGTAAAATAACCTTGATTATTACTAAGAACGCACTTAGTACCTAGATTATTTGCAATGTAATTACCTGACGACAAAACCGTAATAAGGTCGTCGAGGGGTGGGCTAAATATCTTTGTACTAACTTCTCTAAAATCACAATCTGGGCGGTTTGTGACTTGTTGCAATGTTAGAGGATCTTTTGCAGTTATAGTGACTGTGCCCTGCCATATATCTTCGTTGGTAGCTTTTGTCGGAAGTGGCGGGAGCAGGGCTATGATAAAAAATGTCGTAATAGAAAGCGAAGCCCAAACTCTCTTCATGATTAGAATATAGGCTGAAATTAACAACGTGTAAAGGATTTTCTCATAAATTATTCAGGTAAAGTTTGTTTAAAATACTAACTTGACTTAGTCTAGTCTATTTGATATCATATATACATGAAAACTATCTCAATATACGAAGCAAAAACTAACCTATCTAAAATTATAGATAACGCCCGCAAAGGAAAAGTTACTTATGTTGGGGCATTCGGCAAGCCCGAAGCAGTTATTATGCCTATACCAAAAACTGCTAAGATAAACTTCGGTCTACTCAAGGGTAAGTTGGATTACTCTTCGGATGATTTTGTTGGAAATGACGAAAATATTCAGCAAATGTTTTATGGAGATAAGTAATGCGCAATTCCGTATTGCTCGATACCAATGCCCTGCTTTGGATTCTTGACCCTAAAGGAGGGAGTCTAGGTTCAGCTGCTGTTGATTTGTTAACTAGCTCTGCTATCGTATATGTTTCGGCGGCAAGCATCTTTGAGATTCAAATCAAATCAATGCTAGGTAAAATAAAAATTCCCAATAATTTGCTAGATTCGATCGAGAAATCAAATTTGAGGTTCATAGATATAAATGCAGAACACGCTCTTTCGATAAGTGATTTTCCTGCTCTTAAAAAACATGATCCGTTCGACAGATTACTACTGTCTCAGGCTAAACAAGAGGAGTTGGTGTTTCTTACGGCTGATGAATATCTTTTAGGTCTAAAAAATACCGGTATTAAACTGGTTGATGCTAAAGTATAAGATATGGCTACGCCTAAAAAACACATAGTTATAGATGCGCG
>JAGQMY010000041.1 GCA_020428465.1 Candidatus Saccharimonadota bacterium
TGGTAGCAAGAGCAACCGTAGGTTGTGTGGGAATCGAACGGGCGGAGCGTTGTTGGTCGGTACTCGACCAACCGCGAGCCGGGCTCGACAGCCAAAAGCAAGGCTTTTGGACTGGTGAGTTGAGTTTCCCCTTGAGGTCACCAAGTTATATAACAGATTGAAATTAGGCTGATTTTTCCAGCCTAATTTTATTTGTGGAACACCATAACGCATTTAGAATCAAAAGATTTATAATAAAGATATGGGTACCTATCATTTATTCATGGACGAATCGGGTGATCATAGCCTCAAGTCTGTTGACAGTAGTTTTCCTGTGTTTGTGCTTGTTGGGTTACTCATTGAAGATAGTGAATATTTAAGAATGTGTAACCAGATTGAAGCTTTTAAGAAGAAGTATTTTAATACAAATGAGGTAGTTTTACATAATCGAGACATTCGTAAATGTAATGGCGCATTCCAAATCCTATTTGACCTAAATATAAAACGGAAGTTTTATAATGACTTGGAAAAGATTTTAAGTACTGCAAATTACAAAATAGTCGCATCGGCCATTAATAAAGAAAAGCATATTGAACGCTACGGTAAATTAGCGGATGATCCCTATGAAATAGCCCTAACATTTGTTCTCGAGCGTGTTCTATTCGAAACAGATGCTAATCATGGACAGACATCTCTCAGGGTAATGATTGAAGGTCGTGGTGATAAAGAAGATGCCTCTCTCGCCAAAAGATATAACGAAATTCTTTATAGGGGCACCGGACAAGTAACTTCGGATAGGCTTAGAAGAACATACGAAGAAGGGCTTATTGTGCGCAAGAAAAGCGACAATGATTGCGGCCTACAGCTTGCTGATTTATGTGCCTATCCTATCGCAAGACACGTTATGAATAGTAATGAGCCAAACCCTGCGTTCGACGTAATTAAGTCAAAAATCCGGAGTGGCGCTCGGGGATTTATGGGTTACGGAATAAAAATATTTCCTCAATAAAAAAACAAAAAGCCTCCTTATTGGAAGCCTAGTGCCGACCGAGGACACCCCGATCCATTGGCAATATATCAAATTATTATGCTTATGTCAAGAGGTTCACGACGAGTGCTAATAATAAAATTATACTTCGTGTCGCCGTAATACCATTTATTTTACAATAGTACTGAGATTATACGAAAAAATGGACATTATAAATGAAATATTGTACAATATACTACATGTCTACTGAGGTTTTGGAGATCGGTTACGGTAGTAAGCCAGCTTTTAAAGAGGGTACTCTTTTTCGTGATGATTCCGTAAATTATATCGGCCTAGAATTACCGACTAGCTTTGATGGTTCTTTTGTGTGGGCTTCAGATCCTCGTGATTTTACGCATGTAACGGGCAGTATGGATATGATGCCTTTTCGTGACGAAGCATTTGATTATGTGCTCATGCGAAGTGTATTCGGCCAATTTAATTCACAGCCTTCTATAGTTTCAGCAGTACGCACCGGTATATATGAATGTATGCGTATTCTTAAACCAAATGGAAAAATGGTAGTTTCGGAAGAAAACACGCCTCGAGATGCGGAATACATCGAACGAGAGCTAAAGTCAGCAGGCTTTGTTATTGAAGCTTCACAATATATGTCAGAGAAATCCTGGGATGAAACACCCGAAGATGATGAATATCGGGCTACAAGAAGTCTTTTCTATACAGCTAAACCAGAAGGTGCACATGGAAGCTATTTCGGTACACCAAATATAGTCGTTGGTGTTAAGCCTGAAGATATAGAGTTCGAAACAAGAATGAGAGATGTCATGTCTAATTTTTATGAAGAACGTGATTCAATGGAAGATTGGCATGTCAGAAAACTACCATTCAAGATTCCGAAAAGGTAGTAATTTAAACTGTTCAACCCGTTTAATGAGTATGGTATTTATTTTTTAGGGTGCATCAACTCCAAGTTTCTGTAATTTGATATCTAGGTCCATTGTAGAATCTATCAATGTGTTCCACTCTAGTCCCGTAAGGTTCACCAGCTAAAGAGTCCACGCATGTCGTGGGCTTTTTAGATGGTAGCAAGAGCAACCGTAGGTTGTGTGGGAATCGAACGGGCGGAGCGTTGTTGGTCGGTACTCGACCAACCGCGAGCCGGGCTCGACAGCCAAAAGCAAGGCTTTTGGACTGGTGAGTCGAATTTCCCCTTAAGCTCACCAAAATAAGAGCCTCATGCAGTGCATTGGTTATTGTTTTGATCTGCTCCGCAAAAGGATGAATCCGCGAAGCGGGGGCGATATCCTAAAAGTAATAGAATTTATTTTGTAGCTTAAATATTCTATAAATTAAAGAATCTTTGAGTTTATTGTGGGCTAAGTGATTCTTTTATATATAAATTTTTAAAAACCGGACTTGGTAAATCCATGTAAGACACTAGAACGAATCCTTCACAATTGGTTTCACAACCTGGATCACCATAGGGAACATACATAAAATTATTGTTTGAATTTGGCACGGCTATTTCTCGCGCTTCAGCTAATGTAGAAACTGCTGGTTTATTCACAATTTCATTCCCAAATGGATCTTTAAACTCACTTGACCTAGCTACATTTACGACACCATCAGGATAAAGAACATTAATTCTAGCCTCGCTGGGGTAACCTTTATTCAATATTCTATATTTTTCAAGTAAGCTATACAGATTATTAATAGCAAGTCCTCTTTTGGAATTAACATGATAATTTACACATTCTTCATAAGTTGATTGGACTCCTGCAGCTTCCTGTTTCGCCTGACAAATTTTTTGCGCGTAATCATAAACATCACTATTTTTTTGTGATTCTGTCGTATTTACACTAATATCCGAATTTTTGTTATGCGAAATAATACGCAAACCTAAAAAAATGACTAAGCCAATTAATGCAATCAATAGCATGATTATTGCTACCGAAAAACCATTTTTTCTATTAAACTTCATATAGTAAACAGTATAGTACACACTGTCTTTTTTGCTTCAGTAATGTGCTTTAGGTTTATTCTTTATTACAAATGGCAATATAATATCACATTATACTTGACTATATGTATTATTTATTGTAATTAATAAGTAATGATAAGTGATACCAGATTATGCAGTCCTAGCCCTGAGATACCCCATATAGAAGCTGTTTTGGGCTTTAATGACATTGATCCGAGTGAATTCAGACGACAGTTCCCGGAAATAATAATTGAGAAAGGTAGAGTATTAGCTACTTGTGAAAGCGGTGCAATTACTGCAGAAGTTACACGCAGAAAGCCTAGTCAAAAAAATCCTAGATTTACAACAAGAGATACTGTCACTGCATTTGGAATAACAGTGTTGGAGCGTAATTCTCGTCTAGAAGACTCAGACGGTTTAGTCTTGACCGAGATTTATATTATTCCTTCGCCTCAAACTTTAAGGCGCTGTATGGAAGTGATTGGTCTAGGTGACTACGCTTTTTATCCAGAGTACTGCACTAATACCGCAGGTAAAAACAATACAATTGAAGCTTCGCATTTTGCCGATCATCTATTTAATAGAATTGACCCGATGTCTAATTTAGGCCTTGCAGAACATGATGCAAGTTTATTTATTCACAGGTTGGGAGCGATGTTATTCGACAGCGAAGTAAGAAACACTGCTGAAGAAAATTTAGGTAATTTACCAGATCTAGCAAGAACACGTGAATTTATAGTTGGTTATGACGAACTAACATCCAGGATTTGTATATACTTAGAAGGCTGGCTTAAAAAGTTATCAAGTTTGGTGGATTTACCAGACGAAATTGTGATAGCTAAGAGCATGCTTGAATTAATTCACAGGTCTCCGCATTTTAAAGATTTTCAATACTTTTTTAGCCCTGAAGTCTTAGATTCAGAACAATTAGCTACTGCAGTGCAACAAACTTTAAGCGGACTAGAGACTGGCGATAAACCAACTAGCAAATCTGGGGCAAACCTGCACGATTTCACTTTAAGACTTGCTAAGCGCGCCAGAAAAGTACTAGAAACCGGTAGTCGAATGAAGTAAGGTAATTTTATTCTGTAATTTTTGCATCTGTTATTCGGTCAACATCGCTCTCATCCTCAACTTCATGCCCTATTATTTCTTCTACTAAGTCCTCGAGGGTAACTATCCCTACAATCCTTTCGTCTTTTTCAACTACCAAAAGATGCTTTTTGTATTCAATAAACTTTCTGAACAAAGTATCTAGTGCTGTCTTCGAGCCAACTGTATGTGTGATATGTACCCTAAGTTGCTCAACAGAATATGTGTGCTCATCGAAATCAACATGGACTAAATCTCTTAACATTAAATAACCCTTACAAACTCTCTTGTCATGATCGATGATAGGAATACGACTGTAATTTTCCTTAATTAGCTCATTAATTTTACCGCTATCGACCAATGTTCCTGTATCTAGGTGATAGACGTCTTTTATATGAGTCATTATCTCTGAAACGCGTTTTTCACTGAGTTTGAGCGCATTACGTACTATCTCTACTTCATCTTCGTCGAGTTCGGAGCGTGAATCTTTCAAATGGTCATCAATAAGCAGTCCAAGCTCATGACGTGTATGCAATGTTTGTTTGCTTTTACCAATTAATTTATCTAGTAAAACCTCTAATACCCTTGTGATCGGATAGGTGGCGTATGTAATGAATATTATTGCTGGAGCAAAAAACGACACAGCCCTAACAGCATTTTTAACCGCTATAGCCTGTGGAGTTATTTCTCCGAAAACGACTAGCAGTAAAGTGCTCGAAATGCCAGCTATAATTCCGTTAAACTCATTGGTTAAAACAATCGATGTTGAAGCCGCTACTGCCGTATTAGTAAGCAAAATTCCGGATAGATAGAAATGAACGTGATTCCTGATAGGTAATGCTCGAATTGCATGTTTATCGCCTAGTTTTGCTTTTCGTCGTAAGTCTCCAATCTCAAGCGACATTAGACCTACATTTAAGCCTGAGCAAATCGCAGATACTAGGATTAAGATTCCGGCAGATAATATTACAATTGCTACATTCATTAAAACTAACATTATTATTGCACGTAGACGACAACAGAAGCAAACCCGTGACTCTGATGGTGGGTCGATAGAACCTGGGGCAAGATTAAAAGCAGAATATAATTGGTGTTTTGTAGCGCCAAGGCTATAATATACATAAGAATTTTAATAGGGGCTATGGGATTATTTTTTAGAAAAAACTCGGGTGGCGGTAGCGCAGTTACAACAAATGCTCTTCAGGACGAAAAGCAGAAAGCCGACATAATTATCAATAACATTGATGATGCTATTGTTCTAATTGATTCAGCTAATGTAATTCGGTCGTTTAATCCAGCATCCTCAACAATGACAGGCTGGCCAAAAGACGAAGTTCTTGGACTTGATTATCGTTCAGTTATCAAATTCGTCAATGATAAAGGTGAGACAATTGATGATTCAGATCATCCTTTTGTTAAAGTTTTACTCTCAGGCAAGCCTTTCCGTGACAACACCTCAATCCTAGCTAAAAAAGACGGAAGTGCACTATCGGTTGACATAAGTGTTACACCTCTTGTGGCAGCTGATGGGAAAATCTCTGGTGCTGTCGCCATAATCAGGGATGTTGAAGATCAACGAAAACAAGACAAACAACGAGCAGATTTTATAAGCACCGCAAGTCATGAAATGCGTACACCTGTAGCCGCAATCGAAGGCTATCTAGCGCTGGCACTAAATGACAAAGTTACTAATATTGACGCTAAGGCACGATCTTATCTCGAAAAAGCCCATGCTAGCACTCAACACCTTGGCAAATTGTTTCAGGATCTCCTTACTAGTGCAAAGGCCGAAGATGGTCGTTTATCTAATCATCCTCAGGTACTAGAGATGAACGAATTCGTAGAGAAACTTGTAGATGATTTGCGATTTTCTGCTGAGAAGAAGGGCTTAGCTCTGGAACTTCTTATGGGTTCTCATCAACAAAATGAAGTCACAAAAACCGACTCAACGCAAAAAGTTGTCAAACCATTACTCTTTGTACATGTAGATCCGGACCGAATAAGAGAGGTTATAACTAACCTGTTTGACAATGCTGTTAAATATACCGAAACGGGCAAAATAACTATCGGTATTACTGGCGATGCACAAGTTGTTCAGTTTCACATATCAGACACGGGTCCAGGAATTCCTAAAGACGACATCCCTCATTTGTTCCAGAAATTTTATAGGGTCGACAATTCTAACACCAGAACAATCGGTGGTACAGGTTTAGGTCTTTATATCTGTAAAAAAATTGTTGAACTATATAACGGTCGAATATGGGTGGAGAGTGAGCAGGACAAGGGCAGTACCTTCTATATCAATCTGCCACGCCTCGAAACTAACCGCGCACTAACATTGCAAGCTCAGGAGGGCACTGTTGCACAACCAGTGATTCAAAATGCAAAAATTTAACAGTAATGGTACAATACTTCTGAACAACAGCATAAGCTTTTTAATCTAAGAAGGGTGAAAAACTTCAATGGCAAAAATACTACTAGTCGAAGACGATAACAACTTGCGAGAAATATACGAGGCAAGACTCATGGCTGAAGGCTATGATATTGTTTCTGCCCGAGACGGGGAAGAGGCACTTTCTGTAGCCATTAAAGAAAAGCCTGATCTTGTGATATCTGACGTCATGATGCCGAAAATTAGTGGATTTGATATGTTGGACATCCTCAGAACGACCGAGGAGACTAAAAACATAAAGGTCATAATGATGACAGCATTATCACAAGCAGAAGATAAGGCTCGTGCAGAAAAGCTTGGTGCTGATAGATATTTGGTTAAATCACAGGTTACCCTAGAGGACGTTGCAAAGGTTGCCAAAGAAGTCCTAGAAGGTTCAACTGCGCCAGCGCCAGAACCTGCTAGCTCAGATGCAACAACATCCGCTACACCTACACCAGTGACACCTCCAGCCGAACCAGCGGTTGTAACGCCAGCACCAGAACCAGCGTCAACAGTACCCGCACCAGCTCCAGAACCTGCTAGCTCAGATGCAACAACATCCGCTACACCTACACCAGTGACACCTCCAGCTGAACCAGCTGTTGTAACGCCAGCACCAGAACCTGCTAGCTCAGATGCAA
>JAGQMY010000003.1 GCA_020428465.1 Candidatus Saccharimonadota bacterium
TCGAATCAAGCGGTATCGACCTGCAGCTCACGGAAGAGCCTTACCTTTTCAGAGAAAAAGTAGTCACATCAGGGTAGTAGTTACTGGTGAAGAAAGACAGAAAAAGACTACAGCGACAAAGAAAGAAGAGGAGAAGTAAGCAATGGGTCAAAAAGTAAATCCAATAAGCATGCGACTCCAAGTGAATAAGAATTGGCGCAGTAAATGGTTCGCAGGAAAGAATGAATTTGCCAAGTTCTTAACAGAAGATTTGAAGGTACGCCGACTAATCGACAAGAAACTTGGAAGCCGAGCAAGCGTCAATCAAGTAGACATAGAGAGGTCACCAAATCTCGTTACTGTAACTATTCAGACTGCCAAAGCTGGCGTAGTTATCGGACGCGGTGGAGCTGGAGTAAACGAGCTTAAAGCTGAAATTCAAAGAATTTACGGTGGTGAAGTACGAGTTAATATTGAGGAGATTAAGAAACCAGAATTATATGCAAAGCTAGTTGCTGAAAATATCGCTAACCAACTTGAAAGAAGAATAGCTTTTCGACGAGCAACAAAACAGGCGGCTGCTGCAACGATGCGAGCAGGTGCTAAAGGCATAAGAATCGAAGTTGCAGGTAGATTAAATGGTGCAGAAATGAGCCGTCGAGAAAAAATAGTCGAAGGCAGTGTTCCTCTACATACAATCCGAGCAGATATTGATTTCGCACATGTAGGAGCTCAAACACCTGCTGGTGTAATCGGCGTAAAAGTGTGGATCTATAAAGGGGAGGCAATGTAATGTTAGTCCCAAATAGAACAAAGTTTAGAAAAGTAAGAAAGGGTCGAAACGACGGCCCTGCAACAAGCAATAATTTTGTGTCACATGGCGACTTCGGACTTCAATCACTCGAAAACGAGCGAATTACAAGTCGACAGATAGAAGCAGCAAGACAAGCAATGACACGTTACACAAAAAGAGGTGGTCAGATTTGGATAAAAATATTTCCTCATACACCTGTAACCAAGAAGCCCCAAGACGTAAAGATGGGTGGCGGTAAAGGAAACCCAGAATATTTTGCAGCTAAAGTCCAGGCAGGGACTGTAATGTTTGAAATTGGCGGTATTGCTGAAGATCAAGCTAGAGAAGCAATGAGATTAGCTGCCCATAAACTACCGGTTAAAACAAGATTTATTACGAAGGAAGGAGTCTAAAAATGAAGAAAATTGATGAAATAAGAAATATGACTCCGAACGAGCTTGTTAAGGAATCTACTATGCTTCGAGATGAAATTGCTGAAATGAAACGGAGAGTTCATTTAGGAGAAGTACAAAATCCTAGAGTATTAAGAGTAAAAAGACGAGAACTCGCAAGAATGCTGACTATTCTTAGTGAGCACCTAGCAAAGGAGAAAGCATAAAATGGCCAGAACTATAGTCGGGATCGTTACTTCAGACAAGGCAGACAAGACAATCGTGCTTTCAGTAACAGAACGAAAAACTCACCCTATTTATAAGAAGCAGTACAGCCGTACTAAGAAATATATAGCTCATGATGAAAATAATGAAGCAAAAGTTGGCGACAAGGTTGAAGTCAAGGAGACCAGACCAATTTCAGCCCGGAAAAGACTTACACTCGTTAAGATTCTAGACCGTTCTGCGATATCTGAAACAGATACCGTTAAAGCAATTATAGAAAAGACTGACGAAGAAGGAGATAAATAATGATACAAGCAGAATCAAGATTGGTTGTTTGCGATAATAGCGGTGCTAAAGAAATCGCTTGTATCAAAGTTTTGGGTGGATCAAAGCGAAGATACGCTAGGGTAGGAGACATAATAACAGCTAGCGTTAAGTTTGCAGCACCTAACGGAACAGTTAAGAAAAAAGCAGTGGTTAAAGCTGTTATTGTTCGTTCACAAAATATAATCCGAAGAAAAGATGGCTCATCGATCAAATTTGATGATAATGCAGCGGTAATAATTGGTGATGATAAAAACCCACGTGGTACTCGTATTTTTGGGCCTGTTCCTAGAGAATTGCGTGATTTAGGCTATGCCAAGATTGTTTCTTTGGCTCCGGAGGTACTATAAATGAGTCACATGTCTAAAAGTTTAAAGCCAAAAGTTCACAAGATCAGATTGAAGGTTGGCGATAATGTAGTAATTTTATCCGGGAAAGATAAAGGAAAAACCGGCAAAGTTTTGAAGACACATCCTTCGCTTAATATGGTAACTGTAGAGAACATTAATGTTGTAAAACGTCACATTAAACCTACACAATTAAATCCACAAGGTGGAATCGTAGAAAAAACTAAACCTATTGGTGTTAGTAAAGTGGCGATTGTAGATCCGACCAGTAAGAAGCCTAGCAAAATTGGTTACAAATTTGATAAAGAAGGAAACAAGGTTCGAGTATATAAGAAAACGGGAAAGGAGATTAAGTAATGTCAGACAGTAAAACAACAGTCAAAGCCAAGAAGCCAGTAGTCTCCGAGACCGGAGCTAGATTAAAGGTGCAGTACAACACTACTATCAAAACAGCCCTAAAAACAGAACTGGGGCTTAAGAGTATTTCAGAAGTTCCAAAACTAACTAAAATCGTCGTTAATGTCGGACTTGGAAAAGCTAAAGACGATAAAAAGTTAATGGAAATCGCTAACAATACCCTTACAAGAATTACCGGTCAGAAGCCAATTGAGCGTGTTGCTAGAATGTCTATTGCGACATTTAAGCTTAGAGAAGGAAGTAAAATCGGTACTATGGTTACGCTACGGGGTGAGCGAATGTACGAGTTCATGGACAGAATTATTAACATTGTCCTGCCTAGATTAAGAGATTTTCACGGTGTATCAAATAAATCATTTGATGCTCAGGGAAATTATAGTTTAGGTATGAGGGATCAAAGCGTTTTTCCAGAGCTTAGCTTCGAAGAAACTTCTACACCACACGGTTTACAAATTAATTTTGTTATCGAAGCTAAGGAAAAAGAACACGCAAAGGCATTACTTGAGAAATTTGGAATGCCTTTCATGAAGGAAGGTAAATAAGCATGGCTAAGAAATCAATAATAGCTCGCGATCTAAAAAGGCAAAAAATGCACGAAAAATACGCAGCAAAGAGAGCTGAAATGAAAGCTGCTGGAGATCTAGAGGGTCTTCATAAACTACCACGAAATAGTAGTCCAACTAGATTAAAAAACCGATGCGCTGAAAGTGGTAGACCACGAGCGTATATGCGAAGATTCGGACTTTCAAGACTATCATTTAGAGAACACGCTTCTAAGGGTGAGATTCCAGGCGTGACGAAAGCAAGTTGGTAAGGAGTAAAAATGGTATCAACAGACCCAATAGCAGATATGTTAACAAGAATTCGTAATGCTTTATCAGTACGACAAGAAGAAGTTAAAATGCCGTATAGCAAAATTAAGCATTCGGTAGCTGAAATTCTTGTAGCTAACAAATATATTGTAGCCGCTACTTTTGAAGGCGAAGGTATTAACAAAGAATTAGTACTTAAAGTAATTAACGAAAATGGTATGTCACCTATCACTGAACTGTCGCGAATCAGCAAACCTGGACGTAGAGTATATTCGAAAGCTAAAGAACTACCTGTCGTTAAACAAGGAAGAGGTTTAGTAATAGTCTCTACATCTAAAGGTATAATGACTGGTTCAGAAGCAAAAGAGAAGAAACTTGGTGGCGAAGTTTTGTGTAAGGTTTATTAAGAGAAATAAGAAGGATATAACATGAGTCGAATAGGAAAACTACCAATCGAAATTCCGGCTGGCGTGACAATCACTGTTGATAATGATTTTATTACAGTTAAAGGTCCTAAAGGTGAGCTTAAGCAGTTCACGATGCCAGGAATTAATGTAAAAGTTGACGATGGCAATAAAGTCATTGTTACCAGAGAAACAGAAGAGCGAGAGCATCGATCAAAGCACGGTTTAATGAGGACTTTGATTGCAAACATGGTTACGGGCGTAACTAAAGGTTTTGAAAAAAAACTTGAAGTTACTGGTGTTGGTTTTCGTGTAAACTTAGCTGGAAATGTTTTAAAGATGAGTTTAGGATTTTCGCATGAAGTTCAATATAAAATTCCAGACGGAATCCAAATAAAAGTAGAGCAACTAACTATTACTGTAACCGGTATAGACAAACAGTTAGTTGGACAAGTAGCTGCTGAAATTAGATCATTCAAGAAGCCAGAGCCTTATAAGGGTAAAGGTATAGCATATTCTGGTGAGCGTATCTTACGAAAGAGCGGAAAGTCAGGTAAGGAGTAAAAAATGAGCGACATTACAAAAAAACTTTCAAATCGTGTAACTCGGTTGAATAGAACACGAGCAGGTATTCATGGAACTCAAGAAAGACCAAGACTCTCTGTAACAATCAGTAATTCGCATATAAGCGCACAAATCATTAATGACGACACGCATACTACACTTGTCAGCGCATCTACTTTGGGTAAAAAATCAGCTGGGACTATGACAGACAGAGCTACGGTAATCGGTGAAGAGATTGCAAAATTAGCTAAGGCTAAGAAAATCAATAAAGTTGTGTATGATCGTGGTAATAAAAAATATCATGGAAGAGTTAAAGCACTTGCAGAAGCTGCTAGAAAGAATGGTTTGGAGTTCTAATTATGGCAAATGACGCTAGATCAAATAGATCATCAATCAAAGAAGAAAAGCAATATGATGAGCGAGTAGTTGCCGTCGATCGAGTGGCTAGAGTGGTCAAAGGTGGACGAAGGTTTAGATTTAGAGCTTTAGTAGTACTCGGAGATGGTAAAGGAAAAGTCGGAGTAGGTACCGCTAAAGGTGCAGATGTTACAGCTGCTGTTTCTAAAGCAACTGACGTGGCTAAAAAGAGTATCGTTACTGTAGCAATAGAGAATGACACCATAGCTCATGAGCAACAAGCACGCGTAGGTGGTTCTAATATTTTGATTAAACCAGCTGCTCCTGGTACTGGGTTAATTGCTGGTGGCGTTGTGCGAGTTGTACTAGAAGTTGCTGGTATAAAGAACGCATTAAGTAAATCTTTAGGATCTAATAACAAAATTAACACATCTTATGCAACAGTGAGTGCATTAAGCCAAGTAAAATCTAGAAAAGATTGGCACCTAAAATCAAAAACTAATGAAAAGGCCACTCCAAAAGTCAAAAAAGTTACGGAGGCTAAAAAATGAAGTATAACGAACTAAATCTCGCGAAAGACAGAAAGAAGAACCGAATCGGACGAGGAATTAGTGCTGGACAGGGTAAAACAGCTGGTAGGGGTACGAAGGGTCAAAAATCTCGAACTGGTAGCAGTCGCAAACCAGGGTTTGAAGGAGGCCAAAACCCACTTTATTCAAGAATTCCAAAACTAAGAGGCTTTAAGGCCTTTTGGGATAAGCCTGTGACTCTTACAACCGAGAAGCTAAACAACTTCACTGGATTAGTGGACAATTATGTACTTTACGAAGCAAGGGTTATTAAAAGCCCAGATGTAAATGTACGAGTTGTAGTCCGTGGTGAGTTAAAGACTAAGGTAAATGTTAAGTTACAAGGAGCTTCACAAGGCGCAATTGAAACTATTACAAAAGCTGGTGGAAGTTTCGATAAAACTGAACGACCAAAAGCTACCAAAGCTGAATAATTAAAATTACACAACAATTATCTAGTATAAAATCAATGAATGATTGTTATACTAGAACTAAGGTAATACCAAGAGGGAAAAGCTAAAGACGACCGAATTCTCTAGAATTCTAAAATTGATAGCAACATCGTCCTTCATAATTGTAAGAGAGGAACTCTAAAAACAATGAACTGGAAGGTAATCTGGCGTTCGTTAAAACATTCTGACATGCGAAAGCGATTGTTAGCAGTCGCCGGTATGATTATAGTATTTAGAATTCTAGCGCAGATACCGATTCCACTTGCTGAGCCAACAACACTTAAGGGTCTTCTTGATACTTTATTCACAGCTTCTAAAGATACGCAACTTCTTGGGTTTCTTGATGTTTTAAGTGGAGGAGCCTTAGCCAACTTCTCCATTATATTAATAGGCTTAGGGCCATTTATTAACGCCAGCATTATTATGCAATTGCTTACTCAAGCAATACCAAAACTTGAAGCATTAAATAAGGAAGGTGAATATGGGCGTAAAAAGATTAATCAAATTACGCGAATAATTACTTTACCCCTAGCGCTGATACAGTCCGTAGGAGCCATTGTCTTAGTTCGGCAACAAGCTGAACAAAGAGCAGGGTTGGATATTACTGCTAATGCTCACCTAGGGAGTTGGGTTGTCATGATTGCAGCTCTAACAGGTGGAGCTATGCTATTGATGTGGTTAGGAGAGTTAATCACCGAGCAGAGCGTTGGTAATGGTATAAGTTTGCTTATTACAGCCGGTATAGTTTCGCGATTGCCATCAACAATTGCATCAGTAGCGACAAGCGTGTTTTCAGGAACACAGTCAGTAACGATACTAGGTAGAACAATAAATTACCGTGGTGAATCACTTATTATTGCACTTATATTGTTAGTATCGGTTGTAGTTACTACATGGATTGTGGTGAAGCTCAATGAAGCATCAAAGAATATAACTATTAATTACGCCAAAAGAGTTCAGGGAAACCGAGCTTACGGTGGAGTTACGACAATATTGCCAGTAAAGTTAATTACAGCCGGTGTTATTCCTATTATCTTTGCCGTAGCGTTCTTAAGTGTGCCAAGTTTTGTTGGACAGATACTAACTACTAACCACAGTGCTCATTTGGCTGATCTCGGTAATAAACTATTACTTTGGTTCCAAACGCCTTCAAGCCAGACGTTTGCTTTACCTGGATGGACACCTTATATTTATCCTATAACTTACTTTGTTCTTATCGTCCTATTCACCTACTTCTATACAAGCATAACCTTCAATACAAAGGAGATTGCAGAGAACTTACAAAAGCAAGGTGGATTTATCGAAGGTGTTCGTAGCGGTAATGATACAGAAAAATACCTAAAAACAGTTGTATCGAGGCTAACATTATTCGGAAGTTTTAGCCTTGGCTTAATTGCATTAGGACCGATTATCGCCCAGGTATTCTTGAATACAAATATAACTGTTGGTGGTACCGGGGTTTTGATTATGGTTGCTGTAGCACTAGAAACCTTAAGAGCGGTAGAATCTAGGGCCTTGATGGTTACTTACGACGATTACTCGTCACCCGATTACTTCATTGGACACGAAGAAAAAGTTGAAAAAGCTAAGTCAAAAAATAAACTTTTCAGTAAAATTAAATTAAAGAGTAAAAAGTCAAAATAAGTATTGATTTATTAGGGTTAAATCTGTTACAATAACTCTTTGAACGTAATATATGGCAGTAAACAAGGAAGTTATTGAATTATCAGGGGTGATAGTAGAAACTCTACCAGGCACCCAATTCAAGGTAGAACTTGAAAACGGCCACCATATTATTGCTCATGTGGCAGGCAGGATGCGTAAAAACTACATACGTATTGTGCCCGGCGACACGGTCACTGTAGAATTGACACCTTATGATCTTACTAAGGGTCGGATTACATACCGAAAGAGTTGAGCTATTAAAAAGCTCGCATAATATCAATTAAAGCAGAGTGTCCGCCTACCATGGTGGATCCGGATGAAAGGATCATTTAAATAATGAAAGTCCGTGCTAGTGTAAAGAAGATTAGCCCAGATGACAAAATTGTTCGTCGTAAGGGTCGTCTTTACGTTATAAATAAGTTTAAACCGAAGCATAAGCAGAGGCAGGGTTAGGATATGGCGCGAATATCAGGAGTCACAATACCCAATGAAAAACAAATCAAGTTTGCACTATGCTATGTATATGGTATTGGTCAAAAGACTAGTACAGATATTTTAAGCAAAGCGAAAGTTGACGGAACAGTTAGAGTTAAGAATTTAACTGATGATGAAATATCAAGAATACAAGACGTTATTAATGAAAGACACATTGTAGAAGGTGAACTTCACAGAGTTGTTACATCAAACATCAAGCGTTTGAAAGATATTAAATCCTATCGTGGTGATAGGCATGCCAGAAATTTGCCTGCTAGAGGTCAAAGAACCAAGACAAATGCTAGGACAAAAAGAGGTAGAAAAGTAACTGTTGGAGGTACAGCTAAAAAAGCTGTATCTAAAACATAAGGTCTAGGAGAGGATAATTATGACAGAAGAATTAAACACAACTCCGCAGGCCGAACAGAACCCTACTGGAGTAGCAGATGTGAAGCCAAAGGCGGCGAAGAAGAAAAAGAATAAGAGAACAGTTAGCTACGGGCAAATGCACATACTAGCCACATTCAATAATACGATTGTGTCATTTACAGATCCATCAGGCGCTATATTAACTCAGTCAAGTGCTGGAGCATGTGGCTTCCGCGGTTCTAAAAAAGGTACTGCATACGCTGCGCAAATTGCTGCTGAAAAAGCCGGTAACCTTGCGAGACAACAATATGGACTAAGTAAAGTTGATGTTTTCGTAAAAGGAATTGGTCAAGGAAGAGACACGGCTATAAGAGCACTGTTGAATCTAGATATAAATGTTGAAAGTATCACTGATGTTACAGGTATCGCACATGGGGGCGTGAGACCTAGAAAGGCTAGGAGGAACTAATCATGGCTAGAGATACACAATCCATTGTAAAAATGAGCCGAAGAGAAGGGTATGCCCTGCACCCTAAAGCTCATAAGGCATTAGTTAAAAGAACAACTGCTCCAGGACAATCTGCAAGCGGTCAATTTAGAGGTAAAGCAAGCCAATACTCAATTCAGCTTAGAGAGAAGCAGAAGGTTAAGAGACTATACGGCTTACTAGAACGACAATTTCAGAAAGTAATGACTGAAGCATTAAGAAGTAAAGGCCAATCAGGACAAGTGCTTCTAAGGTTACTTGAACAAAGAGCCGACAACGTTGTATACCGTGCTGGCCTAGCACCCAGTAGAAGAGCTGCGAGACAACTTGTAACTCATGGACACTTCCTACTTAACGGAAGACGTTTCGACATCCCATCATTAGAAATTCAAGTTAACGACGAACTTACCGTAAGAGATCATAGTAAAAACACCGACTATTTCAAAAGAATAGATGAAACAAGCCCAGCTGGAAACGAAAGTTCAATCAGTTGGATTAAGGTTGATAGAAAAAAACTATCTGTAAAAGTTTCTGCGTTGCCACCAAGAGAAGAAGCTGAACCAGATATTAACGAGCAATTAATAGTCGAGTATTACTCGAGATAAGGTGGAGGAAGAAAGAAAATGTCAAAACACATTAATACACCAACTATCACAAACGTTACCAAGGATGACAACAGTACCTCTACGTTTGTAGTAGAACCTCTACATAGCGGATATGGAATGACTCTTGGTAATAGTTTGCGTCGCGTACTGCTGTCTAGCATTGCAGGTGCTGCAATCACATCATTTAGAATTGATGGAATTAGTCACGAATTTACAGCTATCGACGGAGTTAAAGAAGACGTAGTTGATATCATGCAAAATCTAAAAGGAATAAGATTTAAGGTATTCAGCGATGAACCACAAACACTTACTATAGAAAAGAAGGGTTCAGGTCAGGTAACAGCTGGAGACATCAAAACTAATGCTGATGTCGAAGTAGTAAACAAAGATCACCATATTGCGACGATTGACAACTCAAAGACTAGTTTCAAAGCAGAAATTGTTGTTGAAACAGGACGAGGCTATAGAACAATAGAAGAAGCTGACTCAAAAAAGAGCAGTGACTTCATATCATTAGACGCAATTTTTAGCCCGGTACAGAGAGTAAGGTATTCAGTACAAAATACTCGTGTCGGTCAAATGACTAATCTAGACAAACTATCGATTACCGTAACAACTGACGGTACAATTACACCAGCAGATGCATTCGAAGAAGCAAGCGCAATACTTAAAAACCAATATGAAGCACTAGCTGGTAAAACTTCTGTTGAGTCAAGACCAATGCTGGTTGAAGCATCTTCTGAAAATAACTCCGGTAGTGATGCTGAGGAGAAAGATGTTCTAACAACTTCAATTGAAGATTTGAATTTTTCTGCTAGGACAACAAATGCATTAATAAATAACGATATCCATAATCTAAAAGATCTTTTCAGTCTAACTGATGCTGAACTTAAGGATTTGAAAGGATTCGGTAGTAAGGCTCTAGACGAAGTACGCGAGAAGCTTGCCGAATTGGAGATGTAATATGCACAGACACGGATATAAAGGTAGAAAGTTTAACAGAGAAACTGATCAAAGAACGGCTTTAATCAAGGGCTTAGCTAATAGTTTAGTTTTGAACGGTTCAATAGAAACAACACTACCGAAAGCTAAAGAAGTTGGTCCATACGTAGAAAAGCTAATAACTAAAGCAAAAGTTGGAGATTTACATAACAGACGCCAAGTTATAGCGGGTCTACAGACACTTGAAGCAGCTCATAAGTTAGTAGATGATATTGCCCCAAAACTAAATGCCAGAACAAGCGGGTATTTGAGAATTGAAAAAACTGATGCTAGAAAAGGTGATAATGCTCAAATGGCAAAGATCTCTTTTGTAGATGACTTGAGCAATAAAACACTGGAAAAGAAAACTGATGTTAAAGTAGCAGAAAAGACTGAAAAAGTTGCTGAAAAAACCGTTAAAACTGCTAAAAAGCCAGTAGCAAAAAAGGAGGCTAAATAATGAAAACTTATTCAGCTAAACCTAGTGACGTTACTAGAAAGTGGTACATAGTCGATGCATCTCAAGCGACACTCGGAAGGGTTAGCACCGAGATTGCACAACTATTAACAGGGAAGAAAAAGCCTATGTTTACCTCACATATTGATTGTGGTGATTACGTAATAGTCATTAACACAGATTCTATTAAAGTTACTGGAAACAAGGAAACAGATAAAGTTTATTATCGTCACACTGGATTTCCTGGTGGTATTAAATCTAGAACACTTGCTGAGCAACGTAATATAGATTCAACGCAGATTTTAGAAAAAGCTGTTAGAGGCATGCTACCGGTTAATAAATTACGTGATGCGAGATTAAAGCGTCTTAAAATATATGCAGGCAGTGAGCATGGTCATGAAGCACAAAAGCCTGAGGTATATGAGATTTCGAAGGGAGCTAAATAATGGCTGAACATTATACATATGCAATAGGAAGGCGAAAAAGCTCTACGGCTAAAGTACGCTTAACAAATGGCAAGGGTAAAATAACAGTAAATGGTAAACCTGCAGAAGAATATTTTGCTGGAAGTACTAGCTTATTAAACGAGCTCCAAAAACCTTTTAATGCAATTCAAGATTCAAAATATGATGTTTCTGCAGTTGTTGAAGGTGGTGGTCATTCAGGACAGATAGACGCAATCATACTAGGTGTTTCAAAAGCATTAGCTATAAAAAACGAAGCACTAAAAGGTACTCTGAGAAAAGCCGAGTTACTAGGTCGCGATCCTCGTGAGAAAGAACGTAAGAAGTTCGGTCTTAAGGGTGCGCGAAAACAACGACAGTTTACTAAGCGTTAAGCAAAATAGTAATAAGTAGAACAAACAATATGAGCGGATATTTAGCCGCTCATATATTATATATAAGATGACTAGTATCAATTTTCTTAAGTAAAGATGTTAAACTTATATCATGAGTAAAAAAGTTGTTTTGACGGGTTTGAGAACCTATGCAGAATTTCATCTGGGTAACTATTTAGGTGCAATTCTACCGATGATCGATCTGGCGAAGAGTAAATCTAGTGATTTTCAAATAAATCTTTTCGCACCCGATCTACATAGCATAGTCACGCCGATTGACTACGAAAATTTTTACGTAAATACGATGAATAATCTAAAGCTTTTTATAGCTTGTGGTTTACCGATAAAAAATGACGGCGTATATCTGTATAGACAGAGCAGAGTGCCAGCCCATACTGAATTAACATGGATACTTTCGTGTTTTACTGGTTTTGGTGAAATGGGACGCATGATTGAGTTTAAAGATAAATCCAAAAATATTGGAGAAGACAGAGTATCAGTAGGATTATACACGTATCCAATACTACAAGCCTCCGATATCCTACTTTATGGGGCGACATACGTACCTGTTGGTGAAGACCAAAGACAACATTTAGAATTTGCGCGTGACATTGCCCAACGAATGAACAACCAGTTTGGTGAGCTGTTTACAGTACCGGAAACGTTAGAAAACCAACAAAAATTTGTAGATCGCGAGGCGGCACCAAGAATTCGTAGTCTAAGAGACCCGAGCAAAAAAATGAGCAAAAGTATAGATGATCCTTCTGGAACTATATTACTTAGTGACTCACCTGATGAAGCTAGCAAAAAAGTAATGCGAGCTGAAACTGATAATGAAGCACATATACGATTTGACTGGGATAAACAGCCTGGAATAACTAATCTAATGCAGATGTTAGCTCTATTGACACATAAGACCCAAACTGAAGTAAATGCTGAATGGGAAGGTAAAGAGCGCTATGGTGAGCTTAAAACTGCAGTAGCGGATGCTGTAGCAGAAACACTGCAAATGATACAGAATAATTTAGTAAATGTATCAGATAAGGAACTTTCAGATAAACTAGAAACTTCTGAAATCGAAATGAACAAACAGGCAAACGAAACTTTATTAAAAGTACAAAAAGCGGTGGGCTTGCGAGCCTAAAGAATGACAAAGAACACATACAAAATCACAGAGCAAGATGGAGTAGTTCGTGTTGATAAGTTTTTGGCTCATAAATTTCCAGAATATTCCCGTGCAGCAATAGCAAAGTTATTTACGCTTAACCTGATCAAGTTAAATGGTGAGCCGATTCAGCCTGGACACAAGCTTCGACCAGGAACCATATTCGAATATGATTTAGGACCGCTTCAAGAAAAACCCGAAGTAATACCACTGCCAATAATTTACGAAGATGAAAACGTGATTGTAATAGATAAACCCGCAGGAATAATATCTCATGCAAGAGGTAAATTTTGGCAGGAAGCTAGTGTAGCTAGTTTTATCAGGGATAGAATTAGAGGCATGGATGGAGATCGTGGTGGAATAGTGCACAGACTAGATAGGGCGACAAGCGGTGTAATGATTTGTGCAAAAAATGAAAATACTCTTTCGTATTTACAGAAGCAGTTTAGTGATCGAAAAGTTACAAAAACCTACGTTGCTGTCGTGCAAGGAGTGCCAAAAATAACTGAAGCAATAATAGACGCACAAATTGGTCGTGATCTGAAAGATCCTAAAAGATTCAAAATAGACAAAGAAGGTAAATCAGCGCAAACTCATTACAAATTAGTTAAGACAAATAACAAATTTAGCACACTAGAGCTTAAGCCAAAAACTGGGAGAACTCATCAGTTAAGAGTGCATCTGAAGTATATTAATTTACCCATCGTCGGTGATTTACTTTACGGTGATTTTAAATACCCTAGATTGATGTTGCACGCTGCTAAACTTAAAATTAAATTACCAGATGGTGAAGACAAAACGTTCACTGCACCTATACCTTCAGAATTTAGTGAAGTATATAATTGAGGGCATTACATGATATTTAACCCAAAGACTAAGAAGCTATTGGATGCGTATGTAAATAACCCTTCATCGACTGTATTGCTTACAGGAGATGACAATTTATTTGATTGGCCAGAAGAATATTTGATTAATTCACTATTGAGTAAGGAATACAGAAATAATAAAGTTGTTATTGAACCAAATGAAAAAAACACAATCGGTATAGATCAAATTCGTACTTTAAAAATGAATTTATCTACAAAAGTTTCGGCAAAAAATGGCTTTGGCCGTGTCACGATCATTAAAGATATAGAGAAATGCACATTAGAAGCGCAGAATTCATTACTTAAATTAGTGGAAGAGCCAAATGATAATAACCTAATAATACTCGAGTCCGTAGACACAAAAGTTTTAACTACCATCTTGTCTAGATGTCAGAAGATACCGATTCTTCCACTTACGAAATCGCAATGCGCTAATTTAGCTAATGAAAGGAATTTTACAGAAAAAGAAATAGAATTTTATTATTTTATTTCTGGTGGAAATTCTACGAACTTTATAAAAATGGTAGACAACAAACTAGATGATCAAATTATCAAAGATTACAATGTTGCTAAAACATTTTTAACAACTAAAACAGATTCAAGACTTCAACTAAGCAAAGATTATGATACTAAAGACAAAATATATGTATTGATTGATAATATACAAAAAATAGCAAAACTAGCTTTAAAAAGTAATCTTAAAAACAAAATAGACAATAGATGGCTAATTATTCTAAATGAGACTATGAAGTGCAAGGAATTAATAAATGAGAATGTAAATATCAAACTTATCTATCTAAGATTATGTACTAATGTATAAAATGGTATAATTTAAACTAATGATTTCATTATTAATGATTGTTGTATTTGCTTTATTGGCATACGCAAGCATAAAAAAACGAGACACCGAACTTTCGCCTATACCATTAAAAATGAGCGAAAGGTTGAGTGGTCTATGGCAGATTGCACATCACGGCATGAAAGAAAACAGGTTCATGCGTGCTGAGAAAGCTTTGCTAACGATTCTAAATATTGATAAAAAAAATGCCGCAGCATACAACAGATTAGGTATTTTATACGCCAAACAAAAAGAGTTTAAAGATGCAATTGATTGTTTTGAAATTGCCAGCTCAATTGAGCCATCGGCTTCAAGTTTGCATAATCTAGGGTTAATATATTATGAAACTGAAAATTATGAAAAAGCAGCAACAGCATTTGAGCAAGCTCTCAAATTAGAGGATGACTTAGCAGCGAGGCACATTGCTTTTGCAAAAGTACAGGAAAAGCTAGGGAATCATAAAATAGTAATAAGCTCATTAGAAAGAGCTGTCGAACTCGAACCAAACAGGGAATCTCTTGGGCTATTGTATCAATCATATATATCAGCAGGACTTGTAGATAGGGCAAAATTACTAGAGCGTAAAATTAATAGA
This sequence comes from Candidatus Saccharimonadota bacterium, assembly GCA_020428465.1. Classification (GTDB taxonomy): domain Bacteria; phylum Patescibacteriota; class Saccharimonadia; order Saccharimonadales; family SZUA-47; genus JAGQMY01. The sequence continues at coordinate 14,976 of JAGQMY010000003.1, forward strand.
CAAAAAGAAGTAAAGGGAATAAGAGCAAAAATAAAGCGACCAAAACGAGTAATATAGCTAACAGTTGCCGTGAACAGAAAACATCGGTATAATGGCTTTTAGCACAAAACCATTTGCAGGGTTAGTGAAGCGGTCAAACACGACAGACTGTAAATCTGTTGGCATTCGCCTTCGTAGGTTCGAATCCTACACCCTGCACCACGCCACCTTAGCTCAGCTGGTTAGAGCATCTGTTTTGTAAACAGAGGGTCGTCGGTTCGAATCCGACAGGTGGCTCCACATTGCCTATTACTACAACCTCAGTAATTTTTGACGATCAATTGGTCAAAAATATTCTGAGGTTTCTCGTATAGTCAATGTCTCCCCCCACAAAGCAGGCTTTGCGGGGACCCCTATACGCCCGGGTAGCTCAGTGGTAGAGCGCATCCATGGTAAGGATGAGGTCTCGAGTTCAATCCTCGATCCGGGCTCCACGATAACTCAATCGAGACCTTAGCGTTTTACAATATTAGAAGTTATTGCATAATAGTAAGCAATAGTAAAAACAAATGTGTATCTAGCGTGAACTCATAAGCCCACTGGGCTTCTTCGGGTCTCGAGTTCAATCCTCGATCCGGGCTCCACGATAACTCAATCGAGACCTTAGCGTTTTACAATATTAGAAGTTATTGCATAATAGCAAGCAACATGAAAGCTTATATATGCCTAGCTTGAACTCATTTTGAAAGATTAAAGTGTAAAGAACATGGAAAATAATTCAGAAAAATTATCATGGTTTGAACGACCTAAAAATAGATCAAAAGTAGTTATTCTAGGTTCCGTTGTTACAGCTGTTAGTCTTTATGCAAGTAGTAAGTTCGAAGTAGCGGGTAAAGGTAGACTTTCGTGTATCGCATTAGCAGGAGTAGGAGCAACTTTATCTTATACATATGTAAAAGCAATGATACAAGAAAAACGCAATGGAGGAAGTTGGGGGGGTAATTACGGTGAAGGATGGTCTGGAGATCCAATTCAGCCCAATGACCCAGGTGGATTAACGCTTATATCAGAAATTGAAGATTATTTGAACAATCAACCAGTAGCACAAAACCAAAAAATTGATAATCAAGAACTTGTAAGTGTTTGACCTATTTAGAATTTACTGATAGAATAATATGAAATTAGAAGGTAGCTAAAAAATGGCAAAGAAGACAGATAAGCGCAAAATAGTTGGTTTAGTGTGTGAAAAGTGTAATAGTCGTAATTATTATACGAAAAAGAACACCATGAATACACCTGATAAATTATCTTTGAAGAAGTATTGCAAAACTTGCAGATTGACTACAACTCACACAGAGACTAAAAAGAACCTAGGCCGAAACGAAGTTAAACCTAGAAAAGGTTAATATAAATGGCTTTAAATGACCAAGCAATTTCACCAGATAATTTTGGGGAAAAACTTGATGATTCTATTGAGGCACTTGACGGATTATTACGGGCAACTATAGCTTACGATATTGGTTGTATGATTATTAATAATCACAAACTAGCTGAATTTGGTGTTGTGAGCGGACTAGGTATTGCAGCAGTAAACATAGCGGCTAGAGGAGTTAGGAGTATTCGTCGACTGTTTTCTAACAGCCCTAACTAGATCAGTAAAAGAGTATTAATAAGTTCAGCGTGGCTCCATACAAGAGGTGTCACACTTTTTATTTCACCGCTTTGCGGATCGATTTGTTCAGATAAAACTCCACTTTCGAGGGCATGATCTAAACTCCATTTTATGTATCCCTCTGCACGGTTTTTGTCGTTATTTGATGCATAATATTGTGCTAACCATAAAGTTGTAACGAACCATGGGTTACCTAAATATGGAGGATCTGATTTAAAGTAATTATCGTTTTCATATCTAGGACTTCCACCAGAAGGTGATTTATCAAGCAGTATATTTTCTACTTGCTCCATTGTTGTAGAAATCATTTCCTTTGTGCCATAACCATACATCCAGCAACCGAAAACTGAAGAGATATCAAGAGTTTTGTCATAAGTATATTCTCCATCTTTGTATAGGAATCCTTTAATAAGTTTTCCGTCGACGAAATATTTATCTGAACTTTTTTGTAAAGACTGATACAGCGAAAACCATCTAGACGAATATTCAGAATCTTCGTTTAAGTCTGCTATTTCTGAAGCTCTGTGAAGCGCAACGGAAACCAACGCTGTAGTATATGATGATGATAAGAATTTTTCTTCCCACAAATCATAGCTCGCATGAGGCAAATGCGTTTCCTTATCTATGAACTGACACATAAACTCGCAAGCGGGTTTTATGAACTTTTCGTATAATTCGCCTAGAACATATTCTTTATCATTTGTGTACTTTAAATACTCACTAATCATAAATACTACTATTGCGGTTTCATCCTCCTGTATTGCTAACTCTTTCTGTCTGCCATGCATCAAGGGGTGCCATGTACTTCCAATGGCTTTGTCAGGCTGGTATTTATGCATCATGTATCCGTCCTGAGTTATTATGCTCGTACAAAAATTAAAGAATTGTTTAGCTTCGGTTTCATAACCAAGCTTTATCAAAGGCCAAATTGCATATGCGCCATCTCTGGGCCATACATAGCTGTAATAATCTCTTCCGTAGTTATAAATTGATGAGTCACAAGAAGCTATAATACCTCCGCGCTTATCACAGTGAGCTTTAATAACCATAAGTGATTTACGAAGCGCTGATTTATATTTATCATCAAGCTGAACCGAGGATTTATCAGCGATTGAAAGCCAATCATGCCAATGACCTCTAGTAGCTGCTAAACGGTGATCAACTCCCTGTTTGAGCAAGTGCTCATGAATTTTTTCTAATTGGTATTGAGTGTCTGATGCGATTAACCAATAGTTTACTAATCTTGATTCAGAAGATTCTACTGTTAGACTCACACGTATAGTCGAATCTACGCCACCATGTTCGACTGCGGACATAGAAAGTTCTCCGTCCTCTGCGTCCTTAAATGTGCCTTCTTTACCCTCAATGCCGGCATTTCCAGAAGCGTATTGGTCAAAGGGTTTACCATCATCAGACTCAGCATGAGCGAGTATACAGCACCTACCTTTATAGTCGAGCATATAATGTCCGTCGGGGACATACATCACTGTGTCGGCTCTACCTTGTGAACTAATTTGAAAATTCTGATGGAAAAAGATTCGAATATCATGACTATCAGCAGAGTTATTTGTTATTTTAATTGTACGAATAAACGCATTGAAACTACTATCAACAAAATCAGAAAATTCTAAACTAACAGACAATTCTTTATTTTCTGCTTTAATTACACTAACTAAGGCTGTGTCTTCGAAATTAACATTAATTTTCCATTTGCCATCATTAAGCCAGCTAAATTTACCATCTACCCAGACACCGATATGATGCGGTTTAATTCGCGCTGTAGTAAGGTTTTCTAGACCGACGTATGGATAGTAAAAATCATGTACAAGCCCGTTTTCATCAAGCCCAACGGTAAGCTCCGAATTGCCAAGTATTACAGTTCTAGCCATTAATTAAAGCAAGCCTTTCTCAGCTAAGCGAGCAGTCAAATCTCTATAGGCATTCATAAAAAACCTAAAAGCGTCGTAAGGACTTTGATATGGGCTGAAATAAGCATGCACATCACCATCAGAAAACCACTTAGTGCACATGTAATAAAAATGATCTGACGTCTGAAGTTTACACCAATCACCAATCAAATCTATATCATTAGAGCTCATAATCGCGCTTTCTAGTTGATAAAGCGACAGGATTGAATCTATCTGCATAGAATTGCCTAACCAGGCTGTTAAATCTCTCTCAGTGTCAGCCCAAGTAATTGTTTGGGGTACGTCAACATAATCTTTCGGCTCATAGCTCTCAGAAGCTTCTGTTATTGTTTTAAAGTCATGACCTTCGGTTTTGAGCCACTCCTCTGGAAAGGCTCTTAGAAAATCAAATATACCTGTATCTGCCCATTGATGTTCACCAAATGTCTCATAATCCATAAACAGATTTACTACATCGCCACCGCCGTCAGCTTCGCTAATCCAGTGACAGTATTTTTCAGACGTAAGAGGCCACTCAGACCACTCACGATTAGAAAATCTAAATGCTACATCATCGCTTAATTTATAATTTTTCATCAGTAATTTTATATTCGATGTATATGATGGCTGATACACATAGTTTGGTGAGCGCCAGCCAAGAATGGGATCCCAACCTTCAGTTATAATAGCTTTAAATCCTGCCTCATCTGCCCAGTATGCTAAATCATTGTTATAGCTAAGTTCAGTGTTTCTGAAAGCTGTCGGCCTTACACCAAATGTTTCAAAAATTTTGTCTGAATGCATTGCAACTTGTTTTACAAATTCCGCTCTCGAGTAAAAGAATGCAAGAGAGTGATAATAAGTTTCTGCTACAATTTCAACTTTACCAGTAGAGACGAGGTCTTTAAATGATTGTAAAACGTCTGGACGCCATTGTTCTAACTGTTCTATAAGCGTTCCTGTAATAGACAGGCTTACTTTGAATTTTGTGTGAGTCATCAATAAATCTTTTAAAACAGAATTGGTAGGTAAATAAGATTTTTCTGAAACTTTATCTATTATAAATCTATTGTTTGTATCAGTGTCTGGTGTCTCATCATTAAAATATTGATGGTCTACACCTGCATTAAACACCGAATAGGGTTTAACCCTGAACGGTTGGTGTGCATGCAAGTATAAAACAATCGATTTCATTTTATACGCATACTCCGCTCGACAAATTGTTATACTGATTTCGCATAATGCTCACAGAATTTTTCCAATTCTGGTTTAAATATTCTTTGTAACCCTCGCCCCACATTGTTCGTGCTAATGAGTTGTGTTCAGTTAGAGACAAAATCATATCAGCCATTTTATCCGTATCCCAAAAATCAACTTTGTATGCATTCTTTAATACTTCACAAACACCAGACTGTTTAGAAACTATAACAGGAGCGCCATAACCAACGGCTTCGAGAGCAGCGACTCCGAAAGGTTCAGATACCGAAGGCATAACGAATACATCCGCAATTCTATAAGTATCTCGCCATGCCTTACCGGTACCGTTTATCCAACCTTCGAAAATAACGTTTTTAGAAATTCCCAGATGAGAAGCGAGCTGTATTAACTCTTCTTCTTGCTCGCCACCGCCAACCATAAGAAATAATGTCTTCGGATTTACGTCAATAACTCTCTTAGCTGCTTCGAGCAAGTGCGTTAATCCTTTTTGAATTGTTTTTCTACCTGCGTTTACAACAACCTTATAACCGTGCTTTTTCATGACTTCTAAATATCGATACATGTTATAGCTTTCATCAATATCTGACGTAATCTCCATAGAATTATGAACAACTTGGATTTTTCCAGCAGGTATTCCGTACTCCCTAATAAGGGTCTGTTTTACGTATTCGCTTATTGCAAATATTTGATCTGCCATCATTAAACCGGCATATTCTATCTCTCTAACTTCTGGATTACCGTAATTACCAGCTGATTGGTCATACTGAGTGGCATGTACATGCACTATTAAAGGTTTTCCCGTTTTCTGTTTAGCCAATATGCCAGCTTTAAAGGTTAGCCAGTCATGGGCGTGAATAATATCAAACTCCTTCGATTCCACTAACCTAGCTACATTATGTGCATATAAATCGTGTTGTTGGCGTAGATCTAGTTGTCCGTAAACTGTGTTTTTGTTTATGATGCCATAATCGTAAGTATCATATACTCCGCCGGCAAATTTAACTTCTTCAACAGATTGATGGTGGGCTGCTGAAATTTTCATAAATGGGATGTCAAAATCAGCTGTATATGGCAGGATAAATTCTATGTCTATTCCTTCGTAGCTGAGATTTTTGCACATCTGATAGCAAACAATACCCATTCCTCCCGCATGATGCGGTGGTAATTCCCATCCTAACATTAGTACTTTCATATAATTATTCCGTGTTATTTTGTTTTTTGAGTTTGTCTACCCTCAATCAAAACAGTGGTATCTCACCGCTGTTTTATTACATATTAAATTATAGTGCTTATGTAAAGTTGCTACAAGGGTAAAAACAGATGATTTTTAAACATCAATATGCTATAATTAGCTTCAATATAGCACTTGGCTAATACAAGTGCTTTTTAAGTAGGAATATTAAATGCAAGATAAAATACGAAACTTCGCAATAATAGCACAGGTTGAACGCTTCGCTTATAAGACACCCCTTCGGGGTTTCTCATCGCGCGGTGAAGTGAATAAATTACTTCGTCCGGCTACTCTTCCCGAGGACAAGCAAAATGCAAGATAAAATACGAAACATCGCAATAATAGCTCACGTTGATCATGGTAAAACTACGCTGGTTGATGGTCTATTAAAGCAATCAAATACCTTTAGAGACAATCAGGCTGAAATGGCTCAAGAGTTAATTATGGATTCAGGCGACCAAGAAAAAGAGCGTGGCATAACTATTACAGCCAAAATAACCGCCGTGGATTTTAATGATTATCGTATAAATATCATTGATACACCGGGACATGCGGATTTTAGTGGAGAAGTAGAGAGAACACTAAGAATGGCTGATGGTGTAATTTTGGTTGTTGATGCTCAAGAAGGACCTATGCCACAGACTAAATTCGTTCTTAGCAAGGCACTAGGTCTAGGATTGAAACCAATTGTAGTTATTAATAAAATTGATAAACCAGCATCTAGAATTACCGAGGTTGAGGATGAGCTAGCGGATTTATTTCTAGAGCTCGCAATACACGAAGACCAGCTTTTCTACCCAGTCTATTACTGTATCGGCAGGGAGGCAAAAGCTTGGGCTGTTCCACCTATGGATATTAATGAAAATGCAGATCTTACAGTTATTTTCGAGGCAATTATTGAACAGATACCAGCTCCAAAAGTTCAAACAGATGGAAGCTTGCAACTTCTAGTCTCAGCACTAAGGTATGATAATTTTCAGGGTAAGTATTCTGTAGGTAGAATCGAACGAGGTAGTTTAAGAAAAGGTCAATTTGTAACTCTATGCCAAGAAAATGAACAAATTAAATCCAGAATAGATAAAATATACCGCACAGTAGGACTTAATTATATGGAGCTTGAGGAAGCATTCGCAGGTGATATTGTTTCGGTCTCCGGAATTTCTGAAACGCAGATTGGTGATACTATCGCTGACCAAGATAACCCTGAGAGCTTACCAAGAATAGAAGTAGAGGCTCCAACATTGAAAATTTATCTCGGACCAAATACTAGCCCTCTGAAAGGATTAGAAGGTGAATTCAGCACAAGCCGTCAGATCGGCGACAGGTTGAAGAAAGAGCTTGAAACCAACGTGGGACTTAGAGTCGAGGAAAACGGTATCGGCTATCTTGTTTCGGGACGAGGTGAATTACATTTATCAGTACTTATAGAAAGTATGAGACGAGAGGGTTATGAATTTGAAGTTGGAAGACCTCAAGTAGTAACGCATTTTGAGGGTGAGAAAGAAGTAGAGCCAATAGAAGAGGTCGTAGTAGAAGTGCCAGCTGAACACGTTGGCGCAGTTCAGATGGAATTCGGTAAGAGACGTGCAGAGCTTGTAGATCAGTTTAATAGTAATAAAGGTGTTACTAAATTAGTTTATAAATTACCAACACGAGCATTACTTGGTGCTAGAAATATATTACTGACGGCGACAAAGGGCACTATAATCATGAATACATTACTTGATTCGTATGCTCCTGTCGGTAGTTCACTAGAACAAATACGAAATGGTGTGCTGGTAGCTTGGGAGTCTGGAGTAAGTACGCCATACGCCTTACAAAACGCTTGGGAGCGTGGAGAAATGTTTGTTGGTCCCACTGAAAAAATATATGCCGGTCAAATTGTAGGATTAAATTCACGGAGTGACGACCTCGAAGTAAATGTTTGTAAAGAAAAACACCTAACCAATATGAGAAGTAAAAGCTCAGACGGTGTAGTCCAATTAACTCCGCACACTGTAATGAGTCTTGAACAGTGTCTTGACTTTATTGAAAACGATGAATTACTCGAAGTAACTCCAGATAACTTAAGACTTCGTAAGCGTGAACTTGACCATAACAAACGCAAAAGAGCAAACAAAGCCTAATTAATGGCGGCCACGACGGCTCATGGCATGACCTTTACGGGTTCCATTTAATCCTTTCACTGGCTGCCTAAATGTGGTAAATAATGTTGTCCAACCCAAGCCCTTATATACACTATCGTTTGGTCTTTCGAATCTACGTTTTTCCGGACTCGATCTTCTGTTTAATATCTGGTTGGATTGTTCTATTTGCTTAAGAATTTCTTCAAGAGTTGGTGTCTCTTCTTCACGTCTCGCTACTAAATTCTGTCCAGCTTCGAACAGTTGTCCGTTAGGGACTTGATTGTTTGTGGGTGTATTAAGCAATACTTCCGCCCCCATTGTTGCCTGACCTGATGGAACTATGCCCAGTGTCGCACTTGCTGCAAGTGTTAAAATAGTTTTCATAATGATAATACTATCAAGCAATAATAAATTATCCAAAGAGATTTATTTACTAGTTAAGTAACCTAGTAATTATCCGCGCAACGGCTGATTTCTTACCCTCGCCTAAGTAGATTTTTAATATTATCCAGAAAGTATATCCAACGTACATTAATAACTCGCCTACAAGTATTAAATCCATTTTTGAAACTGCATCTAAAGAGAAATAAGTAATAATACCACCGCTAACTATTAACACAAATGTGAGGAGCTTAAATGATCGCCATAAATTTATGTGTTTATCTCTCTTTGTTTTGCTTAGTACACTATCTGCTAGTACTGTAATTGCCATTGTCGTTCCGATGATTACTACTCCGATATTATGTATTCTATGAGGCCAGACTTCCCATGAAACAGGAAAAAGTGCAATTAAATAGAATCCGAAAACTGTTAATCCAACCAAAGATATTATTGGCTTTGGATTTTTTAATGTACGTGAGAGGTATAATCGCCATCGCCATAAACTATATGCCGCGAAGAACATCGCACCTGCAAAGTATGGAGCCGTCCTATAGTCTGAGCCTAGTTGGCTTAGAGGAGTGTTAACTGTTAACAAGTCAGGACGAATTAGATAACCTATACCAGAGGCGATTACACCTGCCATGATAAATCCAATTCCCCAAAACCTACCATGAAGTAACTTAAAAAATCTGAAAACTAATAACTTATCAATTCCACGGGTATGTGAACCAAACAGCTCATTACGAAGAGATGGGTTTGATTTCTTGTGCTTTGTAAGTTTTTTAGCCATTACCGTTTTAGTATAGCTGATTTATAGCTCATTAACTTGCCCGAATGCTATCCTGTCTAGGATTTCACCTTGCATTTCTATGATTAGACCAGGGGTTATAACAAACTCACCGTAACGGTTATTTACCTCGTCTACAGCATCGGACACTCGTTTTTGCGCATCTACAGATCTCAGACCGAATTCTGTTGTTTTAACTTTTGACTTTTGGCCTTTAAGTTTTGATCCTTCAATCTGGAACAGATTGAGCTGTTCAGGGTACCACGGTTCCAAACCAAAAACATGCACACTCATTATTTTAACTTTACTGGGTATTTCAGCATTGTGTAGCAATCTTTTCGCTGCTTCATAAATATCATGGGTCGAATACAGCCTGTGGTAGACTTTTTCGCCATGATGCCAACTTCTTATGTTATGCATATTCTCGAAAGAACTCGGTCCATCATAGGCTGGATAGTCACTAACAAAACCAAGGTATAGGTGTATTCCGGTGGCATAGTAGTTGCTTTTACGCAGGCGCCGGCCGGTTTTTTCGCATAATTTCATAAGCAAACGCTCTAGTTTTTCTAAATCTGTCGTTTTGTCCGGGAGTGCATACTGATGACCGATACTTTTACGACTAAAATCTACTGCATCTGCTTCATAGCCACGCAAGCGACGATACCAGTGATAGCCGTTTATGCTATGGAAAACCTGCTTTTCAAGCTTATTGAGGTCAGCATGTAGAAAATCCAAAGGTGTAAATATACCAGCAATTCGTAAGCGCGCCCGATAGCGCACGTTTATTCCCGGTAGGTCTATTAGATTCATATTTGTGAATTTTTCGATTAGGTTAGAGTGGTCTATGAGCGTCATGCCGTCTGGCTTATCAAATCCAGCAGCATATTTAGCCAGAAACCTGTTCGTACTAATTCCAATATTGACTGTGACGTATTCACCGAGGGATTCGGCGATTTTTAGCTTAATCTCTGTCGCTATCTGCAACATCGCTTGATTATGGATTTTACACCCCTCTTCGGAAATATGAGATTCTTGATTTAAGATTTTAAGCTTAGCTCTTTTTAAAGCCGGTGAATGCTCTAGATCTAATATAAACTCATCGATACTCTTAGGCACTACATTCGGCGAATACTCAAGCAGTACGGCTTTAAACAATCTGTGGGCTTCGCGGTATTTTGATGGATCAGGTGTGAGTATAGTTATGTCCGGGCACAACATTTTAGCCTGAGCATTATTCACGCCTAATTTGACGCCTTTACGTTTAGCATCGTAGCTGGCTGCGATTACGAATCCATGAGGCGTATTGTAGGCACTTACTCCGACGGGCTTATTACGCAGTAGGCGATTAGCCTGCTGTTCGATGGTCGCAAAACACGAATTCAAGTCAATGTGCATCACATAAGGTAAAGCCTTGTTTAGCGCTAATTTATCATTCATTGCACTGACTCCCACAAGGGCGACTTCTTCCCTTGGCCCACGCCTTCATTTCTTGTGTCGACTAGAAATGAAGCAAAGAAACGACACCCGGC
>JAGQMY010000042.1 GCA_020428465.1 Candidatus Saccharimonadota bacterium
TAAAACTAAAATGTAATATTGTTATTTAGGACTTACTAATTTTCATTCGAAAGCATATTTTTAAACAACCCAAAACCTTATTTTACAAACTCTACATAATAATTCCGCCAACAATTATCACGGTAGCGTAGCGTTGAATAACTGTTAAGTGCTCGTCATTGAATATATAAGCCATTAGTGCAGTTACTAATGGTGAGGCAGCCGCGATTGCCGTAGGTACTGCAATATTATCTGCTCTCTCCAAGGCTGCCGTCATACCTAGCAAACCGATTCCTCCAACTAAACCGGCTATAGAATAAAGCGGGTCGTGAACTGCTTTTTTTAGATCCTGAATTCTATTTATCTTTTGTAATATTAACCAAAACAATATTGACACTAATAAACCCGTTAGTTGAAGGATAACAAGATTCTGATACCATTCTTGTCGCGAAGCCCTATCCAAAAGTAAAAATCCGGAGCCAAAAAAACATAGAGCGACTATTGAAAGAATTATCGTCAGTTTTTCATTTTTAAATTCACCAGGTTTCGGCTTGCTGTAGGAAACCATGGATACTCCGATGACAACTGTTAATATCCCCACTAATATGGGGGTACTTAACTTAACATTGAAAAACAGTACAGCAGCTAAGGTTGTGAATAGTGCGTAAGCATTTGCTATTGGTGCTACTATTCCTACTGGTCCGTACTTAAAAGCTTTCAGCATAATAATAAAACCTGAGCTAAAACATATAGATGACAAGAATGACACCGACAATTGAAAAGCAGTTAACTCAGGAGCACCGAATGACAGACCCACTACAATCATTGATAATGAACCTACTATCGACATCCATAGACTAAGAGAAATCGGATTTAGCTTGCCAGTTCCTCTGCTAGCTAGGTAATCGCCACTTCCCCATCCGATTAGTGGAATAAGGCTAAGTAAGATAATAACCATTTTAATTAACTGACCTATCCACTAATTCTTGTAGCAAATATACTGTATTTTTCATATTACTTAGATTTTAGCTTTCTTATTTAAATATGAGTTAAAGCTTAATAGTAAATATACAACTATTCCGGTAGACATAATTGAACTTATAAAGTATAGCAGACTTTTTAGTTGGCCATTCTGAGACATAGTACCTGCGATTGGTGCAATTAAGATATATGGAATTTTATACAATACCGCTAAACTCGATAGAGCCGTTGCCCTGTGTCTTGACGAAACGTTATGCTGTACCAGATCGTTGAGCCAAGGCAATAACGTATTACTACAGATACGAACTAACATAATTGCCATTACACCGATCAAAAGTGAGCTGGCTAGACCAAGCAACAATATACTTAAGGTCATTGCGGTAACGGTTACAAATAAACCTAACTTCTCGTCCCTAATACTTCGTATATTTTCAAGTTTTGACAATATAAATATAGATAATAATCCAGCTATGGTTAATGTAATAGCCTGACCTGAAGCGTGAACTCCAACTCGATCTAGATTAAAAGTAGTAAGAGTTCCAAAATCAAAACTGTATCCGACACCTAAAAATATAAGTGCAATTAATGCAAAAGTTATATTTTTACCTTTAAATAGTGATGTCATTCCATCTTTTAGCGTAGCCATAAAATTGGTTGATTTATGCTCCTTAATAATATTTTCTTTCATGGATAATGCTATAAATACAGCTGGAATTATTACAATACCTTCGACAATAAACGTTAATCTGAACCAAATACTATAAAGAACAGCTCCTGCTATATAAGATAGTAAAGTTACGCCTATTGTAATCTGATATTTTTTTGCTATTACCTTTTTCCAAATAGATTCTTTATTTTCTACCTGTAAAGAGTCATACACCAAAGCGTCATCTGCACCGGACACGAATGCCCATCCAACAGTTAAACAAGTCTGGGCAATAAATATCAGTTTATAACCACCAACTGCATGAAGTAAGAAACCGACAACATTAAGAATTAGTCCAAGTACTAGTATTTTCTTGCGGCCAAATCTGTCTGCTAGAGTTCCGGAGGGTATTTCTACTATGAAACCAATAGCAAATGTTACGCCATCAAGAATACCTAGTTGCCCATCATGCATATATCTACGGTAAAAATATAGCCAGTTACCAGCCACAAACCACATACTGGTTAGAGCGCTGATCCAGTAAAGTTTCCTCACGTTATACTCGGCAATAGACATAGCTAAAGTTTTACGCCTTTGCGTGCCTTATTCGCCCATTCGTCTGCGAGCTCATTTTGATCGTGTCCAACATGGGCTTTTACCCATATCAGCTCAACCTGCCCTGCTTCGTAAATTTCCAAAGCATTTTTTACTAGGTCTAAATTCTGGATTTCACCTTTTGAAGATTTCTTCCAACCCTTTTCGCGCCATCCTGGTGCCCATTTGGTTATGACATTAATCCAAAACTCGCTGTCAGTATGAATTTTACAAGGCTCACCGTTTGCCAACTTCATAGCAGCAATTAGAGCTTCTGCCTCCATACGTATATTGGTAGAGCTTGTTTCTTTACCCAGAGCCACTGGCTTACTGTTTTCAATCACTGCAAAGCCCCCGGGTCCTGGGTTCGGACTACATGAACCATCAGTATAGAAAATACGCATTGCGTATCAGTATATAGGAGTTAGAGGTTAGTATCTAGTATTATTCAACCCTGTGAAGATCGGCAACAGTGGGAGTTTCAGGTATGCCAGGACCACCTAACATCTCACGCTGAGTCTCAACCGATAGTGCGAGTACGAATTCAAAAAAAGGACGTATAACATGCTCTGGTATACCATGTTCATTACCGCTTCTTACAGACGCATTTATAACATTTTCGTGCTGACCTTTTACGTAAGCTGGATCACCAAGTATTTTTTTTGCGGGAGTAACCATTTCCCTTATTACTGTCTGTCTATTTTCAATAAAATGTGCAACCATCGCTATAAATCTTCCGTCTAGTTCAGATAATTCATGCCTCGCATCTCCCAGTAATAAAACAGCTCTCTCTGCAGCAAGAATCCTGTCTTGCTCGGTTTGAGAGGGGGGTTGTATAGCCATAATGCTTGATTATATATGCAGAGATTTAAATTAAAAACTGCTTATGCTTTAGATTTTTTCATCTTTTTATATTCAGAAAAAGTCATGTAGCTTTTCGTATCCTTGACTTTATCGACAAATAAAACTCCATTTAGATGATCGACTTCATGTTGAATTACATGTGCAGGTAAATCTGTAAATATTTCCCTTCGCTTTGTTCCATTTTCGTCATAATACTCTAGCTCGAGTTTCTTATGTCTTGGAACCTTGGCGAATAATGCAGCGCTACCGGATCCACAACTTATACAACCTTCCCATAGCTGAGTTTTTCGTCCGTAATTCTTTGTAATCTCTGGATTTATAATGGCCAAACTCAACGGTTCAATATTGTCGCGTATCGGAGTTTTTTGAATCTCGATTATCGCGATTTGTTTCGATACGCCGACTTGAGGTGCAGCTAAACCAATACCAAGTTTCTTGGTTTTCAGAAACTCTCTCATTTTGTTTATTAAATGTTTTGTTTCTGGACTTTTAATTTCTGAAATAGATAAATTGCTAGCTACTTGCCTTAAAACGGGATTACCAAACTGAGTAATTTTTAACTTTTGGTATGAATCTTTAATCATTAGTTGCTACTTCTGATTTAGTGTTTCTACTGCGCGGAACAACAATTAGTAAAACTATAGCCAGATTAGCGAATAACAAATACGTTTGGAATAACACCTTCTTTAATTCAAATGATCCTTCAGATAAAACACTGAATACTGGCGCGATTACCCCAAACAGCCACCATAGGTAGGTTTCTGATTTTTGATTTCTCATCAGTTTTGCAACTGTGGGCGCTAAGGCTATTATGTCTGCAGTCATCGTTAAGAAAACTGCAATTAAAGCGTTCTTTGTTACCGCCCAGACACTAATATCCAGAATTAAAAGTAAATAACAATATATATCAATTTTACTTAATCCGCCTTCTCCATATTTCAAAGATGCAAAAAACACAAATATCGAACCGATTAATTCGCCGGTCAATAGCCAAAGACCCATTCCGGTACCGAGGGATTTCTGTTGCAATAAGCCCAGAACTAACAAAACAACAAACATTGTTCGAGTTGATCTCGATGGAATTGCCCTGCCGGCAACCATATCTTTAAAATATGGATATATCGGAATAGTAATTATTAAAAAACTTATTATCCCTAAAACTAAATCCATATTATCTCTGAGTATATTTACTAATTAGCAGATAGTAAAGCAATACGTGATTAAGAAAATCTGGCTTCAGAATCTGCCTCTTCAATCGGACTACCTTGCTCGAGGTGTTTTAGAACCATCTCTGAAATTACTGAAGTGCGTTCATTACTCCATTTGAGGTATGGACCTATTTTTTTAACCAATTCCGCTCCCACTACAGCGTGATCATGATAATTGCTGTAACCACGTCGATTTTTTGAGCGTACAAACGGCTTACCAATGTCGTGTAAAAACGCAGCCCATCGAATATTAAGTTCTCTATCGCTCAGCATTACAGTTTTAATTGTATGTTCGTATAGATCAAGTTCATGATATGGTGAATCTTGGTCATAGCCGACCTGCACAGCCATTTCTGGAATCATATAATTTAGTAAATCCGTTCTAGCTAAATATCTTAAACCATAATCTGCGCTCTTACCCATAAGTAATTTGTCCAGTTCTCTGCTCCAACGTTCTTTAGAGACGGCTAATATCCGATCTGCATGTTTATCGGCGGAGGCAAATGTGTGCTCTTCGATAGTAAAACCAAGTTGTGAAGCAAACCGACCAGCTCTAAGCATACGAAGCGGGTCTTCATAATATCTATCGCCCGGATTACCAACAGCTTTGATAATTTTAGATTCTAAATCTACTTGTCCACCGAACGGATCAATTAGGCTTCCGTCCAGTCTCATGGCTATAGCGTTAATCGTGAAGTCTCTTCGAGCTAAATCAGCATTAATATTATCTACGAACTCTACTTTCGGATATCGACTCTTGCCGTCATAAATTTCAGTTCTGAATGTAGTAACTTCGATTAGATGCCCGTCTATTTTGAAACCAATTGTTCCGAACTTTTTTCCTAGTGTATACGCTTTAAAACCCGCTTCTGTAACTTTCTTTTCTATTTCGTCAGGAGGTAGTCCGCATGTAAAGTCTAGGTCTTCGGGATCTCGTCCATGCAATACGTCACGTACACATCCGCCCACTAAATAACAAAGTCCCAGCATAGCGTGAACTTTATTAAATATCTCCTCGGCGTGAGCAGGCAGTTTCATGTCTATATTTTACAACAGATTACCAACTGTCATAATGTTGAGCAGGTTGCGATGCGTCTTCTTTTGAATTGAATGCTTTGATAGCGATACTACTTCTATAAATTTGATCAGGAGTAATATCTGTTGAGCTTTTAGCGTTTTCCTCCCTATACCAAACTGTAATTACATCACCAATGCCAACTTTGAAACCATTATAATTTGGTGAGCGCTCGCTATTCCACCAAGCAACTGCTTCAATTGGGAAAGAAATATCAAAATGACGATTAGATTTAGTCACAATACCAACTTTATTTCCATTTATGGTAGATATTTCACCTCCTATATTTTTCATCACTATAGGACCTTTAGCCGGAAAATCTCACTGGTAACATTATCCTCACTCCCGCTTGGCCAAAAGTCTATAGATGGCGCAAAAACACATTTATCATTAGGGTTACTCTCACATCTAAATTCATTTGATAGATTATTGTCAGAAGTCATAACATTAGCATTAATACTCTGATTGTCTGAATTCTTATATAAAAGAGATTTTGTATAAAACAAAGCTATAAAAATAGCTATAAATAACAAAATATAAAAGCTAGTAGCATAAAATTTCCATAAAAACTTTTTCTTGTTATGAGAGAGGGTTAATTCATTTTTGCTAATCATATGTAGGATATTATAACAGGATTTTTATATTTATGCTATATATCTAGAGTTTTTGTATAACGTTTTCTTGTGGTAAATTTTCAAGAATTTTATGTATTGAAGCAGTTGGTACGAATACAGTTGCGGTGTTAACAATAGGATGAAATCCTAGATCGGGTTCGCTCAATAATTCTTCGTCAAATATGACTTTCACATGGTGCGAGTTTGGGTTTAAGCAACAAAATATTGAAACAGATCCAGGCTTAACCCCGAGCATATTCTCAACCTTTTCCGGGCTACAAAAACGGACTTTTTTCTCACCTAAATCTTCTGCAAGTCTTTTTAAATCTAGCCGTTTCATGCCAGGCATAATCACCAAATATTGTCGTTTGCCCTTATCGTCCTGGATAAATAAGTTCTTAATCTCAGTTCTTCCCGGTAACTCCGCCATTGCTTCCTCGATGGTATATACCGCTTTGTGCTTAACGAGTTCGAACTTAATATCTAGTTTAATTAAAAAATCTAATGATTCTTCCATATATTTAATTGCTTGATTCGTTATTTTTCAATAAAACTAATTCTTTGCCAGTGTCGGTGATGATATTGTTTAGCCATTTATGTACGATCATGTGTCCGTTATCATTCAAGATTCCATTGTGTGTAGGTATGACTTTTTTAGCTTTCACATCGTATACGAATTGAATTGCTTCACTCATTTTAAGCCAAGGTGCAGATACCGGCACGCCTGCAATTTCTACTGGGTCGTCAATAATATGAAATGAATCACCAGGATAGTAATAAAAATCATTTACCTTAACTGCCAAATTTTTGCATGGTGAATTTTGCCAAATAACAGCGTGATCAAGAGCATATAAACTAATTTCAAAATCCTCTATTTGCTCAACTGCATCATTGTCTACAATTACCTTTTTACAGCTTACATTTTCTAATGCTTGCATACTCTCTGAGTTTGCATAAACAATCGTGTCGGGATTTGCGTCAAAAATTTTCTGCACATTTTCGGCACTCGTGTGGTCGCCATGAACATGCGTGCAGACCACTGCCACGATATTGCCCAGATCAGTTGGAAGCTCAGTCCACTCACCAGCATCAATGACGACTTTATTACCTTCATCGTTTTCTACAAAAACACAAGCATGCCCATATTTGGTAAGTTTCATTTACTATATTTTAACACTCCTAAACACCAAAATCTTTTAGACGGCTCGTGAAGAGCTCTTCCTTTTTTATCTCGCTAATTTTCTAATATTGAGGATTATTAACACAAGCCCAAAACAAAGCAAATAAAAGCTCACTGCTGGAATTGTGTTAACTTCATTACGTGCCCAAAATAAAATATACATTCCTAGTAGGCATAATGTTGTGCCCAAAAATATATTAAACAATTGGAGTTTTAACGACCTCCGAAGTTTTAAACCAAGAAATGAAACAGTTCTTCTGCCGTCTGAATATTTTATTCTATCGTCCCTATAAGTGAGTATATTATTAAGAAGAACTTTTCTTATTTGATCACCCTTCGCTTCAAAATCGTGTAATTGATCTGGCATATTCTCAATCTCATTGTACAAATATAATATATCGCCACTTATCTCTACGTCATAATCTCTAGCGACTATCAACGCCTGCATTACTTCTGGTGTTATGAAACTAAGGCTATCAATCGTATAGTCTTGGTGAAAATAAGTAGTAAAGTATTTGTCAAAATCTCCCTCTAGTGAGTGCCTCTGTCTTGAATCAAAAAGTAAGTCAAATTCCCTACCACCCGTGCTGTGTGAATCAAACATCACGTTCGGTAGTTTTCTTGGTAACTGAAATGCCCCAATTGAAAAATAATATGTCTCTGATTTATACTCTCCGTATTTTTTCTTCTGATATTTTGAAAATTCAAAATCGCAGAAAGCCCAATCATCTCCAACATAACAGTTTCTAAATCTAATATCTCGCTTACCCTCTGATAATGCCAGCATAGTTGATGAGAGATTGAGAGTGTTTGAAATTTTCATTTTATTAGATAATGCGTAATAGGCTAATTGTTTGTCACGATTATTCAATTGACGATTTATGGCTATATACTTATAAGAATAGTAGAAGAGAATTATAGGAAAAATTATGAAAGGAAATCTGATTATAGACTTATAAATACCTTCATTAACTAAGCCATATTCGCCTAAAACTATGCTTATTATTAATATTGTAAAGAACGATATTAAAAACGAAGAAATTGCATATTTATATAGTACACTATCGGCGCTGCCAATTTTTCGTCTAATATTTAGCTTCATAGTTTACGTGCTACTGAGAAGGTCATCAATAGAGACCCTTTCCTGTTTCGTCGTGTCTCTATCTCTGATAGTCACAGTATTGTTATCTAAAGTATCGAAATCGATTACTACACAGTATGGCGTTCCAATTTCGTCCTGACGTCGGTAACGTTTGCCGATATTGCCGTTGTCGT
>JAGQMY010000043.1 GCA_020428465.1 Candidatus Saccharimonadota bacterium
ATTCAAAAAGAAAACCAACAATTAAAGACATAAGTTTTACATAATATAAAAAAAGTGATAAAATATATTTAACATCCCTAATTCTGGGAGGTACATTGAAAGGTAGTGATGCAAATTGTTGCAACAGGTACTGCTATATACGATAGCAGCTTTGGTGGTGTATTCCACCGTAAAAGACGGCATCGTCGGAGGAAATCTTCGTAAGAGTCTGGCTATCGTAAAGCGGATTCGTCTGCAGATGGTAGTACAGAACCTGGTTGTGCAGGCGTTGGTCGTGTTCATCGCAATCAAGCTAAACACAGTACCCATTCTCGGATGGGGCTGGTGGCAGCTGCTCGATTCTAGCACCGGTGCAGGCGGTCAGAACATGATTATCGCGCCAACAACTATTCCATATGTTGGATCGCTTTTTCTGCTGATATTGATTTTCGCTTTGCCGCGATTTGCAGAGATAGAAGAAGAAATCTTCAGAAGGGGTACTCCAAACTGGAAGAGTGGGTTCATCCGCAGTGTTGTGTTTGGCTTGATACACTGCACTGCAGGCGTAAGCATTGGTATCGGGCTGGCGCTTAGTGTTGCTGGTCTTTGGTTTACGTACCAGTACTTCAAGGGTGGCGTAAAGCGTTCGACCGCATACCACGCTGCTTGGAACCTCAGCATCATAACACTATTTGCAGTCTTCCTGCTGACTGCGTAAGCCCTCACACCAGCGTGGCTGTGCGAAAGCTCCTGGTATAGTGGGGGCTTTTGCATATTAAAATCTATTGCCGCAAATATAGCGTTAATAAACTCAATAATATTTATTGCTGTAGAATTAATAGGCAGACAGGGTTAGAATAAGTATATAAGGGGTTAAATACATATGCCGAATTTGGATTTTAAAGGTAAAAGTGCTGTGCAGTATCATCATTTGGCTGTACCTCACCACCAATTAGTGCCAAACAAAAAGAATAGTCTTACAGATAGAATTAGCCTAAACGACAACCTAATAGTGCAGGGTGATAATTTACTAGCCCTAAAAGCGCTACTGCCCACATACGGTGGCAAAGTTAAGTGTATTTATATTGACCCGCCGTATAACACTGGTAATGAAGCATGGGTTTATAACGACAAAGTAAACAGCCCCATTATTAAAGATTGGATAGATAAAGAAGTAGGTAAAGAAGGCGAAGATTTTACCCGCCACGACAAATGGCTGTGCATGATGATGCCCCGATTAAAAATTCTGCGCGAATTACTTTCTGATGACGGCGTTATTTTTGTAAGCATAGACGAAAATGAAGTGCATCACTTAAGAAATTTAATGGATGAAGTTTTCAATGAAAGTAATTTTATTTCACAACTTGGTTGGCAAAAAGTGTATTCTCCTAAAAATCAATCTACATATTTTTCTAATGATTATGAGTTTGTTGTTTGTTACGCTAAAAACATAGTTAGCACAGTAATTAACCTTCTTCCTCGTTCAAAAGAGATGAATGCAAGATTTAAAAATCCAGATAATGACTCGCGTGGTATTTGGAAGCCTGGTGATATGGTGGCAAATGAAGAAAGAAAAGAAGGTCGTTATGAAATAGAAAGTCCAACTGGAAAAAAATTTAACGTACCAGAAGGTAAGCATTGGTCTTATTCAAAACATAAAATGCTAGAACTGATAAAAGATGATCGAATTTATTTTGGTAGAGATGGTAATTCATTCCCTAGTGTAAAGCAATTTTTATCTGAAGTGAAGCAAGGCAGAAAAGCATCATCCTTATTGTTGTATAAAGATTTTGGGCACACGGATTTATCAAAGAAAGAAATCAAAGAGATATTCTACGAACAAGAAAAAATAGCATTTGACACGCCTAAGCCAAGTTTATTTATAAAAAATCTTATAAGATTAGCCGCGAACAAAGATTCAATTATTCTAGATAGCTTTGCAGGGTCTGGAACGACCGCGCAAGCGGTACTGGAACTTAACAAAGAAGACGGCGGTAACCGCAAATTTATACTTGTAGAAATGGAAGATTACGCCAATGACATTACCGCAGAAAGGGTGCGCCGAGTAATAAAAGGCGTGCCAACAGCTAAAAAACCGCTTATTAAAGAGGGCCTAGGTGGTACATTTAGTTATTTTGAACTAGGCGACCCAATAGAACTAAACAACTTGCTTGCTGGTAACAAATTACCTAGCTGGCTAGAAATGGCTCGCTATGTGTTCTATACGACCACGGGCGAAGAATTTGATGATAAAAACTCAAACGCAAATAAGTATTTCGCAGGCAAGACAGATAGCCACGCCATTTATGTGTTGTATAAAACAGACATTAACTGGCTAAAAGACTATAAGTTTACCCTTAAAGAAGCCCAAGAGCTACGCACGAACAGTGGTACCAGTAAGCATATAACTGTGTATGCACCAGCCAAATATGTAGATAACAGTAGCTTAGAAGAACTAAATATGAGTTTTTGCCAATTGCCGTACGAAATATATAAATTAAACAGCAAATAAAAAATGGTACTGCGCAATTACCAACAAGAAGTTTTAGTCGTACTAAACAACTATTTAGCAGAACTTGCCAAAGCTAAGATTGGCTACGATGCCGTTAAACAAACAAACCCGGAATTTGCTAACCAAATAGATTACCCCGAAATGGCCTGGAAGAATATTGGTCGTACAGATTTTAACAGTGTACGCAATGGCCTAGAAGAGCCTATCGCAAACGTATGGCTTAAAGTACCAACGGGCGGTGGCAAAACGCTACTTGCTTGCCACGGCATTAGTGCTATTAGCGAACAGTTTTTAAACAAACAAACCGGTTTAGTTGTTTGGGTTGTTCCCAGTACACAAATTTATAGGCAAACTTTAGCTAATTTGCAAAACAAGCAACACCCATACAGGCAAACGCTTGATATTGCTAGTGCGGGCAAGGTGTTAATTGTAGAAAAAACCGATAAATTTACCTTAGACGATGTAGCCACTCATTTAGTTATTCTAGTTGTCATGATGCAATCTACAGGCAGAGTAACGAAAGAAACACTTAAGTTTTACAGAGACAGCACTGGCTATATAACATTCTTTCCGGCAGAAGACGCCTATAAAGACCATGATGAACTTATTACTAAATACCCCAACTTAGATTATTTTGAACCAGATTGGGGTATTGGGGGTAAGGTCGTGAAAACTTCTCTAGGTAATGTGCTAAGGGTTTCCAACCCAATTGTAATTGTAGATGAAGGCCAGCGAGCAATGAGCAGTTTAGCGCGGCAAACCCTACTGGGCTTTAACCCTAGCTTTATGTTAGAACTGAGCGCTACTCCACCACAAGATGTAAATTGCTTAGTTAGTATCAGCGGCAAAGCACTAAATGATGAAGAAATGATAAAGCTAGACTTAAATGTAACCAACAAATATTCCACAAATTGGCAACAAACTGTTAGGGCGTCAAAAGATAAGCGAGATGAAATAGAAAAAGAAGCAGTGTCTTATCAGCAAAATACCGGCAAATACATTAGACCAATTATGCTTGTGCAGGTAGAGCGCACGGGTAAAGACCAAATAGATGAAAACTATATACACGCAGAACATGTAAAAGAATATTTACATAAAAAGTTAGGTGTACCCTTGCGCGAAATTGCCATAAAAAGCAGTGAAAAAGATGATATAGAAGGCATAGATTTATTAGCAGATACGAGCCCCATAAGGTACATAATTACTAAACAAGCACTACAAGAGGGCTGGGATTGTAGTTTTGCCTATGTGCTATGTGTTTTAGGTGCTAGTAAGAGTGCAACAAGCTTAACCCAGCTTGTAGGTAGAATATTAAGGCAACCTTATGCTCAAAAAACCGGCAACACTGCGCTAGATGAAAGTTTTGTTTTTGCATACCAGCAAAACACACAGGAGCTAGTTGGTTCTATAAAGAAGAACCTAGAAAGCGAAGGTTTGGGTGATATACTAAATCAACTAAGATTTAATAATTCAAAAGCGGATAATCCAGAGATGCTTGATGAGGTTACTGCAAATGTTAGACCAAAATTTACAGAGTCTGTAGAAAACTTGTATTTACCTTTATTTGCGGTAAAAGATAAAGGAAAGTGGCGTGAATATAACTATAAAAGAGATTTACTTACAAAAATTGATTTTTCTGATATAAATTTAAGTGCTCTTAATAAGATAGTACTAGCCGATAAAGAAAAAGATGATGAAATTTATGCTGTTGGCTATGGCGATAAAAAAGATTTACGCGCTGTACAGGTCGGTGAATTAACCTATGATTCAGACCTTGATGAATCGGAATTTACGCGCAGAATTTTAGATATTATACCTAACCCTTGGCAAGCATTTGAAATTATTGAGAAAACACAAAGGATTTTTTTAAAGACCTACAGCAAAGAAATTGTCGCTGGCAATAGAGCATATATATTAGAGGTTATACGGCAATTGGCTAGGTCGGAGCTAGATAGGTTATCTAAAGATGCGTTTTTAAATATGATAGAAAAAGGTGTAATTAAGTTTTACTTGCTAAAAAAATCATCAAATAAAATAGGGCAAAGCATTACTTTTAGAGATAAAATACTTAATAAGATTTCTGGTGAACCTTTACAGCAATCGCTATTTGATAAGGTTCCGTACAATGCCAACGACTTTGAAAAAAATGTCATGTGGTACATGGATGAACATAATGACTTACTATGGTGGTACAGAAATCTAGCGAAAAGACAGTATGCAATAAAAGGCTGGAAAGACCAGAATGTTTACCCAGATTTTGTAGCTGCAAAAGGGACAAATAACACAGTTAATAAGATATTTGTTTTAGAAACAAAAGGTGACCAATTAATTGGCAATATAGATACTCTTTACAAACAGCAATTATTTGAATTATGCAACAAATACGCTAAAGAAATTGATGCAGGTGAATTCTTTGGCCAAGAAAAAGAGATAAAATTTGAATTAGTGAATCAATCTACATGGAAGAATCAATTAAATAGTTTATTTAACTTATGATCACACTCGATAAAATTGATTTTGATACAAGAACGCTATTGGGAGTTGAATGGTTGAATGCGCCGTGCTTTTATTTAAGCAGCACTAGCAAAAGGCAAGGCTCTGGCAGCTGAGAACTTACGTGAGTAGGTACATAAAGAATTACCATCAAACACCAGCCTCTAACATGTATGGCGCAAATTTGGTATAATTACCATAAGAATGATTTTACTGGATAGGGTAACAAAAAGTTATGGACGTAAAAGCGCAGCCTTAAAAGGTATTAATTTGCATGTAGAAAACAAAGAGTTCGTCGTTATTGTTGGCCAGAGTGGGGCGGGCAAATCTACTTTGCTTAAGTTACTAACGCGCGAAGAAAAACCATCGTCTGGCAAGATTATTGTTGGCGGCATAGATTACGATAAATTAAAAGACAAAAACGTGCCGTATTTACGCCGTAAAATTGGTGTGGTGTTTCAGGATTTTAAACTCATACAAAAGAAAACAGTGTTTGAAAACGTTGCGTACGCACTAGAAATTGTTGGTATGGGTAACAAAGAAATCAAACACACCGTGCCCCGCGTGCTCAATATTGTTGGCTTAAGCAACAAGGCAGATAGCTACCCAAGCGAACTTTCTGGTGGTGAACGCCAACGTGTTGCCATTGCCCGTGCCATTGCCCGCCAACCGCGCATTCTTATAGCCGATGAGCCTACTGGTAACCTAGACCCCAAACACGCGTGGGACGTCATAGAAGTGCTCGAACGCATTAATAAATATGGTACAACGGTACTACTTACCACCCACAACCAAGATATTGTCCAAAAGCTCAACCGCCGTATTGTAACGATTCAAGATGGTAAAGTAGTGAGCGATAAAGCTGGTAACGCGAGGGGTAGGCAAACCATATGATGCGGCATCTTATAACTTTGCGGCGTATTTTTGCAGCTGGAATTAAGAATTTTTTTAGAAATTCATGGCTCTCTATTGCAGCGACGGCCGTCATGGTAGTGGCGTTGGTAATTGTGCTGATGGCAGTCGTATTAAATGTTGTAACACGTAGCGCAATTGCAGAGCTCTCTACCAACTTAAAAG
>JAGQMY010000044.1 GCA_020428465.1 Candidatus Saccharimonadota bacterium
TCAATCCCAATAACTTTCATAGTTTTATATAGCCCTTTTTTTCTAGCCATGATGAGATATCGTCATATGACTTTCCAGCCAGTTGCCCACCTAAAATAGTCCGGTCCTGAGTCACGTCCACTAGGCAACATTTCGGCTTTTTGAATTCTTGCATCTTTCTTATGCTAGAAAACTCAAACTCTATTAAAACAAGACCCAATAGATTCTCCTGAAAAACATCAACTTGTGCATTATACTTGTTGATTACTACAGAATATCTATCTTTAACGACAGATTTTTTACTAAGCCTAGATATATCCAGATATACAATCTCTTCCAGCGGTATTGTATGTTCATTATGCTTTGAATAGTCACCTTTTTTTACAGGCATTTTTCTTGTTAATTCATACTTGTCGTCTGTCTTTCTTAGGCGAAGCGGAGAAAAATCATGGTTTTCAGGGATATATGTATCTTTGATCCTAACTGGTTTTACTTTATAAATTTCAATAGGAATATTAGTAGCCAAAAAAGTTAACTCTATTTCAACTGACTTGCTCATGCTAGATTTGTGTGGGTCGCTACTACATCGTCTAAATCTTCTAAAGCTTCCATCAGATTCATGACTTTTTCCTGTTGTTCGTCACTCAGCTCAACTGTAGTATTGGGTTCATAGCTTAGCTCTGCGTCGACTACTTCGAGTCCGGCGTATTTAATACTGTCACGGACTTTTGCCAGCTCTTTCGGATCGGTATACACAATAATTTCACCTTCATGCTCATTAGCGTCTTCAGCGCCTGCATCAAGTATGGCTAACAATGCATCCTCTCCTGTTGCCTTAACAGTGATCACCCCTTTTCTATCGAATTGATATGCAACAGAGCCTTTATCTGCGATACTCCCGCCTTTTTTATTAAATGCATTTTTTACTTCCGGATAAGTTCTGTTGATATTGTCCGTGGCACACTCGACAAGAATAGCTACACCTCCCGGACCATAACCCTCATACATAACTTCATGAAGTTGTGCTGCACCCTTGTCAGTAACTCGCTGAATTGCACGCTCAATATTGGACAAAGGCATATTAGCAGCTTTGGCTTTGTCGATTGCCATTGCAAGAGCAGAATTCGTATCTGGGTCGGCACCACCGCGAGCTGCAATAGCTATCATGTTTCCGAGTCTGGTGAAAACAGCACCTCGCTTGGCATCAGTTACTGCCTTTTGTCGTTTTATTGTTGACCATTTACTGTGACCAGACATAATTTACCTCTGTTATTTTTAACATATTATATCATAATTGATTTATTAATTGAGCTGAGATTATACTTAAGTCATTATTAGGAGAATTAAATGAATAAATTTGTTAAATTTAAAAAATACTACTTGTACGGGCTAATCGGTAGCTTGATAGCAGCAGCTATAGTAGCCGTCACGGTGATTTTGGCTGGACAGTTTGATGATACTACTTCGCGTGTTCTTGGTACGCTTGCCCTCGTGGTTGCTCATTCATTGGTAAGTTTATCCCTTGTACGCGAGGATAATAGCAAATTAAACCATCTAGTGTTTTTTTATGAGACTTTATTTTTCATCGTTGTTTCGAGTTTAATCGTTTCGCTTCTTGTCGTCTGGCAAGCAATAACCTCGGATTTAACATTTAGAATTTATGGGGTTTTTACTTTACTAGCTTTTACTTCACTTCATTACAATGTCGTTTACTTAATCAGAAACAAAGACAAATTGATTACCCAACTAGTAAGGTTGAACTATATATTGATTGGTATTGTTGGCATTATGGCTATGCCATTTATTCTCATCAATAACCTACCTGATATTTACGGACGAGGTTTAGCAGCTTTAGCGGTCATTGACATAACAATAACAGTGATATGTACTATTTTATATAAACTATATCTGCAAAAACACCCAAGTGAGGCAAATGCCTTTGCACTAGGAGGAAAATCCAGTAGTTTACTAAAGGTTGTGCTGGTTATTGTTGCTGGATACATTCTTCTGAACTTAACGCTCGCTTTAATATTCCTTATTGTTTCATTGCTAAATTGACTTTAAGATATTAATTTAGTAAAATTACCTCTGTTATTGCATGCTTCAATTGTTTATTGAAAATGTTAAATGATAATTAAGTGGTAAAGCCACATGCGGGACCATAGCTCAGTTGGTAGAGCACGAGCCTTTTAAGCTTGGTGTCGCGGGTTCGAGACCCGCTGGTCCCTCCATTCTACTTCGCCAAGG
>JAGQMY010000045.1 GCA_020428465.1 Candidatus Saccharimonadota bacterium
TGATAAGATTGGTAATATTGGAGCATCAGGTAATGTTACTGGCCCACATCTTCATCTAGAAGAAGGTAAAAAGAATTCTCCTTGGACGTATGGTCATGTAAAAAAACCGAAGCTACTATTTGGGTCAGATACACCCACCCGTACTCCGAATGGACACACACTCGCATCAGTTAACAGTCAATCGAATACTCAAAATAAAAAAGCTAACGACTCTTCTGTTCGCATACATAACGCTATAAAGAACAAGCAAGACACGATAGGAACACTAAAAATTAGTCATACTGTGAGTGATGTTGCCAAAGAACAACCAAAAATAGGCAACTCACTAACTAATGCCCGAATAAAAGATGTTGATATTTCTGTTGCAGCCCAAAGATCACAATCTATAATGGCCGCAGATTTAAATAATGACGGTATTGTTACTAAAAAAGAAGATAGCGTCCTTAACGCAGCAGATCGTAATGACAGCGGTGTTGTGAGTAAAAAAGAGTTAAACAAATTTGTTGCTATCGCCGACGTCAATAGCGATAATACGGTTACTCGTACAGAGGCAAAAGCCTTTAAAACAGTTGACAGTAACGATGACCACAAGATTAGTAAAAAAGAGCTCAAAGCATTTAAATCTATTGCTGGTAAAGACGGTGAAATAAGCCGTAAAGAAGCCAAGCAAGCATTAAAAGCACAAATAGATAGTAAACAAGACCAGCGTGAACACGATTTAGCGGTAGAATATCTAAGACGTACAAGCAAGCAATCAGGTGGATCACAAGAGGTTGGTAATCAAGCTGCCGCTCTTGTTAACGCACAGCCGAAACATAAAGATAAAGATAACGACGGTCCAGGCAAGAAGAAGAAAAATAAGAATAACTGATTTTGGCTTTATACTGTTGTAAAAACTATTGTAAGTAAATACAAAACATAGTACGATAAGCGTAAGAAGTAAAAACATTAAAAATTAGAAAGAAAAATATCATGTCGCAAAGTAATAATGCATGGTCAGCTAGATACCAAGCACAGGCTGATGCACAAAAAGCTGCAGCAAAAGCTCAAAGACAACAAGCCCAACAACAGAGAGAAGCTGAGCTCAAACAGCAAGCTGAATATATTAGCCGAACGGGGCGGGATACATATCAAGTACAATCACAAAACCGTAGCAACGACGCTTGGGGTAGTAGGTACAGCGAACAAGCGAGCAAACGGTATGAAATTACAAAGATGCGTAAAAGGGTAAAGAAAAATCCTACTAAAGACTATGATAAAGATGGTATACCAAATGCATTGGATCAGAATAGTTGGGCGGTAACTCCTTTGTCACCACAACCCAGCAAGCTTCCAGCGAGAGCGATTTCTAAAAAAACTGAAATAGATATGACTGGTTTTGATTTTCCGTCTAGCAGTAAAACAGAAAGTAAAGCCGTCTCTTTTAAAGAAATGCAAAAATATGCAGAAAAAAAGGCCGACACAATTGCAACAAAAAGGGGTATTGATAAGAACATGTATCATACTAGCTATGATACAAAAACTGGTAAGTTTTACTTTAGTACATTCAAGGAAAGACCAGACATTGATAATAAAAAATATAATAGTCGTTTAGATTTTGATGGAGATGGTACTTCAGGAACCAAAAGAGATTATAAAACGTGGGTAGATAATAAGAATCGTGATGGTAAGCCTTCTCCGATAGATGGAAAACCGACAGTAAATACAGGTAGACAATTCACAGGAGACCAGACGCAAAATAGCCCTAATCAAGTCAATAGAAGCAGTCGTAGGAATGGTTCAGGCACGACAAATAATGATAAAAGATCTGGCGACAACCCTGCAAAAGCAGTTGGTAAAAAAGATACACCAAATAATAAAAACAGAGGAGGAGCTAACTTGATACCAGACCCCAACGGTGACAACCTGCTTGCACGTTTTACAAAAGTATATGGTGCGGAAGCACCAGCCAAAATGCGTGAAGCTATAGATGCATATAACGCATCTGGGGCAGGCACCATTACAGAAACATACCAAATAGGCCAATACGGCTATAACTTAACGTTAAAATCAGGCGATAAAACCCTCACTAATACCGATGACATTAAAACAGAACTCGTTAAGTTTGCCCCAGCCAGTAGCACACAAGAAACAACACTGGCCCGCTTGCAACTTATTGCCGCCCAGGGCGGAGGCACAGAAAAAGGTCTTACAAGAAGGTTTGCGAATGCCTATGCAGGTGGCGATAAAGATAAAGGGAACCAAGTACTTGCAGC
>JAGQMY010000046.1 GCA_020428465.1 Candidatus Saccharimonadota bacterium
AAACCAAATATTAATTTAGCCTTGCTTATTCTACCCAGCCGAACCTGCCACCAGGTCCAAATCGCTCAGCAGCACCTTGATCTCGTCTACTTTCATAATTCCCAATTTCATCAGATGTCAATTCATTCGCAAAAGCTCTTGCGATTGCATCAGTATCATGCCTTAATTCTTCACCCAATGCGCCCACTATCAATGCTGTGCCGACTCTTTCGGACAGAGTTACTTCACGACCATCTAGGTGCCGTCCTGTCCACGTTTCGTACTGAGGTCTTCTTTCATCCATAACATAAGTATACATCTTTGTTAGGATAACAAAAACGTTATATTAAAAATAATTACTCCCGGCTGGGGGTCCTCCGTTGCCTCGCTTTGAAGGACGAGTGAGGGATTCGCCTTTTGCTATGCAAAACCGCACGACCATTTCATGGTCTAGCGGCTTCGGGACCGGGGAGTGCGCTCTGGCACTCCCGTTCGAATCCTATGCTCAAACATACAAAAACACCGCCCAAACGGACGGTGATTTTGTATGGCTGAGCGTTGTGGTCTAGAACGAGTTCTAAGGAGTTAAATGAGACAAATTGGACACCACAAGGCCTACTCATGTCGTGTTCGAATTACTTCACTTGACACTAACATCAAAATGTTATTGATTAGTCATTACGTTTATGGTATTATAGTTTTAAATAAGGAGTTACTATACCAATGACAGATCAGATCAACAGCTGAACCCACACGGCCAGTGTAGCTTTGCTATTGATCTTGAATCTATCAGTTAATTCCAATCTTTTGTAAAACCGAGCACCGTGTGAGCCTGCTGACTTGCAACAAACGCTCGGTTTTTTGTTTGGAGGAAATATGTATAAACTCACCCACATATATAAATCATTTGCAGAAAAGCAAGTGCTTTCAGATATAAACCTCACGCTTCACAGTGAGGTCGTTGCTCTTATTGGCGAAAATGGAGCTGGCAAGACAACATTGCTAAAGATTCTGCTTGGAGAAGTTGAACCTGATGATGGTAACGTTCAGAAAATCGGTGCCGTGGGATATGTTCCGCAACATCCTAACTTTGGAAAAACTATCGCAGATTGCTTTGATACTACCATAGAGCAATGGCGTATTGATATCGCTCTAGAAGACGTTGGACTCGAAAAGCCTATGAGTTTTTTGACCGCTAAACTCAGTGGCGGTCAAAAAACACGGCTCTCTATCGCTATGGTTTTAGCAGTAAACGATCAACCAGATGTATTGTTGCTGGACGAGCCAACGAATAATCTGGATGCAGAAGCTCTTAAGTGGTTAAAGTCGTTTGTAAAAGGTTTTAGAGGTGCCGTTGTAATAGTAAGCCACGATCGGACATTCATTAATGATACAGCTACAAAAATACTTGAGCTCAATAAAGGAAAGCTGAGTATCTATCCTGGTGACTATGACGCGTATAGGGATCAGAAAGATCTAGAAGCCGTACAAGCAATGACAACCTACGAAGCCGGCTTGGAAGAACGCAAAAGGCTACAGAAGGTCATTGTGCGAAAGCGCAGTGATTCTGACCATACCCACAAACACATTAAACGATCAGACAATGACAAGGCGCAGCGAGATTACTTCAAAAACAGAGTCACCAGAGGTCTTGGCCAGCAAGTCAGAGCTTTGCAAACCAGACTTGACCAGCTCGATGATCTTGAAAAGCCCGATGTAGCAAAATCCTATAGAGTAACGCTGGCTGGTAAGAGTCATGACAGCAAACTGCTCATAAAGTTTGAAGATGTTGTAATGGACTTTCTTGAGAGGAAAAAACTACCAAATCTTGAGGTGCAGGGCCATGATCGTGTAAGAGTACGTGGCGTCAATGGGTCTGGTAAATCAACGCTTCTACGGCTAGCTGCTGGGAAACTGCAAGCTGATCGCGGGGATGTAATAATTGGTCTAAATATATCGGTTGGCTACCTTTCGCAGGATACAGACGGGCTAGATACCCATCTGACAGCTCTAGAGAATCTTGAGCGAACTGAGGCGCATACAACCGACATCTATCGTGAGGCGAGATCACTCGGCTTAAAATCTGACGAACTCAAGAAAAAGCCAAGTGAACTATCCAGAGGGCAGCAAACAAAACTAAGTTTTGCAAAACTGTTACTTGCCAGACATGATTTGCTGATACTTGATGAACCAACAAACCACTTGGATATACCAACACGGGAAAGCATTGAGAGAGCTTTGCAGAACTACCAAGGAGCGGTACTACTTGCCTCTCACGACGAATATTTCGCACAAAGTGTCGGCATAACTAAAGAGATTGAATTAAGATAATGGAGATTAAAATGAGAAATATTAATCCAACATTAACTCTATTTTGTGGGCTTCCTGGATCAGGCAAGACTCGCATTGCAAAGCAGCTTGAACAAAGTACAGGTGCTGTCAGGCTATGCACCGACGACTGGCTCGCTGACATTGACGCAGACTTGTTTGATGAGGAGTTGCGCGAATTAATGCAACAGAAGCTTTATGATTTAGCTCAGGAGCTACTATCTAAGCATGTAGACGTAATCCTAGAAGATGGACTTTGGTCAAAGCCAGAGCGTGATGAAAAACTTGCAATGGCCAGGAAACTTAATGCATTTGTGTCTATTCACGTATTTGACTTGAGTCCCGAAGAACAGTGGAGACGTCTCGAGCACCGTAATCAGAACCTCCAACATGGCCATGTACCGATTACTAGAGAGCAACTTGATTCATATTTTCCTATGCTTCAGGCACCAACGGCCGATGAATTGAAGCAGTTTGATGAAGTGCATTTGTACGATGACCACAAGAGTTTACAGATTATCAATCAACCATGAGTAGCAAGGCACTTTTCTGGGGGTTGCTTTAGCTGATATATAATGTGATAACTATGTACCCATTTGTGAGTCTTGTTAGTTTTGTAATCCGTGCAGGTATTTGCTATCTGACAATTGAATCTGTACCTATTTTTCAGAATGAACTCATTGCGTTAGTAATCGGACAAATACTGTCACTATATACGCTACTACGCGTGGTGTCTTATTCAATTATTGCTAATAAGTTTAACTATCGTAAGGGTGAGGCTCCAATTCTTGGAGTTGGATTATATATGATGGTGTATATACTTTTATCTCTTCTGCTATGGGCTATTCTTTGGATACTTTCTTGGGTTGGTATTCTCCCTATATAACATCGTGTAAGACCATGCCGATACGATATAATTATGGTGTAGTTCTTTAAAATGCTGGCAGGATAACCGTTGAGAGCAAAGGTTTGTTTTCTGAGTTAGTTCGCTACCTTACCTCCTCCTCGACAGCGCATTAAGGTGCTTTGTCGGGGGAGAGGTTTATTTGAAAAGGTCGAACTCTCTCTATTTTACAAACTAATTATCAACACGGAGGTGGAGATATGCGAAGTCCTTACTTCAATATATTTCAAGATCGTGCTGGTGAGTGGCGTTGGACCCTGATTGCAGGGAACGGCGAGCCCGTCGCAACAAGCGAAGGCTATACCACAAAATACAGCGCTGAACGATCAGCCACTCGCGTTAGAGAGATAGCAGCTACGGCGCTAATCATCTAGCATGAGCTAACCTGCCAGTGTTTTAGAGAATTATTTCGCGACCATCTTTATCTTTAATTCGATAAGCATTATCTGCTTTGCTACGACTTATTCGTTTTGGTTTTAGTTTCTTGCTTTTTATGACTAAGTTTTTCAAGTCTTCCTCGCCTTCATACGCACGTACACGACCGTTGAGATACCCTAAACGATATGAGATGCCATCGCTCATGAGTCGCCAGTTAGTCTCCTCTAGGGTACTATCAACCAGCTTTTTCAGCGTCTTCCTGCTCTCATTGTCATCACGCTCAGATTTGCTATCGAGACAACTGAAGCCAACATAAACATCTCGTCCCATTTCTGGTTTATCTAAGTGAAACTCGATATAGCCAGCTTTTTTGAGAGGTTCAGACAGTAGTGGTATAAGTTCAGCAATCTTGGGTTTCTTTAGCTCTTTTACTGCGACGTATACGTGCTGATTATCACGCCGCTCCTGCATTTCTTTACCAAGTCTTGCCATCTCCCTGAAATCTCTTCGCATACTGAACAGTCGTTCGCGGAATTCTTTGTCTTGCAGGCAGTAATGGGCTCGATCTTTATCGTAATCAGGGTCAGGCTTCTCCTCTTTGTTGCGTAGATCTATTCGGTCTTTATAGCTATGGCTACAATCTGGACATGTATACGTAATCGTTACTGCCAGCTTCGATCTCCTCGACTTGTGCGTCATTTCTGTGTTGCATTTTGGGCATGTTGTCGGCTTTACTCTCCATGCAGTGCCATCTTCCCAGAATGCGCTGTTTTTGTCACAGTGAGGACATTTGAGCATGAATAGCACTTCCTCAGGGTCGTCATACTTAGCCCCCTCTTTTCTGTGCATAAGAGACTTATCGATAATACGTAAACCCTGTTTGTGGCAATGTTGGCAATTTGGTTCTTCTTGCAGTCTAGCTTCAGAAATTTGAGCGTCTTTAGCTTCATCACGATTAACCCACTCATTGATCTTCTCGTCTCGATTTTCATAACGCCTCAAAAGTTCATTGCCTACTGTTTCCATATAGAACACGTTTAATACAAAAGCATTGCCTGGACGATCGATCTTTTCATCTTTAGGCAATTTCTTTTTAAAGTCAGCGTAGAAATTATCGTAATATTTTATGCATCTGCGAGCATCTTCAATAGTCATGCTGTCGTACAAATTTTCGTAGTACTCACGTTCTTTGAGATGGGTGTACATACCACCATGTTACGCCTGTGCTGTGACACAGTAAACAATAGCTTAATGAGCTATTAAGTGCACTGATGCTAGAGTTTCTATGCTCTCCGTTGATTGTAATGTCTTGATATCAAAATGCGTATTAGAACCAATAGTTTCCCGAAAGCTAGATGGCGTAGGTGACAGAGCGATAAATTTACCTACAGAAATGTTGTGAGGTTTATTGCGCTTCACTGCTTCAAAGGCAATCCATAATCGTTTGCCACTCATTGATTTACGATTAACTTGGAGTATGTGCACATGTTCATCAGAGCTTTTCAGAGGAGATATAATCCAACTCTTACTTATATTCCCGGTTCGTTTCCTTCCTACCACTTCTGTGTAGCCAGTCACTATTTTGATGAAATCACAGTCAGATGAGTTATTTTTAATAAAGATGTTATAGCCATTATTACCGATATATGTGAGGTATACCGAGAAACTATTCATAGTGCTTGGTAGCTTAGCTTACTTATTGAGAAATTCGTAATGGTTAAAAAAGTTTTTTAGTGTTTTCGTACACTTGCTCGATTATTGATATTGCATAGGGGATATCACTACTTTTTCTAATACTAATCTGGCTGACATTACGGTTTTTGTAAGCCATGCTTTTTTCTAGGTACCTGACCATACCTTTTGGATCATCAAGATCTTCAGGAAGTGTTCTGTTAAGGTCGACAATTAGCCGTTCTTTACGTGGGTGTAAGTAAGCAAACGCTTTGTGCTTGTACCAATAGTTTATATATGCACTTTTTGCTGTCTCTCGAATATCAACGTCTAGATCAAGGATGGCTTGTGAGAGCTTCTCGAATTCTTCACGCATTGGATAGTCAGGGGGAACTAAATCATCTACAGAAAACGTTTTAATCTCTTTCTTCACTACATCGCTAGATGTGGATTTTTTAGAAATAGTTTTTATTGATTCGGCGTTACTATCTGCAATTTGTTGCTCAACACTCAGAAGATCACCATCGTAAAGTCGCACTTTCCATAGTTCAATTGGCAGATCTTGGAAGTTTATTGCGCCAAGTTGATGGGTGGTAAAACGAGCTGCAACGAAAATGACACGTGTAGCGCTCCAGTCAACTGTTTGTTTCGATAATGTTTGACCTGTCTTTTCATTGTATTCGAGTATGAAGTCTGCCTTATTGTTTAGTGCAAGACTTAAGTAGGCGTAGCCTTGGTCAACAACACTTGAGCTTTTATCTCGTTTGTACTCGATGATAACGAAGCTGTTAGACTCTTCGTCGTAAGCCAGGGTATCTACTCGCAAATTATGTAGCTGAAACTCGGTGCTTACAAACTTTAAACCAAATACTTCCTCGAGGTTTTCTTCGAGCAATACTTGCATATCTCGTTCAAGTTTGAAATCACGAGCATTGACTGATTTAAGTATGTTTTTCTGTATCGAATAAAGTGCCATTTGCTACATTATAGCAATGACCAACAGTGACAAACCATTACGTCTGTTCGCCATCACTGTCCTCAAGTGATTCGTTTATGCTCTTTATAAAGCTCTTTGCGTTACGTCCTTTCCAAGAAGTGGTTAGATTAAGTAAGCGCTGAGCTATCGTTCTCTGCCTATTACGGTCGCTTAGCTTTTGTACTCTTGATAGTAAATCATCAAAATCTTTTATGTATGCTCCGTAGGGTATTTGTAGACGCTCAAGAACTTTAAAGGCCATCTCATTGATTTGATCGCTAGAATTTTCAGATATCATGTTCATTATAAGAAAAACAAAATCATGTTTCGGTGTTTCTTGGAGTTCAGAAAAACAGTCAGCCACCACATTAATTGTGTGTCTGTTCTCAATTGTTAACGACGTGCCCGGGCTTCTCAGCCACTCCAATGATTCTATGGCAATGTGGCGTTTGTCGGATATGCTTAATGCAGATGCTTCGCTGAAAAAATCGTAACCTACAACAGATTCCGCTGCGGTATTAGTCTGTAGCAGCTTCTTTATCTGTTCAACAGATTGATCCTTTATCTCTCTATCATCATTCTTCTTCATATTCGTAGCTATATAGTTGTAGTAAGGCTCTCTATAGTCATATCTTAGGGTCTCGGCCTTATTGAGTAACTGTTTTAGTAATGCTTCTCTGTCAGGAACGGAGTCCAGCATATTAATAAACTCAATGTCCGTATATCGACCAGCACTCGTGTTGGTTATTAGATATTCAAGTGTCAGCTTTTTGCTAGCAGTGCTTGATTTCTTATAAATGTATTCCAGAAAGTCTTTTTCTCGCAGCATTTGGGGCAGAAGTACGTCAAGACAATAAGCAATAAGCCTTTTTGTAGTATCCTCATTCCAATAGTCGATGACTACCTTACGACCTTCTGTTGGCGCTGAACCTATGTAGTCCAATATGTTTTTATTTATAGTTTCTTTCTCAGGGCTAGGTAAGAATGGTCTTATCCACCAGTGCGTAATTATGGTTTTAGCTTTATTTTCCCAATTTGAAGCACCATTGAAAGCCTGATTAAGCCCCAAACCAATTTCTTTTATTGGCTCAGGCGGCTCTTTTAAATTTTCTCTGAATATAGTTATTAATATTTTTATGGCACTTAGCATTTTTTCTTTGAGATCGGTAAAATCAGCGTTAGCTGCATTAGCATTCTTGAATCTTTCACTAACTTTCTGTGTTATTTGCTGTAACAGCTCTTTTTCCATGACGAATTTTTTATATGAGCTAAGATTATTAATTCTAGTCTCAATATTGTCGTCATTAATCCCATTAATATATTTTTCAATAGTGTTAACAGTGATGAACTTATCCTGATCTTCAAACGTGTTGAAAGAAGTTAATATTTCATTGTCTTCACTAAACTTTTCTTCGATAAATTGTCTGATATTTGAAGTGTTTTTGGCGCTCAAAAGATTAGGGTTGTCTTTGAATTTATTAAGTATATATATCAATAAATCTCTATCTACTGACTCATCCAGGCCTGTTATTGTTGCAACATAGCGATCTACTATCTGACGTTTGAGATCTTTTTGAAGTTTAGGATTATTAAGTGTGACAAAAATTTCATTGTGAGGCAGCCTCGGGTACTCGCTCCAAAGCTGGGAATCAATCGTGCGGAAAAGATTATCAAAATAACGCTTACTCGAAACGGTAGTCTCTGTAGTGGCTAGTATATGAAAATGGGTACGAAGCACATTCATTAACACTTCAGTTTGACCCCAGTATCTTAATAGCAGATCACTCATAAATGTAACTAGCTGCTGTTTGTTTTGTACTTTACCCGCCTCAGTAGCAGCTGTTTCATTGTCGCCATTTACTAATGCAGTCTTAATTGCTTTAGCATTTTTAATGTTTCTGGATGTTACTGGATCTTTTAAGTATATGTAGGGTTCTGCGTCGTCTACCGTTACTCTATTTGTGTCGTTGAGGAACTTTATAAACTGCTTGTCATTACCAGCGTCTGCCTCTTCAAGAACGGCCTCAGGTTTATACCAGTATTTTTTTAGTTTTTTGTATTGATCAGGATACAGTTGTCTAATAGCCTGAACCTTTGCTAAATATGCTATATTCTTATCTATTTCAGTCTTGACGTCGCTATTGTGAGCTACCATTACAGCTGCAACTAGATTATTTACAAACTGAATTATTTCACGCGGATTATTTGAGAATGCTGACGTAATAACAAGCACAACCTCCTCCGTATTAAGGATCTCGCTGATTGTTCCTGTCATATTAAGGCATGATTTTGTGTACTCCTCTAGGTCTGTATTCACAAATTCTGGCACCCATAAAGTTAGATTGAATATCTTGCGTAGATACTCTCCAGGAGGCATAGTTGACTTGCTTTTTTTGTCAAAGTACTTTGCCACTTGTGACTC
Source organism: Candidatus Saccharimonadota bacterium (assembly GCA_020428465.1). Lineage (GTDB taxonomy): Bacteria > Patescibacteriota > Saccharimonadia > Saccharimonadales > SZUA-47 > JAGQMY01. Next base: position 8,659 of record JAGQMY010000046.1, read on the forward strand.
AATCGCTTCAAAGTCACACGGCACAATGAATATCAATTTTGATGCCCCTGCATACATAAAGTTCTTTATTGTAGATAGCATCGAGATGGCAGTTTTACCTTGTACTCTATCTATGTTGTCAAAAACAACTACAAGTTTGCCTTCAACGTAACTGAGCATTTCGTTAAATTTTTCCTCAAACTGCTCGGGCGAGTTTAGTCTTTCTTGATAGGTCATTACTTCTAGACTTTTTGCTTCAGCCTTTTGTGAGCCAAGGATTGATTTAGCAATATTACTTATCGCCTCACCAAGAAATTCCTTAAAGATCCAAACACCACCACCAATACCTGCCAAGGAACCCAG
>JAGQMY010000047.1 GCA_020428465.1 Candidatus Saccharimonadota bacterium
TAAGTATAGTTTTCCAGTACTTTTTAGCAACAAAACCTCCCGTTTCAACCACATATTTATTTTTAGTTTTTTATCTGTTAAATCTGGTTTTTACACATATTCCACAGGGCTTATTAATACTACTAAATATATAAATAATACTAATACTTTTAAAGGAGCCGTTCTATGAAGCTAACAGTAATGCAAGAAAACCTAAGCCGAGCCTTATCTACTGTTTCGCGCGTAGCTAGTAGCCGCTCCTCGTTACCCATTCTTTCCAATGTATTACTGAGAACAGAAGGAAACCGCCTGTTCATAGCCGCAACAAACCTAGACATAGCCATTTCCGAAACAGTTGGAGCTAAAATTGACAAAGCTGGCTCAATAACCGTGCCCGCTAGACTAATGCAAGACTTTATTAGTAGCTTACCAGCCGGAAAACTCGAACTTGAGGCTACCGACAATAAGCTTAAAATAACCGCCGAAAGGTTTGACTCAACTATCAATGGAATATCTGCCGACGACTTCCCTGTTATGCCGACAATAGAGGGAGGATCAGAGCTAGAGTTTGCAACAGCAGAATTTAAACAAACCCTACAACAAGTTTTGTTCGCTGCTTCTACAGATGAAGCACGCCCCGTACTAACAGGCGTATATGTATTTTCTTCAGAAGATGGAAAGAATCTCTATATTGCTGCTACCGATTCATATAGGTTAGCTGAAAAAACTCTAAAAAAACCAAGCAAAAATATCTCGTTACTTATTCCTGCCCACTCACTCCAAGAGCTTCTAAGAGCAATCAAAGAGGACACAGAGACTATTAAAATTACATTTGACGAGCAACAAGCAAGATTTAAGATTTCGGACGTAGAGATTGTAACCAGACTTGTCGACGGAAAGTATCCTGACTACAAAAAACTATTACCAAAGAGCTATGAAACTACCGCAAGTCTATCGAGACAGTCCCTAACGGAAATAACTAAGGTATCGAGTCTTTTTGCACGAGAAGCAGCCGGGAGCATAACGTTGGTAATAGACGAGGATAAAAATCAGCTTAGTATATCTTCAATAGCCTCTCAGGTAGGAGAAAACACTGCTACGGCTCAAGCAGAAGTAAACGGTTCCGCCACGATCACAATGAATTCGAGATACATTCTTGACGCCCTACAAGCCTTTAATGGCGAAAATATCCAAATTAACGTTAATGGCAAGCTCGACCCATGTATTTTAACCGACCCCAAAGACAATAGTTACTTACATGTAATAATGCCAGTTAAAAGCTAATAAAAAGCTAGCACACCCTTCATTAAAAAGGACTTAAAAAACACCAAAACTATATGAGGTCAACTTTCTGCTGTAAACTGTAAGTATGTTAAGCGCCCTTGAACTTACCAACATACGCTCTTACAAGAACGCTGTTTTTGAGTTTAGTGACGGAGTGAACATAGTCGTTGGTCCTAACGCTAGCGGAAAAACCAATTTGCTCGAGTCAATCTACATGTCAACTCGTGGTGGTTCGTTTAAAAGTGATGACCAAAACATGATTTTTAGGGGTGAAGCATGGGGGCGAATCGATGCAAATTTTATTGATCACAATAGATCAATACGACTACAAAAAGAACCGTTTCTAAAGAAGCTTGTTTTTGATGAGGTAGAAAAAAAGCGCATGCCGAGCGATAAACTTTTGCCTGTTGTCTTGTTTGAGCCAGCGCACCTGATAATGTTGAGTGGAGAACCCGAGGGGCGCAGAAGCTATTTCGATAACAGCATTTCACAAGCTAATAGCAGATATTCGACAATTCTAAAAAACTACAAAAGAACTCTTCAGCAACGCAACAGGTTACTAAAACAAGACAATATTGCCTCCGGACACCTATTTGTGTGGGATTTAAGACTTAGCGAACTGGCCGGCAAAATCGTAGAAGAAAGAAAGGCTTACTTAGAATTCTTAAACACCCAAATTAGCAACAACTATAGGGCCGTGAGTGGCAACAAGGAAACAATAGTTTTGGTTTATGAAACTAAGCTATCCACCGATCAGTATGTTTCACAAATGTTAAACAAGTTAAAAAACGACCTCGAGCTAGACATACGAAGAGGCTTTACTGGCACCGGACCACATAGAGACGACTTTATTGTGATGCTCGACGAAAACGATGCTCGCTATAGTGCATCTAGAGGAGAAAACAGAAGTATAATACTGGCACTAAAAATTAGCGAGCTAAATCTGTATGAAAATAATCCAGAATCTAGTGATATAAAGCCATTGCTACTTTTAGACGATGTGTTTAGTGAGCTAGACGGAAAGAGACGTAAAACACTGTCAGCGAGCCTTAGTAAGTACCAGACATTTATAACAACCACCGACGCAGACGTAGCCATGGATTATTTTAGCCAGAACTGCAATATTATTCCGACCAATACAACAATATAGAAATCTACAAATTTGCCCCTTCTCCCTTAGCGTTCCGTGTCAAAACAACCTCAAACTCAACGTTCTCTTTATTTATACCAAACCCAGACAGTATCTTAGCAGCCATATTTTTAGCACTGTCCTCGCTTATCCCCGGCGAAGTCACATTAACAATATAAATAAACTGGCTTTTAGGATATATATCAAAACCCTCACCAGATAATGAGTCTTTATCAAGCGCTAAGCCAGGCTTACCAGGCACCTTATAGGTAAAATCGGTTTTAACACTAAGTGTTTGACCTAGTTCATCTTTATATCGGGCGGTTATAATATAGTTTTGTCCATGGCTAAGTATGCTTATAGGCTTTAGCTTGACGGTTTCATCAGCAAAAGAAAGTGTAAAATCAAAACTTGGGGAAGCTGAAATTTTTAAATCTTCAATACTTTTCGCGTGTGGGGTTTTTAAAATTATTTCTTTTATTTCTTCGGCGGGCACCTCAGAAACACTACTATTTTTAAGACCGGTTGATATGATGACTAACAAAATTGCACCAACAAGAAGGCTGGCAAGAAGTTGAGGGTTTCGTCGTAGTTTATCTATCATAGTTTAACCTCCCATAATCCATTTTCTGCTTCCACTAGGAATTGGCCGTTAATTAATTCGTAAACACCTTTTACCTCATGGAACCTTTTCCCGCTAATTGAACTAATTTCGGAATCCGTATTGTCGGCTGGAATTACTTTTGTTTTTGTAAAACCAAGCTCATCAAAGACGCACAACCTATCATTAAAAGCGAATGTTTTATCTAGGTTTATGGAAACACTTAAAACGGATTTTGATTCACCGGTAAGCCTATAAACGAGCTCGTTAGCACCATTCCAAACACTAATATATAATGAGTCGCCCAGCTTCTTTAGCCCATCTATGCCTAAGGGTAATTTCTGGCAGTTTGTAAGTGGCTCTGATGTTAATGTCTGTAAATCACACAAATACCCAGCACCCTCAGACAAATCATTATAGGCTATAAAAGTTTTTTGGCCACTTGGTAATACATATATCCCGCCACCATATGGAACACCATCAATTGCAACCGATTCGTGAGTGTTTATGTTGTATGTAGTTAATATGCCGTTTTCGTAATCTTCATCACCCACTTCTGGTGATTGTTGGGTACTGTTTTTATAGTAAAGTATTAACTCCGAAGATAGCCAGATAGGCGACACTAAACAGTCCATTACTTTATCTCTTAGTTCCAGGTTTTCTAAGTTAAAAACATAACAATTATTACCATCGGTTGCTGATAGCTGTTCTCCGCCAGGATCAAGTCCGATATTGTAGTACTCAAAGTTTTCGTAAGCACTAGTTTCCCCGTTTATTTTTAATAGTAACTTATCCCCCTCTTTATATGCGTAAATCCCGCTTGTAGAAACAGCTACGTCTTTATAGTTGTCAGAGATTTTGTTTAAAACCACAGAGTTTTTGCTGAAGAAACGAGTCGCCGAGTATGCCAATATAACAAGCAACATAAACAACACCAACGTGTATAGAAATTTAGTGATAGTGTTTGATCTTCTCATATATTTACTCTCAGCTTCATTAATATGCTCCACTCGGAACCGGCTTTACAAGATTTTCATTTAGAAGACTAACGACAGCGTCTGCGTGTTTGTCGAAATATTCAAAAGATTTATCGCTTGAAGCTTCGACTAACAATGCCGGTGTACTAGTCTTGTAGTTATACCAGGCTTCGAAAAACCCAGGTCCACTATTCGGACTAGAGGGTTGATTAGTTATTTGAGAATACCGCAGTGCAAGACTACCGGATTCTGAGTTATTTGGTCCAGAAAAATATACTATATTTGTATTGCTGTGATAACTCAACACAAGACTAGCCTTACCTATACTTAGTAAAAAGCTTTGAATAGCTTGAGTTTCTGGCTCGCTTGCTGGGCTGGGGCCCTTACAATTGGGACCATCGGCGGGATTTTTTGTACAATCAGCTTGGTCCCATTTGTAGTCAAAGTTACGATTTAAGTTTACCCCGTTCTTATTAACTCTTCCGGGCGTGTTTTCGTCTGTCAAGCCCGCCCCATTTATTACTGGGATAGCAATGATTCGGACGTCGGGTGGAAGCTGTTTGTTGTACAAAAGTTCATGTGCTACTATTTGCCCTGCCTCTTCACCACCCGCGTGGATTGTGGCGCCAACCACGACAGTCCTAATAGTTGTTTGGCCCGGACATGCATCTCTGATGTAAACGTTTATGTCTTGACCCGCACTATTCTTACCAATAGTCCCTGTTGGCTCGAGCTCAGACCAGTCAACTCCAACGCCTAGTCTAGTTAGGGTGTGTTGAGTACCTTCACAAGGGATTGCTGAGCCAGTAACTTCGAGATTTCCAAAGCCATTACCACTAGATCCAGAACCGCATGCTAAACTATCGCCAGCTAGCTCGACAATAGCATTTATAGTTTCGGTTACGTTATTAAAGTACACGGTATTGTTCTCTACCCCAGAATACTTAGAAACATATCGTAGTAGATCACCGTTTGCAAATTCGTAGGACAATGAATTTTTAACTGCATCAAACCAACTATATTCACCGTTTAAACTATTTTCCCAGCTCGACCACTGGTAGACGGACCAAATCTTGTCAGCGCTTGATTGATAGTAGTATACAGTAGGCTGTCCTTTGCCCGCTGTAACACCGAATGCATTGTATGAAGAAACTTTTTGTGTGGTGTCCTGTGGACTGGATGATGCCGCCTCACTAGTGGCATAGGTGTTCCATGCCCAACTATCGTTGGGTCCGGCGACTAGCATGCTGTTTTCTTGTTTCAGCTGAGCAACTGCAAGCATAGGGTTTATCCCACTAGCTGCTCCACCATCTACAAAAGCTTGTCCTAGGCCCTGAAAAGGTGACGTTTTACTTCCTACGTAGTCGTCTATGTATTGATTGATTGCGGAAGCAAAGCCACCGATACTGTTTATCGTAGGTAAATCTATGCCTAAGCAACTACTCGAGCCGGATACTCCCGAAGTCTGATTGGGCGTATATGGGTTGAAATAATACGCACCTTGTTTAATGAGCGACTTCACGCAACTACTATAGCTTTGTGCATTTACGCGCTCGCAGTAACTATTAATTACTCCGTCTTGTGCTTGACTTATACTTCCGAAAATCATAATAAAACTTACCAGGAGTAAAAAATAAATATGTAATTTTCGCACAAACAAATAAGCATTGACATAAGACAAAGATGCAAAACTCGACGACACGGTAGTCTCTTCCGCTACCATTGCTCTTAATCTGGACAAGATAATCATTGGCTAGCTCCAAAAAGTACGTCAATAATATTTTGAGGTACCCCCAAGTTTACTAGAGACTCCGTGTCAAAGTAACTTCCGGAAAACAAAATGTCCCAACTGTTATTTCTTAGCCTAGCCAATACTACCTCGCCCTCAACACCTGGACGCGAGCTAAATAATCTACCGGTTGCCCATTCATTTTCAATAATTTTGACATTTTTTAAACGATAGCCACCACTAAGTGTGATGACTGAATTTTTTGAGCTTAAAACATCAACCAAATCAGATTCTGTCGATGTTTTTTTATTAGTAAAGGCAACAGTGCTTTCTACCACTGCATCTTTGTATGTTGTTATGTTTAAGTTTATATCATCAAAATCGGCACTCCTTAAAGTATAGCTTGCATTACCCAGCGGCAGTCCAACCGCTGCTCCACTTACCGAAATTGATGAGATTAATTGTTCATTACTATCTAATAAATTAATAGGAGAAGCATTCTCGGGTGTGTAATATAGCCTAAAGTACCCTAAGTTTACATTTGTATCATTACCATTGTTTTTATCATGTTTAACGGAACTCAAATACGAGAATGCAACAACAAGCAAAATCGCCACTAACGGCACTATCAATAACTTAATCGTTCGCATGGTTACGGCACTCCTGGACCTATGTATCGAGACCAACCACCAGGGTAATCCGACAGATTACTACTAGTAAACCTAACCGGCTTTCCCCAGGTATTAGTTTCGTAAACTATAATATTGCCACTGGCGTCGGGACTTGAAGCTGCAATGGCAACATGTCCACCGGCTGGATTTGACTCGTCGCTATTACATCCAAAACTAATTGTCAAAAAATCTCCGGGGATTATCTCATTTTGATTAACGTGCTCGAATAAATCTGGTCTTTGTTGAGATGTCCAGTTCCCTGAGCATCCGACACCTTGATAGTTATATGCTTTAAAAAGCGCAACAGAAGCAAGACCGCTACATTCAAGTAAGTTATTGGGGCTCAATCCTTCGCTTCTACTTTGTAACCATGATTGTGGTGCTCCGCCATAATTTGAAGATGATGCTGTAAATCCATAAATTTGATTTGCCGCCACCCCGGAATAGGTGCCATATCCGTTGCCATAGAATGTACCGTCAAACTCCATCGCTGTACATAAAATTCTTTCTGTGTCTGTAACCCCAGATAGACATTTTTGTTTAATTTTTAAACAATTATCTTTAATATCCTGACTGTAACTTCTAATGTTAAAGTTATCGGGTGAAAGAACTTCAGTGTATCCATCGCAATTTACAATTCTGCCTCCCGCTGTCGAGCTACCTGAGGGTAACGCTATATTATCTAGAAGGTACTGAACCTTTTTTATGTATCCGTCTATTGTGTGATGTACGCTATCAGCAAACTCTACATCATCACCGGTGTCCGGTGTAGTTTTTGCATTCTTTACGTATCCATTCCAATCTAGCAATATGATATTTTGACTATCTTGAAATTGAGAAATTACATCCTCAATTATTGCATTCCTGTCTTCTAGGTTTGAATTGTTATCGGATGACACCAAATTAACGACATAAACGAAAGAATTAGGTGAAATTTGTTTAATTTGTTTTATCAATTCTGCAAATTTTTCTCTAAAAAGATTCTGGTCAACGTTGCCGCTTGCGTCTACTTCAAGCCTGTTAGTGCCAAGTCCAACAACAAATGTCCCGGTTTGATTACTCTGTATAATCTGAGTATCGTTTGATAGTGCAGTAATGCCATCAACAATTGTTTCGGAAGGACAGGTTGAACCATCACCCGTAATAGGCCCCTGAGTCTGAAATACTGCACGACATCCTTGTGCATTTACTGTGCTTTGCCATCCATGCCCATCAAAAGTTCTTGCAAGATAGTTTTTTTCCGGATCGCTACCAGCTAAAGTTTGCATACCCTTAGTTAAAGAGTCTCCCAAAAAATAGATTTGGTTATTAACTGGCGCATCTTCTGGAGCAGTAAACTCAGACGTCTGAAGCCCAATTTCCGAACAAGATGAATCGTCTCCTTCGCCACATCCTAAACCTAATTCTGTAACTCTATCTGCTAGGTATAATCTATAGCGAAGCTGGTCGTCTGTTTTATTGTTGCAATCGGATGAAGTTACGTCATATCTTTCTCTGTCATTATCCACTACGTTAAGTGTTACAGGATCTATCTTTTTAGGGAAACATGACCCAAACCTATCATCGAAAGACTGAATATCCGACTCAACAACGTTGGCATTTTCTAATGGATCATCGGCTATCTGACTATTTTGTTCAGTTAATGTAAATCCATATTTAGGAAAACCATAGTCAAAGGTATAGTCAGCGGCACTGGCTTTTGTGGTCAAAAAATTAAGTGAATTAAGAGGGTTTTGAAGTACCAAGCCACCAAATCCCTTCAAATTCATTGGCGTGCTCATTGAAACCCGAGCAACCAAAGAGTCAACATTACTTATGTCAAAATATCTCTCATAAAGACTTTTTGATTTGTTGTCTAGGGCAATTGTTTGCATCTGGTCTGCGACTAAGGCCTGTTCGTCGCTTTCAGACATTTCTGAACCACCAAAAGCAAATGATGCCATGTTTGAGGCTATCCTAGCTCCATACATAAGATAATTTCCAAGTTCAGCCCCGACTGCGTATAGATTAATACCTGAACCCGCCAATATGTCAACTAACTTTCCTGCAAGCTGATCAGGTGAGAGACCCAAAGGACCGAGAATTGCATTTAGCCCCGCCTGTGATGCTTCGCCTATTTGCTTAAGAACTGGAAGTCCACCGATAAAATCCTGAACACTACAAATTGTTCCTAATAGCGGAATGTCATCTATTGCCCTGAAAAAGGCTGGCTTCTCGCCTAACTTGCCTGGCTTTAACTCACTATCTAAATCGGGTCCAGAATCTACACCATTTAGTGATTTTTGAAACGGCTGAGCCATAATTGCATCGGAATTGTTAAGCACATCAAATAAATCTTGAGAATAGACCCCAATCTCATCGCTGCTGACATCTTCTCCTGACATTATTTGTGCCCCAAGGGACATGTATGAAGTTGCAACTCTAGCCATGGGTAAAATTACGTTGGTGTACTGTAAAATTTCCGCTGCATTTCCAAGAGCCTTGACTCCGCATAAAAGAGCAGCGGCTGCTGCTGCGCTTCCGGCGATTCTACCCGCCACCTTTAGTTTGGCGGCTGCCTTATCGGATATAAAGCTTGGTTTAAGACGATTTTTTTCAGCGGTTTGTGCTACTTCTTCAGCGATATCGTTTGCTTCGCCAGCAGCAATACTTTCTGGCGTGGTGTCCGGTGTAGTATCAATGTTCCCGTCCCCGTTTGTATCGGTGCCGGTTTTTGGTAGATTAACATCCGTACTACCATTTGCTACTCTCGCAGCTCTATCTTCTTTGAACTTTAACGCCCACTCAACGAACCTATCGGTCGCCGCTCTTCTCACACTTTGTAACGGATGAAGGATATGAAAATCCATCCCGCCATATTTTATTAACAAACGACTTGCTAACTTATCTGGGACACCTTCTATTTCAGCGCCTGCAGTTACAACACGCGCCAATGACCTTCGTTTACTTAGCTTTTCGTCGGATACATCTATTATTCTTGAGCCTTGACCCACTCTGTTATTGGAACCATCAAAACTATCTCTTGCTAACGATCCGTTTGTGTTATAGCCTTCAGCCTCCAACTTTTTAAGCAAAGGATCAGCTTTTGCAGGATCAACGACCTCATATCCAATAAATCGACGTGTAATTGGTGAGTAAACAGATTTCAAGCCCGTATTCTTTAGAACGGCCTGGTCCCACTTAACTGCATACCTGCTAGCTATTCTGCCTAATCTTAGATTTTGTACAGAGTGGGTTTTCAATACTTTATATAAGCTCCAGGTTCTGCCATCCATAAACTCAGAGTTACTTTGAAAGTGAAACCTTTGAAGTAAATTTGCGAAGTGGAGCACCTTAAAAGGAGCAAAAGATGCAAATAGTAGGTAAAAAGTAACCACTACGCCACCCAAGCCAACTCCACCTGCAATTGATTTTTTTCTATTTCTCAGTATGCCATTTACCAGTTTTGCTGCCGGGTTGGTCCCTTGATTATCTAGCGAAAGGTTGTTAGAAAAAGACTTATCTGGTGTCAGCTTTGATTCAGCATCAGAACGCCCAGCATCGTTATTTCCCGATAATGGGTTAATATCCATTTCTTCTACTCCGATGTTTTGACCGGGGCTTTTATTGGGGCTTACTGGTTCGTCGCCAGATTCATCACTCCAGCCATCGGGATTCCAGAATCCATCAGCGGAGGTGTTATCAGGATTCTGTCTGTTAGCGGGATTCAAAGAATCATCATTATTGTCGGGTGCGAATCCTTCTTCCTCGCGCTTTTTTAGTGAACCTGGCTGCATTTAAACCCCAAATTATTGCTTTAACTCTACGGTATTATTATACCCCGTTTGGTTGAGGTCTACTTGCTCGGTTTTGACTGGTGGTCTTTTTTCATTTGGGTTAGTTGTTATCAGGTTTGTTTCAGTTGGACTTGCCACAATCTGCATGTGCACATGGTTAGATCCGGCGAAGAATAATCCTTGACCAACCGGGAATTGACTAAGGCGTTTTTTCTCTTCACTGGTTAACTTGAAGGTTTGCGCCAGGACATCAACAGCAGACGTTGATTGCTTTAACAGAATCTGCATACTTGCATTAGCTACGATTGCTCGTCCCATTCGAGACCCCATAAAGTCCTCGACATCCTGGGTAATTGTCGTAATGCCCAGATTATATTTACGAGCTCGTTTGGCTAAACTGAATAAGAAACTAGCGCTATCTTCATATTTCATTAACTGCCACGCCTCATCAACAATCAAAATTCTTCGTTTCTGGTCGACTTTAGTCTTATTCCAGATGAAATTCAGCACGATATACATTGCTACCGGGCGAAGCTCATCTTCTAGATCACGAATATTAAACACGACCAGAGGGTTGTTAATCTCAATGTTACTAGGTTGGCTAAAAATACCCGCGAACGTTCCGGTTGTATATTTTCGCAACCTTTGAGCTAGTTGCGGCCCAGAACCTCCAGAGTGCAAAAGTGTATCATACAAACTTGCGATAGTTGGTGCAGGAGAATTATGAGTAAGCGGGTCATTAGTTATGCCAGCTTTGGCGTATGTTTCTATTAATGCAGCATCAAGATCAGCTTCCTCTTCGGGAGTTAGTGATGGTCGAACTACATCTGATCCTGAAGCCAGAGCTGCGGCTCCACCCATCATGAGACGCAGTAACCCATGCAATGTGATTAAGTTACTGCGGAGTGCGTTATCGGCCTCTTCAGGGTCAGATACCTTAGGCAAATCGAACGGATTTATTCTGGTTTTGCTGTTTAGGCTCAAGCGAACATATGCACCACCGACAGCATCACACATTTTGGCGTATTCATTCTCGGGATCGATAATGAATACCTCGGTACCGAACATCATACTTCGAAGAGCCTCTAGCTTAACTGTAAAGCTTTTTCCTGCGCCTGATTTGGCAAAGACAACACTGTTACCGTTCTCGAGTGAGAATCTATCAAAGATAACAAGTCCAGAGTTATGCATGTTTATTCCGTATAAAATACCATTTTCTTGGCTCAAATCAGCACTTGTGAAGGGAAAAGTTGTACTTACAGCTCCCGTATTCATGTTGCGTCGAATTTGAAGTTGGTCAGTAAACTGCGGGATTGTTGAGTTGAGTCCTTGCTCTTGTTGGGCTCCTGCTGGTTTACTATAGACCAGCTGTTGCGCCAAAACGCTCTCAACCTTATGAGATACATACTCCATTTCTTCGGCATCGTTTGCATATATTGTAAAATAAAGACCAAATCTAAAGAAGCGCTCTTCTCCAACCTGAAGCTTGTCCCTCAACTCCTCGGCATCGACTATAGCTGCTTGTTTGCCAGGATCGCGCACTTTACCCTTTTCAGCATCGATTTGCAGACCGGCTTCAAGTTGACCAACTTTCTTACGTAAGTTTTCCAGAACTACTTGGCTTTCAACAGGATATATAAACATCGACATATCTATAACTTCATCAAGGTTTATCATACTGCTTAACCAGCCGGTATAAAGTCTACGAGGATAGCCATATACGTAGTACGTTCTTGCTATACGTGTACCGATTTTGAACTGACTCGATTCGAACTCTAAACTTGCAGGTGCAATGAAATCTCTAAGAGCTGTTACGCCCTTTTCGAATGCAACTTGAACCTCTTGTTGTTCGCGCAAAGCCTGTGCTTGTGCCTGCGCAACTGGATCGGTTGCTGGTTTTTTGTTAAAAATTCCCACTATTGTAGCTCCCTCTCAAGTTGTGGCTGAGCAGCGTGGCCTACGCCCTTTTCAATAACCGGTGCATTCATATCTTCAAAATTCTTGAGCGGCTGACGTGTAGCCGTATCTGGATTGTAGGCATCATAGTAAAGCTCGATTAATTCCTGGGTATCAAGTGGGATAGAGGCTACGCCAGACTGCTGTAGTCCAGCCATAACGGCTTGGATGCGATTTTTTAACTCTGTTTTTGCTTGCTCTAGCACCGCTTCGTTGATTACTACTTGTGTATCTTTTTTACCAAATACAGCGGTAAAAAAGTTTTTACTAGCTTTTATGGCTTTCTGCGTGTCCAGTTGCGGGAAAAAAGGTATAACAACGTAAAATCTCTTATCCATTATGTTGGTCTGCAATGCTAAATTCTCGATAAAGTCTAAGTAGTCGTCCATCAGGAGTGCGAGCAACATATTATCATGCTCAGAACGAATTTTATCTAGCTTTTCTATATACGGTCGTAGATCGACTTTTTGACTACGGACAAAAATCTGAATCGGAAAGTATAACGAATTTAGAAAACCTTGGTAGCTGAACTCGACAGCTTCACGCTCCTGGGGGCTCATTAGGTCGAAATTGATACTTTGACAAGCTAAAACAGCTCGAAAGCTGCCGTCGTTCATTATCACGATACCATCTCGAATCTCGGCAATTTCAAGAGAATTCTGAGTGCTGTTCGGATTCGACTTTACCATAGGTTGAGCTACAGGTTGACCAGGTACTCCGGGCATGGTCTGCTGAATATTCGGCTGTATCGCTTGGTTTGGATTCATTTTCCACCTTTAATCAGGTTAGTGTAATTGAATAACAACTTCATCTTCATCTGGCTTGTCTCTATCTACCTGCCTAGCTAGAGTGTCCACCGTTAAGTCGTCGTTGCCTGCTAAGTTTAGTATAGCAGGATTAACGGGGTGAGTGCTAGGAGTTTGTGTTGTTTGTGGTTGGGATACGGAAGGCTGATTTCCAGATGGATTTTGACCCAAAGGCTGAATGGTTTTCAATCGACTATTTGAACTAAACTGAGCATCAAGTTGTTGTTGTTTGTGAACTTTTTGGAGCAAATTTTGCTCATCAGTTGAAGTTATACCAGTATTTGGCTGTATTGACGGTACTGGCTGGCTTAGCGGAGTTTGTTTTGCAGGAGCTACTAATAAAGGTGGCGTTTTAAAGCTAGCAACAGTAGGATCGGCTTTATTATTCTGGTTAAGAAACCATAAATCATCGGCGGTCGTTTGATTATTGCTGTTACTTTTTGGTTGAGGAAGTGGCATAGGGTAATTTTGTTGTTGAGTTGCTGGTCCTTGCTCGGACATCCTTCTCGCCTCTTCAATCATTCCAAGAGTGTCACGGCGGTGTTTCGTATTTGACTGTTCAATCATATTGTCAAATTGACGCGCAAGCGGATTGGATGCCTCGTCCATAACATCAACAGTGTTATCTACTAAAACCGTTTTTTCATCTTGTACGTCTGTTGGCAAAGAAACTAACCTATCACTCGTGTCGAGGTTGCTACGAGTGGATAAACTTGAAAGATTTTTTACTGCCCAGCCCCTACTATCTACAACTGACGCTAGCGCATTAAACCGACTTCTTACTTCGTCAGGACTTAGCCCATCAGTTAAATTGTGGTGCTCACGTTTTGGTACGGTTATCTTCACGAGCTCTTTCATCCCGGCTTGATCCCATATGCGTTTTCGCCTTATGAACATGAACCTAATGTGTGCTGCAAGCCAGAGCTCAGACGGTTGGTCTTTAGTCCAGGGAAATGCCAGGATACCTAATGCTATTGCTGGTAAGCCAAAAAGCGGAGACAAAAATGCAGCTCCTTTTGAGATGGTGATAAAAGTTAACCAACCGAACATTGCCGTCCCACCAAAGAATAGAAACTGCCGAAATGTTAGGGGGCCTAAAAACTTATCTTCTGCCTCAACATCTTGAGGTACCTTATACACAGCCATATGGCTATAGTATAAAACAGTTAATGCATATAAAGAAACCTAAGGATGTTATAACAAGTAACTATAAATTCATGTTGTTTTGGTGTGTGGATTTTATTTAAATGACTAGTAGATAACTAATACTTACTGGTTTGACTATGCGTTGTCAGGATCGCCGTTATTTTGTTGCTGTTCCTGCTGTCTTCTATATTCCTCGCGACGTCGATTTCTCGCATCAATTAGCGCTTGCTCCCACTCTTGTTGTTTCCGTTGTTTGCGGCCTGCTTTTAGTTGTTCGTTGTTGTCCTCAACGCGCCTTCGTCTTACTTTTCTTGCGTCTGATCTTTGGCGCCTTCTTAGTTGTTTTAGTTTTCCGCGATCTTCTGGCTTTGCCGGACTCAAAGACGCTCTGCTGTCTTTTGTTGTAATTTTGATATTTTCCCGTCTTATCCTGCTTAAAGCTGCTTGCTCGTCAAAACCTTTCAAATTTCCGAATGTATCAATCCATTCTTGTCTTTCCGCCTCCAGGAAGTAGTAGTTACTTGCGTTTAAGATCGATAATTCCTTTTGATCAATATACTTAAGGTTAGGGAACAATTCACACGCGACATCTGTTATAGCTGCAACCTTTTCCCAGTTCTTCTCGGCTAATGCCGTACCACCGGTACGTAATGGCTGGCCGTCAAAGAATAACTGACCAGTTTTCTTATTAAATCTCACAGGTGGCATTGATAGTAAACCTCTGGCGCCCAACTTATCTCTAAGTGCATGCGCACCAGCATCATCCCCTTCGGGATTGATGTTAGATCCATATCTAAGAATTGAGATAATCATCGCTGCTCTTTGCAGAATAAACTGTGACCTAATGAATTCTTCCGATGTTGGTTCTACGGCTTTTTCTATGGTGGTCTCAAGTGCTGTATTAACTATTGTAGTTAGGTTCGCTATGTCTACTGCACTAAATCCTGATAGCTCGTAAGACCTTATCTTCGCAGCCATTTCCTGGATAAATTTAACCCCATCAACACCCCTATACTCATACTCACCCTTTGCGTTAATTGCATAGTATAAGTGCCTAAACGACAAGTGCTGACCTTTGTGTGCGTAACCTATTCCCAAAATCAGTCCCGCAATATCTCTATCTGTAAATGGCCCGCCTTCAAACGAGTATTGCCTTCGTTTAGCGGCTTCGTTTACTAATTCGAATGTTCTCTTGATTGTCTCTATAAATTGAAGTTCATGAGATGATTTGTGTATCTCATACCAAAAAGCTGCCGCAAACGCTGAAGGGTCTTGGAACCACTGTTGTCTAGCTTGAGCAACTTGTGCTGCATTGTAAGTTTTGTTTGGGTCGTGTATATCAATCCATACTCCTGGTCTATCTGGTGACTCTCGAGCGAACAAAGCACGGATTAGTTCATCTGGACCGGTACTTTCCTTATTGTGCATAAGCTCCATGAAAAGTTTGTTAGCTTTAGCACGTCTTTCGTCTTGGTTTGTAAAGTTTTCGGTGTTACCAAAATAAATAACACCAGCTTTTCTAACGAACCTCTCGAGTCTCCTGAGTGGTGCGCCACCAGCTCCTTCAGGTTTGATTCCAGCTCTTTTTACTGCTTCCATGGTTGGAATGGGGTAAGCTTTACCGACCTCTGCAGTTTCGTAACTTGTCGAAATTCTTGCCCTGTCTTTTGACGATGCGGGCACATTTGAATCGCCTATAAACATTCTTTTTGCTGCTTCAGCAAGCATTCTAAACGTATCAGGGTCGGATGTATCAAGCTCTTCGTTCACGCCGGGCATACTAAGTGCTGATTGACCTATCAATGCTCGTAACATACTCGGATCAACATCACCCAAACGCGCCATATCCGACGGCAATACTAACCCTGATTCAGTCTGTTGCCAATCGAGGCGGGGGTCTTGTGGAACCTGGGGGTTCTGTGGATTAGGGCTGTCCATATTTAAAACATTAGCACATTATTGCAAAAAAGTAAAGAAGTTTATAGTAAAACAATCAATCTTATGACGGATTCCAAGGTGTTGCGGTACCCCCTCCATCATCTTCGTCATCGGGAGTTGCATCGCCTGCAGCTGCTTGAGCAGGATCGGCAAAGTTAGTGTTTTGACCAGCTAATGTTGCTTGACTTGTTGTGGGATCGCTTGGGATTGGCGATGGGGCTACGGGGGTTGGAGGGGATTCTAGTGGCGAATCTGGGTTAAATGCACCACTGTTTTCTTCCTCTGTAACGGCTCTGTCTGCTCGCCTGGCCCTTCTGTCTTGTCTATATTTTCTTGCTTTTTCTCTTGCACCCCTTACTGTTGGGTGCCAGCCTCGAGCTACTTGCACCGCAGCATTATACGTTTTCAAATCTCTTACATAGGCTTCTTGTTGCCTTGTGTACTCCTCTTTCTCGGCCGCACCAGCATCATCTCTAGGAGGCGTTGGAGCTTCAGGTTTTTTTGGCATTCCCTGCTTAAGCAGAGTTAGCCCGCCACGACCCACCCTAAAATCTGCCCAGTGCAAAGCTCTGTTGCTATGCGACTCTAGTCGGGCATCACGCATACTTGCACGGGTGTGATTAACTTGATGTCGTCTGCTGGATTGATCATACTCGCTTCCCATGAATTTCTCGTATCGCTTCTTGTTAAAGCCAGTTATAGCACCTGATATTGACGATATTGCGCCCCCAGCGAGCTTAAAGGCAAACGGTATTAAGAAAAACGGTATAAAGAGCACTACCAAAGCTACAAACTGATTTATTGTATACGAGCCCCCATCACCAGCTGCACTGAACATCATCATTGATAGAAGATCGGCTATAGCAAAAATAGCCATTATTATCGGATAAACCATAAGTGTTTTGATAAACAAATCAAACCATTTTTTAGCGTACTTTTCCGTACCGGGAATAGCATATAAAGCTAGCGCTATTGGAGATATGACCGCTAAAAGAATAACTAAACCACGACGAATAACTATAGTTCCAAAAATAGCAATAGTAGTTAAAAGCATGGGTATTAAGAACGAGTAAAGTAATAATGTGAAGAAGCCACCGGTTGTGAAGAAGCCGAGGAGAAACTTGCCGCCCAGATACGTAGCAAAAAGTCCCCCAAGACTGAGTAGTTGATTTGGCTTGAATGAGAAACTCCCAGCCCCACCTAACGGAGCAGTTATAAGTTGGCCAATACCCCTACCTAACACATTAAACACATCTACCGATAGTGCAACAATGAAATACGATATATTTATAAGAATTGCTGCAATTAAAATTCTTGGCATTGCCTTTTTAGCCGTGTAAGCATCAACCAGTCCACCACCTATAGCTTGACCGAATACGATTACTAGCAGTGCGATGACGAGTATTATATTGCCTAATGTCCTGAATCCTCTCCACACCTGGTATGCTGTGTCATTTGACTCGGTGGTTAAGGGGCTAGTGACGAGGAAAGGTTCTATAATCGAGTGAAACATCCAGTCTATGCCATCAAGTGCGCCGTTGACAATGGGACAAAAAAGAAAGGCTAACGAGAACCCAGAACTCTCGCAAGTCGGGGTGTCTTCACCGGTTTCGAGATTAAAGGAACCTGCTTGTTCCTCACCAGTGCCTGCTTCTTTATTGGCATTTTCGTTATCTAATAGCGGATAGCTCACTCCTGTAATTGGCGGAACACGATAGTAGTCATGAGATTGAAACGTACCAGCTTTATCTACATCTTCTCTGACATCAACAACCTGACAATCAGAAATATTTATTGCGCTTATACCCCATTCTGAAGCTGGTTTTTGTGAACCGTAAGCGTCTCCGTCACTAAGTGAACCATTTGCAACTAATATGTAGTATTTCATCGTAGCAGGATTGGTTGATTTATCGACGATTATTACATCATCACATGGACCCACCTCGTCTGCTCTAAAGACATTAGGTTCGCTTGAGTCTTGAACAAAGGGAGTAGGAATATTTTTTATGGAAGTTGCATGATCGCTCTCGACTATTCTAATTGTCAAATCTACTGCTGGTTCAATCTTTGCACTATCTACCCAGCGAAAATAAGCAGTACTGAATTGGGTGTTTTTAACCGATATGCTACCAGTATTATCAACCTTATTTCCGTCACTGTCTATGTGGGTATTTAAATCACCGGAGTCTTTGCACTCTGTTCCATCAGAATTGTAGAAATCGATATCGGTTTTAACCTTGGTAAGTGGTGTGTTGTCTAAAAAATTATCTTGATTGGTTATACTATCGGCAATGAATGTAATCTTATTATAACAAGACGAAGGCCAGCCCTGTATCTCATAATCTGTACTTTGTCTGTGGTTACCATCAGTAAGGCTCGTTCTCTGGGCGATAACACCTTTGGCATCACCATGGCCGTCTTTCGGTACTACGTCATAACTAATTCCTGGTTTTGTTTTAAAAGTTAGTTTAGCAAGACCGGCATTTACCCAAGTAAATTCAAATATATCGGCCGGATTGCCAATAATCCTTCCCTTACTGTCTGTGGTTAAACCGTACGTTTCAGGTACAGCTACTCCATTTTCCGCGGCCTTAGCTGTCTGAAATAGCCCGTTCACAATGAAAGAGTTAAGAATAAATATAATGAATATTAAAAATATAAATATTCTCTTTTGTTTTTTTACGATAGGAAAAACCATAATCTATAGGTACAACTATATCAAGAAAATAGATAAAAGTTTATTACTTTTTCATAGAATAGGGTTTTTTATGTAATATAATGATTAATTATGCTAGGATATAAATAGTAGTTATGCAAAAAATAAAACATATCCAACCCAAAGCAATTCAAATAATATTTACACTTTCCTCGGCTT
The DNA here is from genome assembly GCA_020428465.1 of Candidatus Saccharimonadota bacterium. Lineage (GTDB taxonomy): Bacteria > Patescibacteriota > Saccharimonadia > Saccharimonadales > SZUA-47 > JAGQMY01. The sequence continues at coordinate 18,868 of JAGQMY010000047.1, forward strand.
TATTACTCACATTACTAATCAGACCTAGCTATGCAAGCGCAGCTCTATCACCAGGCTGTTACATACAAGGACCCTCGGGTGGCTATACAGAGCATGATTGTGTGAATAGTGACACTGACCCAAATACTCAATGCGAGATTACGATCAGTTCTAGGAGCGGCCCCTCAACTACTACGATTAAAGATTGTGATACTTTAAGTCAGCCGACACAGAGTGATGGGGGTACGAGTGGTGGTACAGATACTAATCCAGGATCAGCAAACCTAAACTGTACAAGTGGTGGCTCATCTGATATTTGTAGCCCAATAAGTCCTGGAGGCGAAACAAGCACCTCCACAGGCACCGATGGTAAACAATGCGGTCGCGGTGAATCAGCTGTTGTTTTGAGCATTTCTATCGGTTGTAGGGGTAATGACTGGCCAGGCGTAGATTCTGTTAATCCTATCATAGATATGGTTTTAGCAGTGGTAAGATTCCTGAGTTTGGGTGTTGGAGTCGTAGTAGTTGGATCGATTATTTGGGCTGGGATCCAATATTCCACATCAAGAGGTGACCCCCAAGCAGTTTCAGCATCTATAAATAGGGTTACAAATTCATTTATAGCATTATTGTTGTATATATTTATCTTTGCGATTGCAAACTTTTTAGTTCCGGGGGGCATGTTTATATGATAAAGAAGCTTATTTCTAAGTTTCTATTGTTCCAACTCGGCGTATTTATATTTGTGCCTATTACAAACATTGGTGTCGCAAGTGCTGCAGATTCGGGATGTACTGGTGGAAGTTTCTTAGGTTTTCCAACTTGGTATGAGTATTTAGATAAACAATCAGTCCCAAATGACATTACGACCGACCCAAATGATGAAATATGCGAGCTAAAGGTAGACAATATTAAAGACTTCTGGCTTATCGCACTCGCCGTGATAGAGATACTGCTTAGGGTAGCATCTATTCTTGCGGTAGGTATGCTAATTTATGGTGGAGTTAGTTATGTGATTAGCGAGGGTAATCCTGAAAAAACTAAAAAAGCACAAAGCACTATTATTAATGCAATCGTAGGTCTAGCCATAAGTATAGTAGCGGCATCTGTCATCGGGTTCGTTGCGAGGAGTTTTTGATTTATGAATTATCTATTATTAAATAGTCGTTTATCACAGCTTAAAAATTGTAACCCTGGTTCCGGAAATACGGAAAATGTTAATTGCAATACCACCTTACCTGACGTGTCGGCGAGTAGTGACACCTTATCTAAAGTTTTGCCTATTTTGTTCGGCACAATTACTGCTATAGCGGTTCTTATTATTGTTGTTCAGGGGATACGTTTTGTTTTGAGCAAGGGTGAACCGGATAAAGCACTGCAAGCTCGAAAGGGTGTTATTTATGCTGCAGTTGGCCTTGCCGTTGTCTTTATGGCAGACATAATTGTCGCATTTATTTTAAAGAGGTTCCTATAATGCGAAAAATTTCACTCTTTATTTTATGCATGCTATCGTTGTCATTTAGTGTTTTTACCACATTCATACCTGTTGCTGGTGCTGTTGATCTGAATAGTGAAGTATGTACCACTTCAGATCCTGCCAATCGCCCAAGTATCTGTAATGATTTAGATCCCCTTAGTCCTGAAGCCAAAAATGTAAATCCACTCTATGGTCCCGAAGGCATTATTACTAGGGCAGTCAACGGGCTTTCTCTTTTAGCGGGATTGATATCTGTAATTATGATAATAATCGCCGGAATAAAGGTTAGCATGTCAACTGGTGATGCTGGTAAGATTAAAGCGGCGCGAGATCAAATTATTTACGCCATAGTTGGGTTGATCGTAGCAGGATTAGCTCAAGCAATTGTAAGGCTACTGCTAAACAGGATTGGATAATAGAATATGAAAAGGAGTATCAATCAATAATGAAACGAATAATATATGGGTTTTTCGGAATTCTTTTATCTGTGGGAATATTTATATTGCCCGTAACAGTTAATGCGAGCCCATTTGACTCGGCAAGAGATACGGCTTGCCAAGGTCTAGAATTTAGCGATGGAGACAGCACTACTTGTGATACCAGCGATGGTACAAAGATAAACTCTACCGTGGCAACAGCGATCAACTTAATTTCGCTCGTGGTTGGATTTGTGTCCGTAATTATGGTAATAGTTGGTGGTCTAAAATACACAACTTCGCATGGTGATTCAAGCGGAATTAGTAGTGCTAAGGACACTATTCTTTATGCAATAATTGGCCTAATAATCGTCGCAATGGCCCAATTGATGGTAAGGTTTGTACTAAGTAAAACAGCAGATAATAGTTCAGATAGCCCAGGCGTAGGATCGTCCATTAACGATTGTGCTCCAGGGCAAACTCCACCATGCTAGGATTGCTATAGTAATCGTGTTATGTTATAAACTAATTAAACTAAATAAAAGGAATTAAAAAAGTCATGAACAGAATCAAAAGAGTAATTATCAGCCTAATAGCGGTACTTGGTTTAGCAGTACCAATGTTCGCACCAGCAGTCGCTTCAGCAGCAGAAATCGACAATAACCTATCATGTGGAGCTAACTTAGATTTCACAAATTCTGGTGGTGATTGTGAATCAAATAATAAAGACGGTGATGCAAGCTCAAGAGTTCAAAAAATAGTTACAAACATTATCAACATCGTATCTCTAGTAGTCGGTGTCGCTGCAGTCATTATGATAATGGTTGGGGGCTTGCGCTATATCACCTCTAATGGTGATTCTGGCCAAGTTGGAAACGCTAAGAACACAATTCTTTATGCTGTAGTTGGTCTTATTGTTGTAGCTCTAGCTCAAATCATTGTGCGATTTGTAGTTAACAAAGCAACAACTGCTTAATTAAAACAGATAATTCAGATAAAGCACTTTCGCAGAAGCCGGAAGTGCTTTTCAGTTGTATGTAATTTATGCTAATCTTATTCTTAGAAACAAGGAGTAAATCTAAAAGTGAAAAGACTCAAATCAATCATTTATACATTAGCTATCGCAATAGGAATTGCAGCACCATTAGCTATTGCATCGCCAGCTGGTGCACAAGATATAGAAAAAAATCTACAATGTGGTGCTAATCTCAAATTTTCGATGGCCGATGGCAGCTGTGAAGTGGATAATAACGGTAATACTGCAGCTGAAAGAATCGACCAGATTGTTTCACAAGTAATCAATTTGCTGTCACTAGCAGTTGGAGTTGTAGCAGTAATCATGATTATCGTCGGTGGATTCAAATACATTACATCTGGGGGTGATTCAGGTAATGTTACGGGCGCAAAGAACACTATACTTTACGCTGTAGTAGGGCTAATTGTCGTAGCTTTGGCACAAGTAATCGTAAGATTCGTGGTAGACCGCGCTACACTAACTGGTAATACAACCGGATCAGCTACCGATTAGAATTTACATTCAATAATGTATTAAAAAACGCCCGGACAAAACCGGGCGTTTTGATTAAACTTGCAAATTTATTTTACAAAACCTGGATTTTCTTAATCGTGTCTTGTTTTAGCTTCGTAAACGAAATAGTTAGGACACCGTCTTTAAGCACGGCTTCAATCTCATCTTCTTTTACTGGTACAGGCAGTGCAATACTCCTGCTGAATTCACCCCAATAACATTCCTGCACAAAGTAGTTCTCTACCCCGGCCTCTTCACCAGCGGATAATGTTCCTCTAATGCTGAGAGTATTGTCTGCGATACTAACATCTAAATCGTTTTTGTTTACGCCAGCGGTTCTTGCCTTAACCACCAACTTTTCTTTGGTTTCGAATACATCAACTGCAAGTTGACCAGGAACGGCTTCTTCCTCATCCCAATCTTCTTGCACAGGTGCCTCATCCATCACCATGTCTTCTTCGACTTCCGGCATTGCTGTCATTGGCGTATTATCTTCTTCACCTAGAAAAGCAGCCGTAAGTTCATCTTCCAAGAGTAAATCATCGTCTCGAGATTTTCTCGCCATTTTCATTCCCTCCTTAAAAAATAGAGCTTGTATGGGACAACCTGTTTTGGGTTGCCCCGAGACATTCAAGCGTGTTTATGTTAAAGATAGTATAACTGAGAAAGACTGCAATGAGCAACATTGTCAAACTTATTTACAACATAATAAAGACAACGGACTGCACATTTACGCAAAACCCTATTTACTTTTTTAGATTATATTTTATCGTGTCATAATGCGACTATGAATATTGTCGATAAATTAGTTGGATTGATTGCACCTAATATATGTTTTGGGTGCGGTGCGGAAGGCAGTGTGTTATGTGCAGATTGTACTGAGCTTTTCTATAACCCTATCGTGTCTAGGTGTGCCAGCTGTAGAACACTGACTGATGATTTTAAAGTTTGTAAAACCTGTAGGTCATGGATGCCAATAAAATCCGTCTACGTAGCATTGGGTTATGACGGGCTTGCCGAGAAACTCATACATGCTTATAAATTTGATTGCCAGAGACAAGCGTCTACCCCGATGGCTGATATCATGACTAAAAATTTCTCATTTAATGATGTACTTGTTTGTCCTGTGCCAACAGCCCCGAAACGAATAAGGGAGCGAGGCTTCGACCATGCACTACTGCTTAGTAAAAATATCGCTAAAAAACTCGAACTAGAACACAGACAACTGCTAAGTAGAAGAGATAATATCAGACAGCTTGGTTCAGGTAGAGCTCAAAGAATTAGACAGATGAAGGATGAATTTGAGGTCAATTCAGATGATATTTCTGGTAAGAAAGTATTACTTATAGATGATGTTGTGACTACTGGAGCTAGCTTAGCGGCTGCTGCTAGAGTTCTAAGAGATGCAGGTGCAAAATCGGTTTCGGCACTGGTGTTCGCACAAAAGAACAGATAAAAAGATTATTTTTTTGCTAATTTTTTACTAAAAACAACAATTAAAATTCCACTGATTGCTATAACAGCACCCAAAATCCACGTGAGATACGCTTCAGGACTAGAGTTACCAAAATCACTGCTTAGATATATTAGCCCAACAATAAAAACAGAGCTGATAGATAACAAGGCACCGAAAATAACGATAAATATCCATCTACGTCTAAGCAAAGCCATTAGAGTCGGTACTATAACTGCTATTATTATTGCCCACACAAGCAAGTCATCTAAATACTGTTTCATATAACTAGAATATCAGAAACGACATACTTGCTTTAGCAGTTATACTCGAATATTACAAAGCTAACACTTCTAATTTCAGTTAAAATAGGTTACAATTTGGTGACGAATTATTAAAGCCACTAATGAATGGAGAGATACCCAAGTGGCTGAAGGGGACGGTTTGCTAAATCGTTAGTGGGGCGAAAGTTCCAGCGAGGGTTCGAATCCCTCTCTCTCCGCCAAACTAAAATGACCGTGCTTGCCACGGTTGTTTTAGTTTGAAGAGAAGCAAAGCACATTGAGTGCTTTGCGTGGGATTCGAACAGGCGGAGCGTTGTTGGTCGCTATTCGACCAACCGCGAGCCGGGCTCGACAGCGAAAAGCGGAGCTTTTCGACTGGTGAGTCGAACATCCCTCTCTCTCCGCCAAACTAAA
>JAGQMY010000048.1:0-3927 GCA_020428465.1 Candidatus Saccharimonadota bacterium
CTTAAGATCTTCTAGTATTTTTTTCGCATCATTCATATACTTTACAGGTGTGAATGTAAAATCCTTCATTTTCTCTTGGTAAACTTGGTCAAATAACGTAGCTTTATCATTAAGGTTTTTCAAACTTGATTCTAGATTTTCGGCAGTAGTAGAAAGTGCCATATTTCCCGTAAGATCAGCAAGTATTCTTTGCATATTAGCTCTGATTTGCTCTGCATTACTTTCAAAAACAGCATTACTTTGACGCAATACCTCGTCCAGAAGAATGGCATCATTATAGAAAGAGTTAATTTCTGCCCATTCGTCCTCGTCCAAGTCGTTTGAAAAGTAATGTCTGTATTCTGTCCAACTGTTTACTCCAATGATACGTATACTTATATCTGTTTTCTCAGTGTCTCTTATGTAATCCCTAACTCTTTCAATAGCTCTCTCAGCAGATTGTATTTCTGATAGTACAGAATTTGCAATATCTCTTTTTGTGTCATCTCGTTGTTTTTTATATACATACCAAGCTGCAAGCCCAACCACAAATGTTATTAGTGCTTCAAAAAATTGAGAGTTTAAAAAATCCCAAATGCTATTCATTGTTGAGTTCTCCTAATTTTTTTATCCTCGCAATCGAGGTTTCATCTAATTTACCTAGAAGGTCCAGCATAGATGACATAGATTCTACTTCTTCCTTTGAAGGCATTTTCTTAGACTCTAGTTCTTGAATTTTAGACCGAAGGATTTCAATTACCTGCATAGACTGCTCGAATTTATTTGCTAAACTTTCGTACTGCTCTTTCGTGATACTGTTACTATTTTTTGTCACTTCAATTAACTCAGTCGTCGCCTTAAGAGTTCCATATGTTTGATCTAGTTCGCCACTATTCTTTAGCTTATCGTATTCACTACCCATTTTTTACCTTTTCCTGTTAATATTATACAATCATTTGCTGGAGGAGGGCTTTTTTGAACTTTTTAGCTTATTCCAGCTTCCTGCCTACAAGTATTTTACTCTGTTTACTATAATTTAAATAACAACATTTCAATAACTCCCTGGCTTTATGTTTTGAGTAATTATCAAAAAGTGCTGCATAATTCTATATTTGTCACTAAATCTGTGGATAAACACTTAAAAATAGTGCTGCAAAATTCGAATTATTAATGTAATATTGTTATTAAGAGGTTAAACATGAGCACAAAAAGACGTCAAGAAGTATTAAGAATTATAAAATCTTATAAAAATTCTGAAGGAGAGTACCCAACCCTTCAACAACTAGCACAAATAATGGGATTAAGATCTGCGTCAACTGTACATAAGCATGTATCAGAATTAATAAGTGAAGGATTCCTAGTTAAAAGCGAAACACCAACAGGGTATGAGATACCAAAATCCGACGAAGTACAAAACCAGATGGTGCCATTATTGGGTTATATTGCCGCGGGATTTCCTATTGAGACAATTGAAGATACTGCACCAAGCTATATAAAACTTAACAGATCGTCAAATAATCCCTCAGAGCTATATGCGCTTAAAGTTAAGGGCGATAGCATGGTAGACGAAGGCATTTTTGATGGTGACACGGTAGTAATTAAGCGACAAGAGTTTGCCTACGACGGACAAACGGTCGTAGCAGTTGTTGACAGTAACTACGCGACACTTAAAAAAATATACAAAGAAAAAAAAGGCTTCCGACTTCAGCCAGCAAACCAGGCTATGTTACCAATTTTTGTTGATGACTTAGAAATAAGGGGAATTGTTTGGGAAATAATTCCATCGGACGGGAATCACAGTACCACTAATACAGTAAAAAATAATACTAAAAATAGACGAACTCTGGATCTTTTTGCAGGAGTCGGTGGAATAAGAATGGGGTTTGAAAAAGCAGGGTTTACGACTGTATTTGCAAACGATTTTGAAAAGCAATGTAAGGACACGTATGACTTGAATTTTAAAAATTCCAAACTAGTAGTAGAAGACATTACGAAGATTGAAGCTGAGGATTTGCCTGAGTTTGATTATTTGCTTGGAGGATTTCCCTGCCAGGCTTTTTCAATCGCTGGCTACAGAAAAGGCTTTGAAGACGAAAGAGGTAGAGGAAATTTATTTTTTGATATAGCTAGAATTATCAAAGCAAGAAAGCCCGAAGGGTTTTTACTGGAGAACGTAAAAAACCTAAAGACTCATGACGGTGGCAATACCTTTAAAGTAATTAAGGAAACCCTTGAAGCTCTGGGTTATTACATAAAATACAAAGTTCTGAACACCATGGAATATGGAAATATTCCGCAAAACAGAGAGCGAATCTATATTGTTGGATTTAAAGACAAGAAAATAATTGAGAAATTCGAGTTTCCTGAGCCGATACCGTTGACAGTAAAAATTACTGATATGCTTGATGACAAAGTAGATGAAAAGTACTATTACAATGGCAAGCCACTCTACGAAAGAATAAAGGACGATGTTAATGAAATTGGTCAAGTATACCAATGGCGCCGCCAATACGTAAGAAAAAATAAGAAGGGAGTCTGCCCTACCCTAACTGCAAATATGGGAATGGGTGGCCACAATGTACCAATTATTTATGATGGAAAAGGTGTGAGAAAGCTGACTCCACGTGAATGTTTCAGATTGCAGGGTTTTAAAGATGACTATAAGTTGCCAGCGAATTTGCCAGATTCTAGACTTTACAAACAAGCCGGAAATTCTGTATCAGTGCCCGTAATCGAACGTATCGCAACACAAATGGCAAGAGCATTGTAATATTATCTTATGTATTTATCTATATCATTAAGCATGGAATTTTCTTCGCTTGGTATTTTTTGAATTATCGATTTGTGCATGAAGTATTCATCGCCTCTATTAGAAGACCGGTCGAGCAACTGAAATTTTATTATGTATGTTTTTCCTGAATTTAATTTATTATTATTAATTATTGCTTCGCCTGTAGTTAATATTGTCACAGAACTTTTACTATTTTTAACATATTTTATATTTTTTATACCTTCAACATGTATGTTTAGTAGTTTGTGACTAGGATTGTTATCGAGTAAATTTGTTTTCCAAGTGTATAAACCATTTTCATTGATTTCAAGCAAATTTAGAAAATCAATGGTATTTGGGTTAGTTTTTACTGATCTAGTCTCATTTATTTCTTTAACGTATAAGGGGCTCTCTTTACTAGTGCATAGCGTGGCAAAGGACATGAATACATTAGCTTTACATACTGTAATCAATTTGAGAGTTCCAAGATCTGTATTTTCTCGTTCTATTTTGGTAACCGATGACAAGTTATTATCAGTGTTAGACTTTATAAATACAGCATCATCCATTTTAAGCCTGTTATACGTATTTTCACTCAACACTGTTTGTTCAAAAAATGGAAGTAAGTAGTCAGTATCAAGGCTTGTTTCTACCATTACAAGATATTTATTGTCATATCCCTGATTTCTTAAACTAACCATGTACTGAGTATTTTTAAATGACTTAACTTCAATTTGTGGCGCTCCCTTTATGGCATTCCACCTATTGTCATATTCAACGAACGGTACAGCATTAGGTCCAATCTTTATTCCAAGGACGTCCGGTGCAATACCTGATTTCTTGGGATCATATTCGTAGTAATCAGATATAACTGTTAAATCTTTATTTATCAGTGGTAAAAAATATTTATTGAATATTACACTTTCAGGAATAATATTAATCCAACGGTCAAAAATACCCCCAATATAATCACTTTTACCGCTTAAGCCACCATACATTTTTCCTCGCCTAGCCATAGAACAAACAAAATATATGTAAGGAATTACATCTTCCTTATTTATGACAATTTTTTTAATATATCCCATATTAGAAATATAATACTCTGAGCTATTACCATTGCCAACCGCTTATCGACATAAAAAAATAATAAACCGCAAATTATGTATTTGCACTAATTT
>JAGQMY010000048.1:3996-16136 GCA_020428465.1 Candidatus Saccharimonadota bacterium
CAATCTAAAAAAGGGCGTTGTAGCTCAAGGAGGAAGCGAACCGCCAGCTGGCGGAGAGCGCCTAAATAGCCCGTATTGTCATCTTTGACAACGGATTCATAGATTAACAATAACTCCCTGGCCCCATGTTTTGTGGTACTTTATCAAAAAGTACCGAGAATATTTGGTTCTTTGGAAAAGAACGGGTATCCGTGAAGCTCACTTAAAAATGTTATAATTTAACCAATGAAAACGATAGTTCTTGGTGGTGGCTGTTTTTGGTGCATCGAAGCAGTTTTTCAACAGGTTAAAGGTGTTGAAAATGTCATTTCAGGTTATGCAGGCGGTACGACTGATAACCCGAATTACAGCAATATTGGTGATCATGCCGAGGTCGCGCAGATTAGCTACGATGAGAAGGTAATAAATCTCGAACAAATATTAGAAATATTTTTCGGCGTTCACGATCCTACTACACTTAATTTTCAGGGCAACGATTACGGTGAACAATACCGTTCAATTATCCTTTGTAAAGATAGCGAACTCGAGACTGCCAACAAAGCTAAAGAAATGGCTCAAAATAACTGGGATGACCCGATTGTTACAGAAATCAAGATATTGGATAAATTCTACCCAGCTGAAACATATCACCAGAACTACTACAATAACAATACTTCAGCCGGCTACTGCCAAGTTGTAATAAACCCAAAACTAGACAAATTCCGCAACAACTTCAAAAAATATCTGAAAGATTAAATTTAACTCATCTGCTATAATCTATTCGTAACAGAGGGGTTTTCTAATGCATATCGAACAGGAACTGAAACTAGATTTCAGCGATGTTTTACTGCGTCCAAAACGCAGTACACTTAACAGCCGTAAAGAGGTCGAACTAGAACGAGAATTCAAGTTTTACCACAACGACAGATCATGGAGAGGTATACCACTCCTAACAGCTAACATGGCTGCTTGTGGCACATTTGAAATGGCCAGAGTCTTATCGGAGAAGCGGATAATAACGACCTTTCACAAATACTACGAAGTAGATGATTATAAGAAATTCTTTAAAACTTTCAAAAACCCAGACTTTGTTGCCTATACATTAGGAATTCGCGATGAAGATCTCGACAAAATCAAAGCGATGGATAAAGCCGATTTGCTTAAAAATTTCACATTCATTTGTATCGACATCCCGAACGGCTACTTACAAAGATTCAGCGATTTTGTTCGCAAAATCCGTAAACTTTGTCCAGATCATGTCATCATCGCGGGTAACGTCGTAAGCAAAGAAATGACCGAAGAATTAATCCTAGCAGGCGCAGACATAGTTAAGGTCGGCATAGGTAGCGGTTCGGTATGCACTACCAGACGTATGACTGGAGTCGGTATGCCTCAGCTCAGTGCAGTAATCGAATGTGCCGACGCCGCTCACGGTATGTCCAGCGATAATGGTGCTTGTGGGCTCATTATTTCCGACGGTGGGGCAGTTGTACCGGGCGACGTTGCAAAAGCGTTTTGTGGTGGAGCAGATTTTCTCATGAGTGGCCAGATGTTTAGCGGATACGAAGAATCTGGTGGCGAAACAGTTGAGATAGATGGTAAAAAATTCAAAGAATACTATGGCAGTTCATCAAACAAAGCTTTGCAGGTCAATTACGGTAAAAAAGACGCACACCGAGCGAGCGAAGGCCGTCATGTATTAATGCCTCACAAAGGCTCAATCCACGACGCCATGCAGGATCTTTTCGGTGCTTTGCGAAGTACAGGAACCTATATCGGTGCGCGTAAGTTAAAAGAGTTTTCTCGACGCGCTACATTCGTACGCGTAAACAACCAGCTCAATAATTCACTATCTGCATACGACACCGAACGCCGAAGCTAATCTACCAACCACCCTTGATTCTGAACCATTTGAAAATAAGCCCGTCCAGCAGTAAATGACTAAAATATCCAGCAACAGCAGCGACATACAACAAAATAGCGGTATCACCGACATGATTTGTAACTAAGTACGGAATTATTAGTATTGGCGATGGTATTAAAAGCATGGTTAGCTTCTTATGCGTCCAGCCCCGATGTGTCCCCAGAATAGGTGTCATGGCTAGCAATCCTAGGAATGCGGCTGCAGGGTATTGCTTGCCAATTATTAGAGCAATATCAGCAACAAAAGCCAGCCCGAAAAATGCATCTTGTGCTTTAGAATTTGTATCAACATCCGGCCATAGTCCGAACATCACCGATAGTACCAAAACTCCAGCTAGAAGTTGCCAATCATTCAGTAGAGTTCCGCCGTCGGGTAAATGTCCGACTTGAACTGCATAATTCGCAAGTCCCACGCTAGATCCAGCAACAATCCCGCCAACAATATGTCCTTTAAAATTAGCCATCTATAGCTTTATGATACAACCAACCTCGTAACGTTTAAACCATTATCGCTTTCTGTGAGTGAAATACTTGTTATAATCCCTCTATGACAGGACTTAAAAATATCCCTAAACCCAACAGCTTGGTCGCACGAGACATAGCCGTTAGACAAATTGCAACATACAGACCATATGTTGGCGATTCAACACCATTCTATTTAGAAGATGAAAAAACAGCACAACAACTCAGGGATAATCCTCGCAACATATTTGCCAGTCCTCGATTAGTAGTAGTCCCTAAGGCGCTCGCCTTAAGAGCAGTTGAAAGATTCGGTGCGGAAAGAGCACTGAAAAAATCTAAAAAATTACTCAGTCAACCCGATTTTCAGCAGGATTTTGAGTTCTCCCTTCTGTTAAACAACCCAAGAGTATTTTCACAAAGCGATGGACATCTAACGAGAGCTAAATTCTGCGTGGGTCTTCCACCTGATGAAGACACTTTTAAAAAATTATCTGAGCTTAATCACGTTGTGCATCTGGCATTTGGTGTAAGAGATTTTCCTCTTCATACAAGTTTAACAGTAGCTGAGTTTCCATTAGAGCACCAAGCTAATAGATTCGCTGAAATTTTATCTCAAACAAATGCAGGTAGCGGTGTTTTACACTTCGGGCTACCAATAGATGTGAATTTTTCGTAAAAAATCTAAACCTTATAGATCAATAGTAAGCTCACTTGACGTATACTATAAGTTATGGCTGAGTGGAAAAAATTAAACCCGGCGCAACAAGAAGCTGTAGAGAAAGTTTACGGACCACTTTTAGTTTTAGCAGGACCCGGGACTGGTAAAACCCAGCTTCTATCAGCTCGAGTCGCAGAAATTTTGCAGAAAACTGACGTCGGCGCTCGTAATATTTTATGTCTTACTTTTACCGAGTCTGGCGCACAGAATATGCGTGATCGCTTGCGTGAACTCATAGGTGAGTCAGCCTATGATGTGACAATTAGCACTTATCACAGTTTCGGAAGTGACATTATCAAGAATTACTCTGAGTATTTCCAGAACATTACCACTGAGCGCTCCGATGATTTGCGTATGGAACGTCCAATAGACGATCTAACGCAAATTCAGATCGTCGAATCGATTATTAATTCACTTCCATTTGATAGCCCACTTCTATCAGCTCGTTATTTTATCCGCCATGTTGTTAGTACGATAAGTGACCTCAAACAACACTTGATTACCCCTGCAAAGTTGCGCGAAATTGCTAATAATAACTTAGAGCAGATCGAAATCGCCCAGAGCCTTATTGATGAAATTGTGAATAATAATGGCGGAATTTCGAAAAAAAAGGCAGAGAAACTAGCCCAATACAATGCACTATTAGACGGTTTATCTAAACTGGAGGGCGAGCTCATCGAGCAAGCTACCAGCAAGCTATCAGAGGCAAACGATAAAGCAATCTCAATAAATTCGCCGACACCTTTGCGAACCTGGAAAGACGAATGGATGCCAAAAGATGAGAATGATCACTTCACACTAACCGACCCAGATCGTAGCCTTAAAATGTTAGACCTTGCCAATGTTTATGATGCATATGAGCAAGAATTGCGACGACGAGCCGCCTATGACTTCGATGATATGATACTCCGCGCCATAGATGGGCTCAAAAACAATGACGAACTACGCTATAACTTACAAGAACGCTATCAATTTATCTTACTCGACGAATTCCAGGATACTAACCCATCTCAGTTTGAGCTTGTCCGACGAATTGCCGACCATCCCGTTCACGAAGGTAAACCGAACATTATGGCAGTAGGTGATGATGACCAGGCTATTTTCGCTTTTCAAGGTGCAAATGTCGGAAATATGCAGGATTTTCTAGATAGCTTCACAGATGTGAAAGTAATTAATCTAACCGATAACTACCGCTCACACAAAGATATATTGCATGTCGCTCATAACATATCTGAACAGATCGAGGACCGTCTACACAAAAAACTCGATAACATCAACAAAGTTCTTAAAAGTAGCAGAACAAACCTACCAGCAAATGCCGAAATAGAGCGTCAGGAATTCGGTGCTGAAGCTAGCGAATATTCTTGGATTGCTGACAAAATTGCCGAGCTCACCTCCAGAGGTGTTAATCCCTCTGAAATTGCCGTTCTAGCTCCCAGACATAAGATTCTAGAGAACCTAGTGCCGTTCTTGCGTAACCTCGAAGTACCGATTTCCTACGAAAAGCGCGAAAATATCTTAGACACCGAAATAGTCAAAAGCATGCGCTTAAATGCTCAGCTACTCGACGCAATAATGCAGAACGATATACCGAGGATTAACGAATATTTCCCACTAGTACTTAGCTTGCCATATTGGCAAATACCAGCCGAACAAATATGGTCAGTTAATTGGCAACTGGCTAAATGGGATGAGAGTCGAAATTGGCCAGAAATAGCCCTAACTAAGCCAAAGCTTAAAAACGCTGTGAATTTTTATCTCATGCTGAGCGCAAGTGCGAATATCGAACCTTTAGAGCTAACACTCGACAAACTTACCGGCACGCTCCCGGTTGAAAATTCTGCTGGTTGTCACTACGCACCGCTTAAAGAATTTTACTTTGACCCGCACAGACGCGCCGAGAACCCACTTAAATATTACGAGGCAATTTCACATTTGAGTGTGATTCGAGCCCATTTACGCGACCATCAATCAGCCAGCGACAAACAGCTCAATATTAACGACTTTCTAGATTTCTTTGTGATGTATGAGTCTGCTGACACACCGCTAATTAACTCGCACCCGATTGCCCAAAGCATGCAAGCCGTGCATCTTATGACAGCCTACAAGGCTAAGGGTTTAGAGTTCGATTATGTATTTATTGCGCAGGCACATGATGATGTCTGGGGAAGCGCCAGCCGAGGTGATTCAAACAAGCTATCACTACCGCCAAACCTAACTAATATCCGCTACGTCAACTCATCAGATGATGAGCGTCGTCGATTGTTTTTTGTCGCAATTACTCGTGCACGGCACGGTCTATTCATTACCTCCCACAGCATGAAAGACAATGGCAAATCTAATACTCCACTCAAATATCTAAACGAATCCGAAGGCAAGTCAAAATCTTTGCCAGACAAATTCCAATCTATTAAATCTATCGATATCGAACCGAAAAGCCTAGCTCGCGATATCGAGACTCTCTGGCAGGCAGGCCAAGTAATTTTACCGGCTGATTTTCGTGCACTCCTAGCCGATAAACTAAAAAGTTACCAGATGAGTCCGACTCATCTAAACACCTTTATCGACATGGAGCGGGGAGGACCAGAGAGCTTTTTAATCCAAACCTTGCTCAAATTCCCTCAGGCTCCGCACGCTAGTGGTGAATATGGTACAGCAGTCCATAACACGTTAGAGTGGTATCAGAACAGCATTAACGGCAGTAAAAAACCTACTATTAACGATGTTCTATCTCATTATGACCGAGAGTTAGACAGGCGCTACATGAGCGATATTGACCGGGATCAAGCCCGGGCTAAAGGTCGTGCGTCGCTGGAAAAATACCTAGTCGCCCGTACAGAAATGTTCAAAAAACCTGCTAAAAGTGAGGTTAATTTCTATAGCGAGGGAGTTGTTATTGATGATGCTCGCCTCAGCGGTAAAATCGATCGGCTTGAAATTGATGATAAGTCTAAAACTGTACGTATAGCCGACTATAAAACGGGCAAACCCCTGGCTAAATGGGGAAGCGATATGAAATCGCTCAAATATAAACAACAACTTTATATGTACAAAATCCTAATCGAACATAGTAGTACCTGGCGTGGCTACAACGTTGAAAGTGCCCGTCTAGAGTTCGTCGAACCAGACAAAAACGCTACAGGTAGTGTAGTCGAGCCACTTTATCTCGATTTTAATGAAAAAGAAGAAACCGAACTAAAGCAACTTATCATTGCTGTTTGGAACCTCATCCAAACCCTCAATCTCCCCGATATATCATCCTATGACAAATCCGCTAAAGGCGCCAGAGAGTTTGTTGCATATATGCTTCATAAAATGTAGCGTTGTTTCTAGTAACAATTTCCCGCCATAACTATTACTGCTCAGATTACCTATATTATCGCCCTTATGCTATATTAGTAGAGTAAACAAGGGGATTCTATGAGGCGCATTTATCGTTTTGACGAAAAATTTAAAAAAACAAGAAACAAAATTGCAGTTACACTAACTTCTCTGGGGTTAACATTTGGCGGCTTTATATCATTCTACAGCCTATCATTACCTTCACTGGCAGTCGCGCAGGCACCGAATTGGAGTTTATCAGCACCTGTTGGCATAGAATTTACATGTGGCGGAGGCACTTACAGCCACACGCTTGATACAGTTTCTCAAGATGTAGACGGCAACATGACCGGCAATGGACACTACAATGCCAACGGAAGCTACACTTGGGATTTCACTGGTGCGATTAACGGTGATTCTATTACATTTACGTTAGTTTATACCGGTTCTAATTCTGGCTACACACTTAACGCAGTCGGCTCAGTCATGCCTGATGGTTCAGTGAACGGTACAACAGATGGTAACTGCCAGACATTCACGATGGCCGCTGGCTCAGCAACTGCAATAGTTCGGGTTGGCATGTGTCCAGACGGCACAATGCAGTCAACAGATCCGATTGATACATTTTCAGTCTATAGTGCATCAGTTTCAAGCACACCGAGCTCTGTCTCACTTGATAGCGGTAAAAAATACTTGATTGTTGCATCTGGTACCTGGACAAACGTAGGTAAAAACGTATCAGACGCTGAATACGCAAGTACCGATGGCTGGTCGACTCACATGGACGGCTATGATATCAATCCATATTTCTTGGGTGAGGGTGAGTTTGATTTGCGAATCAATGATGGTTTCGTTGACTGGGGAAGTTACAGTTCTGAACATACTTACTCATATGTGTTTGATGGAGCAGATTCAACAGTTAGTCTAGGAGTTTTTGATGGTAATTCTAATACTAACAGCGTCGAATCAGGTTGGTACGGCGATAACTCAGGTAGCCTAGAGATCAAAATTTACTCATGCGATAAAGTAGAGGTAGAATTCGACAAAGACCATTGTAAGAAATACGGTTGGAGAGAGCTTGAGGACGACCATGGCAAACCATTTAGAAACCAAGGACAATGTGTAAGCGCTAAACACCGACACCATCACGGCGACAAAGACGATCACGATAACCGCCACCACGAAGAACACCACGAGAACAACAGCCGTCGACGCTAAATAACAATCTGCGAAAATCATATATACTACACTTCAATATTGACAGATGTGATATAATATTGTAATGGAAATAATTGAGGTTTCCCATCTCCTAGGAGAATGGGGAGCAGACTATATTCTTCGCCATTCTCATGGATCGCTCGAAGCCGCTACTAGACGATATAACCAGCCAGGTATATTAGATATTGATCATGTAGCCACGCATACAGAATTTAGAGGTCGGGGTGTAGCTAAGACACTTTTACGTACTGCAGTTACTATAATACCTCCACTTGAACAGCAACAAATAGAGACAGTTCACCTATCATTAATAAATCCTAAGATGGTAGGGGTGCTTGATGCAGTATTTGGATCTGCCACCCAGTACTATGCAGAAGCAAGTGAGAGGTCAGCTCGTGTTAATCGTTTAGACACCGCGACGGCATTTGACTTGTGTTCCGAGAGAACCAATGCAGCTCAGGAATATGTAAACCAAAATCAAGAATTACCTGATGACTTAGATCCGGGGATATCAGCACAAATAGATATAGCCGACATAGATTTCAGCAGGTGGCAAATGCCATTATTTATTATTAGACCTCAGTCTAAACTACTTTAAAGTCTTATCGTCTATACAATTTTTGCAGAAGATCCAGAGCTTCAAAAGCTATAAATGGTCCAAATTCCGCGTGCTCCAGTGCAACTCTTGGCGCCGCAAACTCATCTTCGTCAACCATTGCTTTTGCTTCTTTATACTGGTCTTCTGGAACGACACCACAGAACCACTGTCTACCGAATTCATCCACTATTCCTTGCTTGTCAGCAACAACTGCCAGTACACCTAGCTCATTTAGGTGGTTAGGAACTTCGGCAACCCAAACTGCCGCAGGGTTATCACACAATGTAGGAGCGGGTCTTCCAAAATTTTTAATAACTATACTATCCAAAAATAAAAGATAATCACCCGTAAGATATTCTTTTATTTCAGGTCTGAAACTTTCGTTTACATACTCTTCTACAGATTCTGTACTCATTTATCATATTATAACATATTTTATTATTTATACATCATAAGGTTGTGCACCTTTGTTATTGTAATAACATTATAATATTGTTATAATCATAACTATTATGACTATTAAATCAACGCAAAAAGTTATCAAAATCGGCACGAGTGCTGGTGTAACTATTCCTGCTAAACAATTAAAGCGCGCCGGTATCAAACTCGGTGACGAAGTAGTAATTTCTGTGGAATCAGCCCAAACAGCTGAGAATTTACCTCCTGAATACATCAAATTCAAAAAACAATATGGTCAGACATTAAAAAATCTTGCAGATAGATGAAGACTTACTACCTCTCGTTAGAAGAAATTCTTATACTGCATTTCCAGCTTATCGAAGATTTTGGAGGATCCCATGGTGTACGAGATGAGTCGAGTTTGAAATCTGTTGAACAAGCACCAAAACAAATACTTTATGGCAGGGAACAATACCCAACTGTTTATGACAAAGCCGCAGTGTATTTACGTAATATCATTGGTGATCATCCATTCAGTGATGGAAACAAAAGAACAGGTATAACTGTTGCTGGTGTATTTTTGTTTAGGAACGGTACTTCATTGACGGCTACGCCTAAAGAGCTTGAAGACTTCGCCGTCCGAGTGGCAGTTGATAAACTAGACGTTCCAGCCATTTCCGCCTGGATTGAGTCCCACACAAGATAACAACGCCAATAGTATTATTTACTGACCAAGTCGTAGCTATCACCCTTGTTTATATCGAAACTTAAACTTTTAGTAAGCAATTCGTATCTTATAAATACTGTCCAACATGACCGGGATTTACTGTGGTGCGAATTATTCTCTGCAATGGGTCGGGAAGGGCTTCTTGTACCGTCTTAGGTATAAGAGTCATGTTTTCGTCAGGAAAATTGAAACTAAGCTCTCCATCCGACGCAATATTCACACAGAAACCGGTAATTGCGCTAATCACAGAGTCCACAGTAGCACCAAATTCTGAATGTGACGAACTTTCAAGCGTGCGTACTAATACTAATTCAGTTGAAGATTCGAATCCCTTATTTATCTTAGTTAACTCTATTAATCTTTTAGGAATTACTAATCCAGAAGTTGTTTCTTCGTATCCATCCACTAATAGTTGTGATACAAGAGAATCTGTAGTTTGGTGAATATCAAAAACTTCAATCATAATTTATTATTATATACTATTTACATATTTATACAAGTATTATTTGTCCTCAGCCGTTAGCTATACCTTCTATTTCTGGTATTCCCGCTAGCCTTGACTCTCTTAGCTTTCACTAATTTCTCCAGGTAGCCAGAGGTTAGCTTCTCTGATAATCTTACGCTGTTTGCGATAGTATGAACCGATGTACCCGGATTTGTTTTGACGAATTTTTCAATCTCCTTCATCATTTGATTCATATGCACTTTACGATTTTCGTTAGCTTTCGCGCGTGCTTGATCGAGATGTTCACGAGCCCAAAGTTTTCGTGCTGCATCAATTTCTTCATCGGTTAATTCCAGGACTTTCGCTGGTATATCTTTAGTAAATCTTGGATCATGTTTACCCACCGAAACTTCTGTAGAAGATTGTGTGGGTTTACCCACCGAAACTTCTGTAGAAGATTGTGTGGGATTACCCACCGAAACTTCGCTAGAAGTTTGAGGGGTTTGCTCGTCATTCGACATTGGACTTTCGACGTTTGGCTTCGCCACCTCTACGGATTCCGCAGTGGGTTCAGGGGGCGGGGTAGCAGGTGGTTCTGAATTGGGTTTTGGCGCTAGCGGTGGTGGTGTTTCTACTTTTTCTACAGGTTTTTCTTCTACTGGTTTAGGCGGTTCAGACTCTTCTTTTCTATCCTCAACTATCACTTTATCAGCATCAACTATTGCCGGTTCTTCCGGCACTTTAGGTTCTGTTTCAGGTATCACTGAGGGGGTTTCTGGAGGAGTTTCGGTTATTGGCTCAGAGGGTACGGTTGGTTGTTCTTCATTATTAACAGTGTCGTTAGCCATAATTTAATTATATGTCTAGTGCTAAACCTGTCAAAAAGATAAAATATCTCTATGAAAGTTTTTAACACAAAGGTCAGCCCATATTCTGGAACAGACTTTAGTGAGCTTAATTTTCAAGCAAGAAAACTTTATAATTTTATAAAAGGTCAGACAAAAAGACAGCCCTATATCCGCTCAAGATTTTCTGCAACAAAGAGAAGATTTTTATCGAATTATTCTGGATACATTTAAACCAAAAGAACAGGAAAGACAGAAACAAAAGATTGAAATTTTATGCGTGCGGCATTGATTTAGTACGAAATACACACCTAGACCCAATTTCTAAAAAGAATCCCAATAAATCAAATGAGATTTTACATAGATTTGCAGGTATTACACCGACTAATGAATTGTTTTATGTCCAGATAAAAGAAAATAAGAATACTAAACGTAAAGATTTGATGTCTATATTTCCTGTTGAATAAAAAAGGCCTTCCGCAAGTGTGGTGTATAAACCACGGCCGAAGGTCTTAGGTATATTTTATCAAAGAGTATTGTCTATGTCAAAGTAGATAGGAGGGCATAAGAGGGATTATATAACATTTTTCAAAAGGGGCTTATGCTTGCCCCTTTAACCCCACGCCTTCATTTCTTGTGTCGACCAGAAATGAAGCAAAGAAGCGACAGCGGGACTAAATCTCGCAATGAATATATATCTTTATAGTTTGCGCAGTGAGGATGCAAGCATCCCTCGGCATTGTTAAGAGCGGATAGCCTCGGGCAGCTCACTGCTTTATTCAAACAATAAAGCTACATATTCTTTGGCGCTTCAGTCTTTATGCTGGGTGCTACTAGCTACACCATTTACTACTATTGGAATCCCCAATCCACTATATTAAAAGTGTAATAGCTAAACGGAGTAGAGTTTTCTATAGTTAAGGGCTAAAATAAACTAAATGAAAAAGCCAAAAAGTTACCAAGTAATCATACCGTCTAATACATACCCACTCCCAGAAGCTCATGAAGTATCGGCTGCTCAAATAATATCCAGATTTTTACAAGCAGATGCCGAATTTATTGTTAGGAATAACTACAAAAGTGCAGATATAAAAATAAACGGATTGCACTGGGAAATTAAAAGCCCAACAGGTTCAGGAAAGCGTAATATTGAACGTCAGCTTCAAATTGCCATGAAACAATCAGACAATATTATATTTGATGCACGTAGGTCCAAGATCCATATTGCAAAAATTAGAACTAACCTAAATTATCAGGCAGGAATTACTAAAAAACTTAAAAGATTACTTCTTATTACAAAAGTCGGCAAGGTAGAAGTTATAAAATAAGTATCTAAAATTAAAAGAACCTGACTTGTGTAATCCAACACTGCCAAGGTTCTTATGACTTTATGATATCAAAGAGTATAGTCTATGTCAAAGTAGATAGGAGGGCATAAGAGGGATTATATAACAATACGTTTGAGAGGGCGACAAAAGCGCCCGTTCTTTTCCAAAGAACCAAAT
>JAGQMY010000049.1 GCA_020428465.1 Candidatus Saccharimonadota bacterium
ATAAGCTCTTTTTCGCACTTTTTTTTGAACAAATAATCCCTCAGTTCTCTCTCTGAGTGAGGTCGATTTAGAAGCCACTCGAGAGTTCTGGCCCGAATTTTACCCTCATCTGAAAGCTTTTTAAGATTTTTTACCCTACCCTCGTCCAGCTCAAGGTCTTTTTTCAACATCTGATCGATTAACTGGTCAAGCGTTAAAGAAAACGAGTATTTACCATCAACAAACACGCTAACCCGTTCCGAGTTTTTAACTTGTTGTTTAATAGCCGTAATTTTCATTTTATGGATCCAGATATAAACACAAACATCCCCGCTCCGTAAACAACTTCTGGAATAATGCCCCACAACCTTTCATGCTTTTGAATACTTGCATGAAAATTATTCATAAAATTCATTTTTTGGGGACGTATTGTTCCGAATTTTTCCGTAATTATCCACCTGTAAATCCATGCCAAATCGGGCAGGTATCCAACAAGGCCTGCAAGATAGAACCACCCAGGTACTGAATTAATTAGTAAATAACGCAACAATAGACCGAACACGACTATGTCTATAAAGAGCATTGCTTTAAAAATTTTCTGGTTTCTGCTTTCCCAGTCTTTAAATCCATAATGAGGCAAACTATCCAAAACATAATGTGAAATAAGTGCGGCTGGCAACGTTATTATAGGGTTGTTTGTAACAACTGCCACCCCTACACCAGTTAAATAATGATTAGTTAGCGTCATATGAAAATTATTTAGATCA
This sequence comes from Candidatus Saccharimonadota bacterium, assembly GCA_020428465.1. Taxonomy (GTDB): domain Bacteria; phylum Patescibacteriota; class Saccharimonadia; order Saccharimonadales; family SZUA-47; genus JAGQMY01. The sequence goes on from JAGQMY010000049.1 coordinate 747, forward strand.
ATACATTAATTATATTCCTTAGTATAAAAAACCTTCACTAAACTCCCTTGCTACAGCATCCTTCACTCAAAAAACTTATATTTAAACTTCAATTAACGTAATTTTCATTAAGCGCTTTCTTAACCTCTTCTACTGTCGCTCGCATAACAACATCTGTTCGATTGTCATATTGTTTTAATGATACGATATTGTAGCCAAAAGATTCATAAAATGCTCTAACTCCGTTGTTCCATTCAGCTGCATTTGTTTGAACACTAAAACCTATGCCTAATGTTTCCGCCTCAGCCATACAACCTTCGTGGTATTTTTTCAGTAAATCACGCGCAATCCCACGCCCTCTAGCTGATTCGTCAACCGCAATCTCACCTATGTAGAAAGTTCTGTCCGGATAGATTTCGTTATTCTCTGCATTGCGTAGATAACCTAGGATAACTCCCACTAACTCACCTTTTTCTATCGCTATATAGGAGTGAGACCATTTGTCTTTCAATTGTCGCCCGTCTGTCTTCTCCACTGCTAGCACGTCCTCTTCAACGTACTTAACTTCCGGAATTAAATTAACCAACTCAGTAAGCCGAACCGATGATTGCTTTGCCTTTTCGTAATCAAGTGGCTCAATGCTTAATGTTTCACCCATTTATTAGACCTCGTTGCTTGTTTCGCGGACTTTTTTAGCGATTTCGCTCAAAACTTTTGGATTATCTTTTAGATATTGTTTGGCTGCTTCGCGGCCTTGTGCGAAGTTTTCCCCGCCGTAGCTGAACCAAGCGCCGGCTTTTTCGACAATTCCCTTCTCTGTCGCAAGGTCTAAAACGTCCCCTTCGGTGCTAATTCCTTGGTTGTACATAATATCGAATTCAGCCGTTCGAAAAGGCGGAGCAATTTTGTTTTTGACTACTTTAACCTTTACGCGGTTACCTATAACTTCTTCGCCGACTTTAATCTGCGAAGTTCTTCTGATGTCCATGCGCACACTGGCGTAAAACTTCAAAGCATTTCCACCAGTCGTTGTTTCTGGGTTCCCGAACATCACACCGATTTTCATACGAAGTTGATTGATAAACACGACCGTACATTTAGATCTACTAATAATGCTTGTTAGTTTACGAAGAGCCTGACTCATCAAACGAGCTTGCAAGCCCATGTGTGAGTCACCCATATCACCTTCTATTTCTGCCTGCGGAACAAGCGCCGCTACAGAATCAATAACTACAATATCCACAGCATTTGAACGGACCAATGTTTCGGCGATTTCCAATGCTTGCTCACCACTGTCAGGTTGGCTTACAAGAAGTTTCTCTATATCAACACCAAGTCGTTTTGCATAGGCTGGATCGAGAGCATGTTCGGCATCAATAAATGCTGCTATACCTCCGCTCTTTTGTACTTCTGCAACTGCATGTAGTGTCAAAGTTGTTTTTCCTGAACTTTCAGGACCATATATTTCTATTATTCTTCCTTTTGGGATTCCTCCTCCTAAAGCAAGATCTAGAGACAAACTACCGGTCGGAATAGTTTCAACGTCCATATGGCGATCGCCTTCTAGGGTCATAATAGAGCCTTTACCGAACTGCTTCTCTATTTGATCCATAGCAAGGTTTAGGGCTTTTTGTTTACCTTCGTTATTTACCGCTTTTTCTTCTACCTTTTTCGCTGGTTTATCTTTTGCCATAATTTTTCGCTTCTCTTTTTCGAGGATTCCGCCAGTTGGCGGATTATCTCGACGCTCGGGAGAGTCGAATGAATCGTCTCTTCTCGAACTGCTCTTTTCCCATTTCGGGTAAGAATCAGAATGAAGCACTCCTTTCTTGTTAAAAACTATATTATTCTGCTTATGACATTAATTATAGCGCATGTGTCTATAGATATTACTTTATTTGTTAAGTTTCATTACGCGTATAAGTACCGGCTGTTTTAAGGTTGCGCCAAAAAAAGCAAAAGCATGATAAAATATTGACTAGATATTAAAAAATGGTGGCGAAAAGCAAACTTATCAGATGAGAATTCCAAACCAAACAGTAGTAGACATGTTACAGAAGTCTGATGCTTTTGATGAAGCTAAGATTAATGAACTCGTTGAACAAGCCAAAACCGAAAATATCGAACTGTATGAACTAATTCTTAAACAGAATATCCTAAGTGATTCTGAGCTTACTAAGGCATATGCAGACGAAATCGGTGTGCCTTATGTTGAAATTAATGTTAAAGAACTTGATAAAGAAATCTTAAAACAACTACCAGAGCACATTGCCAAGTTATATAACATGGTTGTTTTCGCAGGTTCGATTGATGAAAAAGACGAGCCACGCAGTGTTGCTATGGAAGACCCAGATGATTTACAAGCGCTAGATGTGTTACATAAATTATTCGGTCAGAAGATCAAAATTTTCATAGCTACGCATTTCAATATTCTTGCAGCGTTAGATCAGTACAGAGGTAACATCGGTAGTGAAATTTCAAAAATTGTAACTGATGGTGATGAAGAAGACGCAGTTGATGATGAGGATATTACCGAAGAAGACATAGCCGAAGACTCGCCAATCGCCCAAACAGTCAACCTCATTATCGAATATGCCGTCAAATCCGGTGCGAGTGATATTCACATCGAACCACGTGATAGACAAGTCATAATAAGATATAGAATCGACGGTGTTCTCAAAGAAGCGAACAGATTGCCGAAGCGAACTTTGAGCGCATTAGTATCGCGTATTAAAATTCTTGCTAACCTGAAAATCGACGAGAGACGTGCTCCTCAGGATGGTCGTTTTAAAATAACGATGAATGGACGTGTTTTTGCTTTTCGTGTTTCTACATTGCCTATTACAGAAGGCGAGAAAGTTGTTATGCGTGTGCTTGATGAATCCAGTGAGCCACTGAGCCTTGAAACATTGGGTTTCTGGGGCAAAGCTTTGCTGGACATTAAAGACGCCAGCCAGCAACCTCACGGCATGATTTTAGTAACTGGTCCGACGGGATCAGGAAAATCAACTACCCTACACAGCGTGCTTCATATACTTAATAAGCCCGACGTGAACATTAGCACGATTGAAGATCCGGTTGAGTATAAACTTGAAGGAGTTAATCAAACTCAAGTAAATCCAGTTGCTGGGATGACATTCGCGGCAGGACTACGTGCCCTACTCAGACAAGATCCTAATATCATAATGGTCGGTGAGATTAGAGATGGTGAAACTGCTAGTCTCGGAGTTCAAGCGGCACTCACCGGACACCTTGTGTTTAGTACCTTACATACAAATAACGCTGCTACTTGCCTGCCTCGTTTACTGGATATGGATATTGAGCCTTTCTTGATTGCCAGCGTTGTCAGAGTTGTTATCGGGCAAAGATTAGTGCGACGATTAGTTCAAGAAGACTGCGAACAATACGCACCAACTGATGAAGAACGTAAAGAAATCGAGCGAATTTTCGGAATTAAGACGAAAGCCGACTGGGACGCGATTCTTAAGTTAGTTCAAGAAGCTCAAGAACACTTTGGTAGAGCAAAATCAACAAAACTTGTCCTCTGGCGGCCCAAACCTGATTTGCCAGGCGATAGAACTGGCTATAAAGGCCGAATGGGTATTTATGAAGTACTTAAGAATTCCGAAGGCGTACAAAAGCTAATCGTGAGCAATGCAACGAGTGAAGAGATTCAGGACACTGCAGTAAAAGAAGGCATGGTTACAATGCAATTAGACGGACTGATTAAAGCATTCATCGGCATGACGAGTATCGAAGAAATATTAAGGGTAACACGAGAATAGATATGAAGTACTTGAGAAGATTTAGATTTAGAATTTCGGACTTTGAGATAAAATTTTTGAGCGGAGTTATTAATGCCACAATTTGAATATACTGCTACTGGTCCAGATCAAAAACAACACTCAGGAGTACTAGAAGCATCAGATGAAAATTCTGCTAGAAGCTCGCTCGTCAGACTGCGCTTAAAGCCAATAGTGATAAAAAAAGTTGGCAAGAAAAAAGGTGAAATTAATCTACCATTTCTATCTAATTCAAATAAGGTTAAGCCCAAAGATTTAGTTATATTCACAAGACAGCTTTCAAC
>JAGQMY010000004.1 GCA_020428465.1 Candidatus Saccharimonadota bacterium
GGCGAATGTAGTTCAACGGTTAGAACGTCGGGTTGTGGTTCCGAAGACGAGGGTTCGATTCCCTTCGTTCGCCCCAAAATGTATAATATTTATCAATGGTACGCCCCGGTAGCTCAGTGGATTAGAGCAATGGGCTTCTATCCCACAGGTCGGGGGTTCGAGTCCCTCCCGGGGTACCAAAAAATGCGGGTGTAGTTCATCGGCTAGAATGCAAGTTTTCCAAACTTGAGAGGAGAGTTCGACTCTCTCTACCCGCACCATCCCTTGATGCTTGATACTCTCAAGCTCAAGGGATTTTTAAATATCGTTGACTACCTCTATATCGGCACCTAAAGAATTAAGACGCTCTGCTAAATCTTCATAACCGCGGTTAATCGTATAAACGTTTCTGAGCATGGACTTACCATCTGCCGCTAACATGCCAATTAGCAATAGACTTGCTGGACGTAATGCTGGTGGGCAGACTAAATCAGCAGGGCTAAATTTTGTCTTACCTGTAATGTAAACCCTGTGAGGATCCGCGAGTTCTACGTTCGAGCCAATTTTAGTCATCTCTGTATAGTAAATAGCCCTATTCTCATATGTCCAGTCATGTATTAATGTACGTCCGCTAGCAACAGCACAGATTGGTACAAAATAAGGTAAGTTGTCCTGATTAATCCCAGGATATATATTGGCATGTATTTTATCTTCTAGCGCTGTCAATTTTCCGTCATGTTTATGAATAGTTAAATCGACTAAATCAGTAAAGCCGTTTTTCGCTTTATACTTTTTAGTCTGATCGAAGTTTAATCCCATTTTTTTAAGTTTGAGAAGCTCTAGACTCATGAAATCAACAGGGACTCTTTTAATAGTGATTTCCGAATTAGTCGTAACTGCAGCACTTACAAAAAACATTGCTTCAATTGGGTCTTCGGCTGGTGCGTAGACAATATCTTTTTTTATATCTTTGCCAACACCGTGAACTCTAAGGGTTGATGTTCCAACTCCATCGATTTCTACTCCGAGACTTTGTAGGTATCCACAAACATCCTGTACCATGTAATTTGCAGAAGCAAAACGGATTGTCGATACTCCACTCGATTTAGCTGCCGCCATTACTACGTTCTCAGTTACTGTATCGCCAGATTCGTAAAGAATAACATTTTCAGGTTGTTTGGGGTTACAGCTTACGTGATAGTAGTGATGCGTGGCTACTATCTCTACGCCGTATTCCTCTAAACCAAACAGGTGTGGTTGAACAGTACGAGCACCTAATTTACATCCGCCCGCATACGGTATTTTAAATTCTTTAAGTTCTTGCGACAGGGGACCGATCATCATTAAAACTGATCTAGTTTTTTTAGCAGCGTCAACGTTTAGCTCGTCCATTTTTAATTTTGCCGGTCTTTTTATCTCCAAGTCATTACCGGGAAGCCAACGCACCTTAACCCCGATACTTTCTAAAACTTCGATTATTCTGAATACTTCTTCGATTCTTGGAAAAGATTTAAATACAGTTGTGCCTTTATTTAATAAACTTGCACACAAAAGACCAACAGCTGCGTTTTTACTGGTTTTTAATGTAATCGTGCCCGATAGCTCACGACCACCATTGATACGAAGATTCACGCCTTGATTGCCGACGGATATTAAAGGTTTTTGTAAAACTTCACTAATACGGCCTAGCATTTCAAGCGATAAATTTTGACCACCTTTTTCGATACGATTTACTGCAGATTGTGAAGTTCCGAGTTTATTAGCAAACTCAGATTGAGTTAGGCCTCTAATTTGTCGAATCTCAGAGATTAACTCTCCGAGTCTTTCGTTAGTATCGTTCATTTTTTAAAATTACCTTTCGGGCTTAAATTTAATGTTAATCTATCGTTAGCCGATTGATTGCTAAGCAAATTCCGAACAGACTTATCAACGGCTATTGCGTGTTAAATTATATCACACTTGATATATTGTGTATTTTACATATGCTGTAACGCTATAGGTAGAGTACAATTAATTATTATGGTTTAAACAAAATGCATATCGTAAACAAATAATATTTAAGAGGGGAGAACGATATGTCTAGTCTACAGAAGCAAGACAAAAAAATATATGATCTGATACAAAAAGAAGCAGCCCGTCAGTCTGACGGACTTGAGATGATACCTAGCGAAAACCACAGCTCAAAAGCTGTTCGTGAAGCATCAGGATCGATACTTACTGACAAATATTCAGAAGGTTATCCGGGGATGCGCTATTACGGCGGGTGTAAGTATGTTGATGAAGTCGAAAATATTGCACGAGAAAGAGCTAAAAAACTTTATGGAGTTACACATGCAAATGTGCAACCACACTCTGGTTCGCCCGCTAATCAAGCAATTTACTATGCTTTAGTAGATCCTGGAGACACTATTATGGGAATGGCCCTAGCATTTGGCGGTCACATGACTCATGGGTTGAAAGTTAATTTTTCCGGAACTTACTATAATTCCGTGCAATATACGACAAATAAAGATGGATTTATGGATTACGAAGCAATTTATGAACTCGCCCAGGAGCATAAACCAAAACTCATAATGTCTGGTACCACGGCATATCCTAGAATTATTGACTGGACTAAATTACGAGAAATAGCAGATAGTGTAGGTGCATGGTTGGCAGCCGATATTTCGCACATTAGTGCGCTGGTAGTCTCAGGCGATCATCCCGATCCAGCAGGGGTAGTAGATGTTATAATGTCAACCACACATAAAACTTTAAGAGGCCCTAGGGGCGCAATGATTCTTTGTAACGGCAATGAATCAAATCCACTTAAAAAACCGGAGCGAACACGTGAGAACCTGCCTAGCCTAATAGACAGAGCAGTAATACCAGGGCTTCAAGGAGGTCCGCACAATCACCAAACAGCAGCTATTGCTGTTGCACTTGGTGAAGCTTTACAACCATCGTTTAAAGAGTACGCTCATCAAATCGTATTAAATTCGCAAACACTATCTAAAGAGTTAATTAAACACGGTTTTAACCTAGTTACCGGTGGTACAGATAATCATTTAATGGTCGTTGACCTAAACAATAAAGGTATCAGTGGCAAAGAAGGCGAGCATGCTTTAAGTATGGCAGGTATAACTGTTAACAAGAACACTGTTCCGTTTGATCCGCGTCCACCATATGATCCCAGTGGCATAAGATTGGGAACCCCAGCTCTTACTACTAGAGGAATGAAGGAAGCCGAAATGAAGCAGGTCGCACTATGGATTAAAGATGCCGTTGCGCATGCTAAAGACGAAGACTACTTAAAGAAGCTACATCAACAAATAACTATTTTCGCTAAAGATTTCCCGTTGCCTCAATAATTTAGCTAAAACACGCCTAAAATTCTAGCTTCTGGCTCGAGATTAATATCTAATTTTTTCTTTACTTCAGTCTGAATTAACCTAACAACATCGAAAATATCTTGTGCTGATGCACCGGGTAGAGCTTCGATTTTTAACAGGTTTTGGTCGTTTAGCTTGACTTTGCCCCAGGTTTGCCCTCGTTTAAAACCAGCCGCTAGCATAACGTGAGCAGCTGAAACTCGTCGTTGATCTCCGCCATGTACTTGATTCATTTTTTTAAGCTCAGCTTTAGTTTTGCCCGACTCGTCGTATTTCATAACAGTATCAGCTTGTTGTTGAGTAAGTTTTGGATTGCGGAAAAAAGAGCCTGCAGTGCGATTATAGTCTTGATTCGGGTGCCAAAGTGAACCTGCCCGTTTCCTTGCTTCAATAATTGTTTCTCTGCGTCCATCTAATGAATTTAAATCTAAACCTAACTCCTCTGCGACATCCAGTGCTTTTTGATAAGTTACTTCATCTTTAGGCACACTAGAAAGTTCGATACAAACTTGCAAAATAATCAGGTGTTCATTCTCAGATTTCTGAAAAATTGAATTTTTATAATCCCAAGTTAACTCCGCTTTCTCTAAAATTCTTGTTTCTGAGATTTTCCTATCCCATACTTTTACCCATTTTATCTGAGGTCCGAGCGATTGACCGTAGGCAGTAATATTAATAAAAACACTTCCTCCGACGCTTCCGGGTATTTCGCTCATGAGCTCTATACCCCACAAATTGTTATCAATAGATTTCTTGACAACATCGTCCCACCAAACACCGGCATCGGCTGTTATTTCATTTCCGCTAACTTTAATTTCGCCACCTTGAGTGCATATGATCATACCCGGAAGTCCTCTGTCAGATATAAGACTGTTGCTCCCGTAGCCCAATAACCATAATTCTGTATCCGGCAAAGTACAGCGTAAAGCTTCTTCTAATTCGACAGAATTTTTGACCAGAGCAAAATTTTCAGCCGGACCACCTACTCCGAATGATGTAAATTCTGATAAATTCACGTTTTGTTTAATATTCATATATAAAAGTATACCAGCTAGCTAAAGAGGTGATAATTTCGTATAATAACGGATACATGAAGAGACAAGAAAATAACCCGTACACAACTCTTGGAGAAGCATTACGCAAATTACGCGAGAAACATTCCAAGACGCCCCTGGAAGTTTCAGGAGCGATAGAAGTAAATGTTAACCAATTATCAGAATACGAATCAGGTAAAACCCGCCCAAGCGAAGATATTCTAGCACTTATAATTCAACATTTTGATCTTAAAGATGAAGAAGCTGATAATCTTCGAAAACTAGCAGGATACGAATTAAACAACGATGGATATTACACGAATGATGATGAAAGCAATATTATAAACGCAAAACAAGTTTATATTAGCCAGCAAGACATGAGAATTGTTTACACAGACATGGTACAGATATCAGTGAACAACTACGGTGTAGTAATTAATTTTTTGCAAGGAGCTGGGATAAATAACACGCCACTTGCTGTGTCCAGAATCGGAATGAGTAAAGAGCATGCCAAAAGTTTACTTGACGTGTTAAGTAATACATTAAAACAAGCTGATGTGATAGATAAAAAATCAAGTGAGACGAAGAGATTACCGCCATCTACCAGCAAAAAGTAGGTTTAAAAAATGATATTTGACATAACACCACAACTCTCGTTATTTCTCTTATTTGAGTGGTTTTTGCGTATAATAATGCTTTTTATTGTTCCGATTAGACGGAAACCTTCTAGCGCAAATGCCTGGTTGTTATTGATAATCGTTACGCCAACATTGGGTGCGTTATTATTCTATATGTTTGGTGATCCTAAACTACCGAGAACCCGTAGAAATAGACGAAGAGCTGTAGATGAAATGACCAGAAAAGAACTTGATGAGTTAAAGCGGACGAGGAAGGGCATTTTTACTAATCTAGAAAACGAGAATCACAGGACGCTTGCTAGATTAGCAACGGTATTGGGTGGATTACCACCAATGAACGGCAATAGCGTTGAGCTTTTCAATGAGTATGATGAAGCAATTGAAGAAATGGTTAAAGAAATAAAAAAAGCTAAGAAATACATTCACATTGAATTCTTTATTGCGACTAAAGATAGTGCAACGAATAAGTTTTTTAATGCCCTAGAAGAAGCAGTAAAACGAGGCGTCAAAGTGCGATTTTTATACGACAGGGTTGTTTCATACCGCTATCCAGGACACAAAAGTATGCGAAAATTTCTCAAAAACATTGGTGTTGAGACAGCAGAAATGTTACCTCTGAACCTAAAACCCGGTAAGAACTTTACTCGTCCGGATTTGCGCAATCATCGTAAAATTGTAGTTATTGACGGACAGCTAGCATTCTCTGGTTCACAAAATTTGATAGACAAAACTTACCATAGACGCGACGAACTTTACTACGAAGAATTAGTAATTAAATTTCGTGGACCGATAGTTTGGCAGTTTAATAATATTTTTCGTGCCGACTGGTATGCTGAGACTAAACAGCCTCTCTTAGAGCTGGTGGAGGAAGAAGATATGCCTCAACCATCTGGTGACGTAGTCGCGCAGGTGCTACCGAGCGGTCCAGCACACGATCATGATAATAATTTAAAATTTTACACAAGCATAGTCCATTCTGCTAAAAGGCGTGTGGGTATCGTAGTGCCATATTTTATTCCCGACGAGTCATTCTTAGACGCCATTACTGCCGCTGCTCAGCGGGGCGTTGAAGTTACAATGATAAACTCAGAAGCAATCGATAAGGTTTTGGTTGGGCATGCCCAGAGATCATATTATGAAGAGCTGCTTGAATCTGGAGTTAAAGTATATCTGTATAATAAGCCCGTATTTCTACATACCAAACAAGTTCTGATCGATGATGACGTAGCTATCCTTGGCTCAAGTAATCTAGACATCCGTTCATTTCAGTTAGACCTAGAGATTACATCAATAATTTATGACAAATCAGTTGTTAAGAAACTTGAGAAGATTGAATCAGAATATAAACGAAATTCATTTCAAATAACACTCCAGAAATGGCAAAAAAGGTCTTTGAGACTGAGAATGCTGGATGGGCTTTCTAGACTCACGGCGGCTCTTCAATGATCAATAATATCGAAGAAGCAAATATTTTTCTGTCAAAATTTGTCAACAAGACAAGGTTAATTACCGGAAAAGACATCAGCGTTAATAGAACTTTAAAACTACTTGATAAAGTCGGTAATCCACATCAGAAAATGCATGTAGTACACATTGCAGGTACAAGTGGCAAAACCTCAACTTCTTATTACATCGCTGAGTTGTTAGGCAGAGCAGGCTTAAAAGTAGGTCTCACCGTTTCACCGCATATTATAAGTGTTACAGAACGTTTGCAAATTAACGGCTCACCGCTTAGTGACAAACTGTTTTGTAATTATTTAGACGAATTCATAGAAGAGATTGGCGAGGATTCAGATGCTAGTTATTATGAGTTTTTAATTGTTATGATTCTCTGGGTTTTTGAAAAAGAAGCTGTTGATTATGCTGTAATCGAGACAGGACTCGGAGGTCTTCATGACAGCACCAATGTATGCACTAGAGAAGATAAAATATGCGTTATAACAGATATAGGGTTTGACCATCAAAAAATTCTTGGAAATACACTAAGCGAAATTTCGACACAGAAAGCTGGAATAATTCATGAAAAAAACCACGTCTTTATGCATAAGCAGAGTCAAGAGATTATGTCTCAATTTACTACTTTTGTTAAGCTTAAAAACGCGAAACTGCATATAGTCGACGAATCACTTATTGCGAAAAATTCGCAATTACCTAATTACCAGAAACGCAACTGGAATCTAGCATACCATGTGTATAGATACATAGCAGAAAGAGATAATTTAGATACGCCGGATGAAAGAGTATTAAACGAGACAAAGATATCAGTACCCGGGAGAATGCAGATTATTGAGCGAGGAAACCAAACATTCGTTTTGGACGGTGCTCATAATTTACAAAAAATGACGGCATTTGTTGATAGCTTTAAGTCGTTATTCGGAAATATAAAAGTACCGATAATTTTAGCAGTTAAAAAAGATAAAGATTATAAACAAATTCTTCCTGTTTTAAAAAATATCGCTTCCGAAGTTTACTGTTTTAGTTTTAACACCCAGCAGGATTTATATATAGAATCTGTCGAAATTAAGGATCTAATGGTTGAATGCAAACAAGTAGGCTTAAAATCTGTAGCTGTACAGAATGCCAGGGATGCATTAAATATCTTATACAACCGCGACGAAAATATGATAGTTGTGACAGGCTCACTTTATGTTTTAAAGGACGCAATTAATTATTTAAATTCGAAATAGTGTATACCTATTTCGACTTGGATAATGTAAGAATAAATTAAAGGAGGGTTACACTTACAACATGATTGAACTCGAAAATTTTTATGAGTCGCATGTTGATAAAGTCTATAAATATTTTTATATTCAAGTTTTAAATCGTCAAATAGCAGAGGATTTAACTTCTCAAACATTTTTAAAATTTATAGCAAAGGTACAGGGCACAACTATCAAACAGTACAAAAAATACCTTTACGGAATTATGAGGAATGTGTTCGCTGATTATTTAAGAGAAAAATACAAAAACTTGAACGTTGAATACTTAGAAGATATACATGACTTCGAAGTATATATAGACAATTCTATTTCTGATTATGAGGCAAAAAACAGTTCACAAAGGCTGAACGCTTATATTGAAAATTTACCTAAAAAGCAAAGGGAAGTAGCTTTAATGCGTTTTATAGAGCAAAAAAGTTTAAAAGAAACTGCAGACCAGCTTGGTAAAAACATAGTGTACGTTAAAACTACGCAATATAGGGCTACTAAATCATTAATGAAATTGATAAAGCAACCCTACTTAGGAGGGACAAAAGTATGATAGGAGGTGGAAAATTCAATAAATTTGACGATGATAATTTACGAGTAGATCAAAATTTTAAAAGTAATTTAAAAAAATTAATAATGGAGAACAAATATATGGACACAAATGTTAAATCACCCGGATTCCGCGAGATTTTTAAGCACAAAAAATTCGCATTAACTAGCCTAGCAGTTATGTTGACAGTAGTGAGTTTATCTTATTATGCACTCAGCAATAGATCTCAACGGCTTGCAAGTCAAAACGAACTTGAGGATCTTGTCGCGTTACCCGAGCTAAGTAATGTATTAGGCGTAGACGCTATGCGTACTATAGCAGAGGGCGATGCGCCCGAAGGTGTAACTATAGTAGGTATAGAGATCGAAAACGAGGACGGTGCAGTTTTATACAGAGTTAGGTATAGTGATGGAAGCTATAGGTTCTACAATGCCACGGACGGCAGTGTATACGTTAAGGGAGATGATAGCTTAGAAACAGACGAAAGTGTACCTTCCGGCTTTGTGGCAGGGGTTAGTGTACAACAAGCGAAGGATATAGCATCGGCAAAATTCCCAGCTAAAACAATTACAAAAATAGAATTAGAGTCAGAAAATGGAGTTGTTGTATATAGTGTTAGGTTTAGTGATGGTTCAAGAGTTGATGTAAACGCCACGGACGGTTCAGTTATTAGAGTTCGCGACGCAAGCGTAAACTCATCAAGTAGTTCATCAAGTGAAGATAATAGTTCAGACTCTGAAGATAACTCAAGATCTGATGATTCGAATAGTAATGATGATAATTCTGGTTCAGGTAGCGACGATAACAGTGGCAGTAGCTCTGGTAGTCACTCTGGAAGTGGTTCGTCTGGCGGACACGGTTCGAATTCGAACGACGATTAAAAATAAAAGACACCAATTCTCATTGAAAGATTGGTGTCTTTTTTAATGGTTTCTATCGAAGGATAGGGAACTTTTTAGCTAGTGATTGTTTGCTCCACCAGCTTGAGATGCTTAGTTTTTGGTTTGCAGCACCACTATATCCTATGACCCCAAGCACGAAGATGTAAACAATGTGATCATCAAGTACCGGATTATTATCAGGCCATAGTGCAGCAGTCCACATCATGAGTAGTAAAAGTGATCCAGTGACAGCTGCTAATTTAGTGGCAATACCAGCTATTAGCGCAATTCCTATTAGCAAGATACCGACCATGAATAGCCAATCAATTAATGTATTACCAGCAAGTCCGTTGTAGAAATCTTTAAATGGACCCTTAGCCGCAAATTTTAGAAAACCTGTTGTTGGTGAACCGCCATTAACCCATGCTTTATCGCAAAAAGTTGATACCACTTCTGTTTTAGCGTCACGGCAAGTTGCGAAACCGAGACCGAATAATTTATCAAAAAATGCCCATATAAATATAAATCCAAGCGATATACGTGCTAGTGCTAACGCATACCATGCCTTGTCCATTTGATTACTTTTTACCTTTGATTTTGCCACTTAATATTCCCTCCCTTTATAACAGAGAGTGTAACTCTAAACGCTTATGGTTGCAAGTGAATAATGAATAGGACTATCTTCTACTCAAAAGGCTTCGTTTTTCTTCGAATTCTTTTTTGTCAATTTCACCGTTGGCGAACCGTTTTCGTAGTAACTCAATTGCTTCGTCCGAGCTATCATTCGAACCATTGGACTGATTACTTAATAGTTTAATGACCATGACAATGGCAGTTAAAATAAATAAAAGAACTGCAAACGAAAAAAACAATCCCCAAATATCTCCATCTCTATTATGTGATATGTATTCGTAGCGCATTATTACCTCCTAAATACAATAATCCCAGATTATTCTGAGAATTAACTTAACGCAATTCCAAATTCTCAATGTATAAAAATGCAGAAAGTCCCAACGATCCCCAGCCTAAGAACCAAAATATTTCAGTTATTGGCATTAGTCCGAAAATACTAGCCGACCATCTTGTGTCGACCAAAAGCCAATATTTGTCCCAGAAATTTGGTGAGAAAAAGTATAAGTATGGTACGTAGATTACAATTGAAAGTATGGCGAATAATAATGCTGATTTTATAACTACAGATATTAATTCACGCCTTTTATTAACTATTAATATCGAGACACCTGCAAACAATAAGTAGCTAACAAAAATCGAGTTTAGTTTTAGCCATAAGTTAAGGATTAACATACTTGCGATAGTAAGACTGGAAAAGGTGAATAGGAATTTCCTATTCGGAGTTTTTATAAATCTAAAATGTTTTTTTACTATTGTCGGATACAGTAATATTGCTACCAATGATAACGAAAATCCTGCAATGAAATCTTCGATAGATACTTTCCCAATACCAATGATAGTAGAAGGTTGCCAATAGTCTATTAAGTAAAACTGCTCCATTATTAATGCAGCAATCCCACCCATAAATCCGTAGCACAATACGAGCTTTGAATTGTTTTTGTTTAGGTATAGTAATACTAATGAAATTATTAAAAATATAATGCTTACAAATAGATATGAATAATCACCTGCCATAAGTAAATAATATCAAAAAACAGCGACAATCCACTCTTGGCAAAACACCAACTCAACAATTGATCTATGGAGTAATTACGCTTATCAATACTACTATTTTTTATTTTCAAGTGCTTTAATCGCCATCGGATTAAATCCCTTAAATACTAACCAAAAACCTAGTGTGAACTCAAACAATGCAACTAATAATGCTGAAAGACCAGCAATTGTTCCATTTTGTTCGGTAAATCCTAAAACCACGGCTAAAAAACCAGCTAATAGTACCGGTCCTCCGACTATGCCGATTTTAGCAATAATTTTTGGTACCAAGTTGGTTTTATATAATAAGAATCCAAGTATGAGGTCATTAATACCGGGCATAAGACTTTGGCTTAGCAAGAATATGTTTTTGTACAGCGAAACAAGTGCTTTACTAATAGCAACACCTTCTAAGCCAATACCGCTATCGCGTAATGTAACCAATGTGAGTAAAAATGATACACCAAGAATTATTCCGGCTGCTTCAAGTGTTCTTGAAGCGATGAGGCCAATAGATAAAACTTCACTTTGTTTCTTTAGTATTCCGTAGAGCATGACGGCCGTACCAATACCGGCGATTGCTACAATTACTTCAAGTATGCCCCCCACAAAAATCGGTGTCGCGGTTAAGTTACTGGTGATAAAACCAGGATCTTTTGCGTTACTATATAATGCTACAGTCGGAATTGATACGAAAGTTAGCAGATATAGTAATCCAACAGTTAAGGATATTTTTTTATGCCGAGCCATATTTTTAGCTTTTAAAAACATAAACTGAGTATATCAAAGCGAATCGACAAATTACGTTAATTTATAGGAATGCTGTATATGAGCTAAAAAATGATATTGGAAGCTAAACTAAGGCGTCTCTTAGATTACATCGACCTCGTGTATACCTGATTCGGTTTGTTATTATCGGAGATACTAGCATTCTTCTCCTCAACACCAAACGGGTATCTCGGGTTCGAGCCCATGATTATCCACGAAAAAACCGCCCTTTCGGACGGTCTTGTCGTGGAGGGTCTGGAGGGGCTCGACTC
>JAGQMY010000050.1 GCA_020428465.1 Candidatus Saccharimonadota bacterium
GTCGATAATGAGCCTTGGAAAGTATATATTCAAAACGCATATTACCCATCGTCCAGTATTGAAGATGCAATTTACTATTCTGAAAAAGTATTACATATTGCTAGCTCAGGAACAATTGTGCGACGTTCAAAAATAGCTGAAAAAACATATCATCATATCATCGATCCGAAAACTTACAAACCGGCAGAAACAGATGTTTTATTAGCTACTGTAAGCGCTAAATCTACTTTACTTGCAGATGTATTAGCCTCGTGTGCAGTTATTTTAGGTTCAGATAAAGTTATTAAAAAATTACGGTCAATGGGTGCAGACGGACTAATAATGCAACTAGACGATGGTAATGCAGTAGGTTTCGGTGAAATTTTTAATACTTTCAAAGCTAGAGAGGTTGTTAAATGAGAAAATTAGTAATACTCGTATTTATGATTGTAGGATTCAGCACACTGATTATGCCTATAAAATATACCTCGGCGCAAAATTCTGACTCTATATCCGTCCAGACTATCGAGGGACCAAGTGTTAGCGAGATTGTCATAAATAAAGCACATGAAAGTTGGCCTTGGTATGTAGCTCGTGGAAGTGGAATTGTAGCCGCTATTTCACTTGTACTACTGATGCTATCAGGAATAGGTCAAATTACTGGCCAAACATATAAAATTCTTGAACCTTTAACAGCCTGGGCATCTCACCGCTCTCTCGGCATAGTTTTCATGATATCAGTCATTGTTCATATGTTTGTGTTTCTATTTGATAAATTTATCGCTTTCAGTATCTGGGATATTTTATTACCTTGGTTCTCGGATTTTAAACCCTTAACTTTATTTGGTATTAATTTTGGCTCTGCTTACTTGGCATTGGGTATACTTTCTTTCTATTTAAGTATCGCAATAGTAGCTACTTCACTACTTATAATTAACAAAAAGCCTAAGAGCTGGAAATTAGTTCATTTTTTGTCGTATGTATTAATATTGCTAGTTTTTATACACGCCCTGCAAATAGGAACAGACCTTGCCAGTGGAATATTACGATTAATATGGATAGTTTTAGGTAATATTTTGAGCTTAGCCATTATATATAGAGCCTGGAGGTCATTCACGACATGATAGAGCCTCTGGATGGTCAAATTTTTGTGCGAAAGAAACGTATTCAGTACATTTCGGCAACAATTACAATATTAATTTTGATTGCACTCTTAATCTGGCTTTTAAATTTTCTCGGTTCGCGTATTCATTCACGAAGTATTCCAAGCGGTAGTATTACTCTGAGCGTACAATATACCAAATATGTCGTAGGTGAAGATGTTAATTTCACTGTAGTTAATAATTATAATAGTGATATTTACATTAATAATACCTGCCCTTCTGAACCTCTTGAAGTGTTTAAGTATGATGGTACTAAATGGCAACAGATACACGATGTTATAGAAGAAAAAGATTGCAAAGATACAGATAGACAAATTTCTATTAAATCAGGACAAAGTGTGACTGGCAGTTTTGCGCGCTGGAAGAACTTGTTTAAAACTCCTGGACTATATCGTGTTGCAGCCTATGTTAACTATTATAGTGAACTTCCTTTTCAGGATTTTGAAATTGTTGAGCGTCCAGTAATACCAGCTATACCTGAAATCCCCACAACTACTAGTTCATCAGGAAGTAATAATACTAACTCAAATTACCAGGCAAGTAGTAGAACGTCGTCAAATAATGACAACGAGGAGTCAAACAATTCTACACCTACAAGTCAAAATAATTCGAGCTCCAATAACAACACAACACAACCCACTACACAGCTAGTAACTGCTAAATCTGGTAGTACAACAGCTGGTATTATCGAAGTTAGCTTGAACGGTAATTACATAACAGTTGTGTCAGTAACTCCAAATTCGTCTGCGGGCTACACATCTTATGAAGGTGGCCGGAGTGGAACATCAGTAGAAATTACCTTTAAGGGAGGCGGTAAGGAATTACAAGTTCAACTAAGGGTTGTAAATGGTTCTCTAAGTATCCGTTATGATAATTAATATGTTACTATTATGCTTATGATTACATTAATACTTCATATCACAACTGCACTGTTAAGCATACTAATGGCTACATTATTAGTAGTTAAACCTTCTTATAAAGCTATAATTGCCGAAAAAGTCCTTGTTGTTACTACGCTTATAAGTGGAACTTATTTAGTAATTAGTACTTCCCAGGGTTTAGTTTCAGCTTGTTTGAGCGGGTTTATATTTTTAGCAATAACACTTACTAGCATCAGATTTGCCGATATTAAACTAAATTCATAAATCTTAAGCTAAATATCTTTAGCGAACAATCATATCTGAATTATCAGGACCTGTGCCTATCATAGTAACTGGGACGCCTACAAAATCTTCTATAAACTGTACGTATTTTTTGGCGTTATCTGGCAATTTCTCATATTTTTGCACGCCTGATATATCTTCATCCCAACCTTCAAATTCTTTATAAATAGGTATGCATTCTGTAATTAATGAAGTGTCGGCTGGCATGTTTTCGACAACTTTACCGTTCAATTCATAAGCTACGCAAAGTTTTAATTTCGGAATTCCACTTAGCATATCTAGCTTAGTTAGTCCCAAATCAGTAAAGCCGTTAACCATTGCCGTATATTTAGCCATTACGAGATCCATCCAGCCGATACTCCTTGCTCTACCGGTTGTTGCCCCAAACTCTGAGCCTTTTGTACCTTTGACACCAGCAAGTTTATCGTGAATGTCATGCTCATCTTCTGTAAGTAATGTTGTAAATGGGCCCTTACCTACTCTGGTCATTGGTAGTTTAAATATTCCAATACTTTTTGTTACAGCAGTTGGCGGTAATCCTAAACCTATAGCCACACCTCCTGCAGTTGTATTCGATGATGTGACATATGGATACGTGCCATGGTTTATATCTAGCATCGTAGCTTGTGCACCTTCGAGGATTATATCCTTGTTGTTAGCAAGTTGCTCATGCAGGTAACTAACTGTGTCGCATATGTACGGTTTAATTACTTTAACAGAACCATCAAGTTTTTTAATCTCGTCCTCAATATTAATTTTCAGCTCAGAATGGTTGTCATTCTCTAATTCTTTGTTATGTGCCTGTAGTAGTGCCTTAACTTTATCTTTCCAGTCATCATGTAAGAAGATTTCCAATCTCAATCCTGTCCTTATAGCCTTATCCCTATATGTTGGGCCCACACCTTGTGCAGTGCTACCTACTTTATCTGTAGCACCATCAATAATCCTATGAGTCTGCAGAGTAACGTGGGCACGAGAGCTTAGTTTTAAGTTATCTGGAGTTAATTTGACGCCAGCTTTTTCAACAGCTTGTATTTCTTCAACAAAGCTATGTGGGTTAAAGACAGTACCACATCCAACAATATTCACTGTTTTATCTCCAAAAACACCCGACGGCATCAAATGAAGTGCCAAGGCGACACCACGCTCTGGATCATACACATTATGACCAGCATTAGCGCCACCGTTCCCTCTTCCTACTAGACTAATTTTCTTGTCATGCACTAAATAGTGAACAAATTTACCTTTGCCCTCATCGCCATACTGGCCGCCAATTACGGCTATAGCACCCATTTTTAGACTCCTATTACCTTTAAACTATAGTCTATTGAACGCCGTTTGTGTATAGTAAAAAGTAATGAAAATCGCGCTAACCCCACTAGATGGACGTTATTTTGAAAAGATTTCAGAATTAACTAAATATTTGTCAGAAGATGCTCTTAATCACTACCGAGCTAACGTTGAGATTTTATGGCTTAGAAAATTTTGCGAAGTAGTGGGTATTGAATGCGAATTTAAAGAATTTGAAATTGATATTGAGGCTATTAAGCAGATCGAAAATGAGTTACATCACGATGTTAAGGCTGTAGAAACTTGGATTGCAAGAGAACTCAAATCTCAAAGCCAGACGAATCTTATCAGTTATGTACATTTCGGCCGAACTAGTGAAGATATAAATAGTGTGGCTTATGCTCTAATGCTTAGAGATGCGTTGAAATCAGTAATAGAGCCAAATCTTAGTAGTATCCATGCATCATTAGTCGATATGGCCATGAAGTATAAATCAATTCCGATGCTTGCCAGAACCCACGGACAACCAGCTAGTCCTACAACTGTCGGCAAGGAATTCATGGTTTTTAGTTCACGATTATCACGTCAGCTAGAAAGACTTAAATCAACTCCAATTCAGGCAAAGTTTAGTGGAGCAACAGGAACATATGCAGCGGATATAATCGCATACCCAGAGATAGACTGGCCTACGGTAATGAAAGATTTCATTACCGGCCTGGGGTTAGAATATTCTGACATAACAACACAGATCGAGCCACATGACTGGATAGTAGATATATCAAACACACTTTCGCATATAAACTCAATTCTGATCGATTGCAGTCGCGATATCTGGGAATATATTTCGCTTGGATATTTAAAACTTAAAATAGTGGATAAAGAAGTCGGTAGCTCGACAATGCCACACAAAGTTAATCCAATAGATTTCGAAAATGCTGAGGCAAATCTCGGTCTTGCTAATGCATTATTTAATCATTATGCATACAAACTACCGATATCGAGACTTCAGAGAGATTTAAGCGATTCATCTGTAATGCGTACTTTTTCGGAATCTTTCGGTCATATGACTGTTGCGCTTAAATCACTACAGTACGGTCTGAACAAAATAGTTCCTGATAAGATTAGAATTGCCGACGATTTAGATGACCATTGGGAACTTTTAACCGAAGCTGTACAGACAGTTATGCGTAAAAACGGCATAGATAATGCCTACGAACAAATGAAGGATTTTTCTCGAGGTAAGGAGATTACCAAAGAAAATCTGCAGGAATTTATTAATAATCTAGATATTGATGACGATGACAAACAGCGATTACTCGAACTAACTCCTGCTAGTTACATTGGATTTTCAGATAGCATAGGTTAAATTAACTCTTTAAAACTTGACTGACTAATACAACCTAAAT
>JAGQMY010000051.1 GCA_020428465.1 Candidatus Saccharimonadota bacterium
GATGTAACATGGCCTGGTAGAAAAGACACCTGGAAGCTTGTTTTCGCTGTATTTATCTTCGCTATTGTACTCGGTATTTTGATAGCATTATTAGATTACGGACTAGAAAACTTATTCAGAAAAGTAATCTTATAAATTATAGATTTTAGAAATTAGATTATATAAGGAGCAATAATGACAAAAAGATACGATGCGAGCAAACAATGGTATGCAATACATACTTATAGTGGATACGAGGAAAAAGTAGCTGAATCAATTCGGCAACGTGCAGAAAGCTTAGATATGAAGGACAAAATCTTTCAGGTCTTAGTGCCTAAAGAAAAAATGATAGAAATCAAGAATGGTAAACGTAAAGTTGTAGAAAAGAAAATTTTCCAAGGCTATGTACTGGTACAGATGAAACTTAGTGAAGATGCCTGGTACATTGTTAGAAATACGCCTAGCGTAACCGGTTTTGTTGGTAGCGGAAACGATCCTAGCCCTGTTAGCGATGATGAAATTGATAAAATAATGAAGAGAATGGGCAAAGCTGAGCCTAAACACAAGATTAACTTCGCTGTTGGTGAGATTGTAAATATTATTGATGGTCCGTTTAAAGGTTTCGATGGCTCAATTAGCGAAATTGATGCGGCTAAAGGTAAGCTAAAAGTTTTGGTCAATATGTTTGGTCGCGAAACTCCAGTCGAGCTAGACGGACTCCAGGTCAAAAAAGCTTAGTTAATACTTGTTAGAGATCTGATATGCCGTCCCCAATTATTACTGACTATCAAGCCGAATTGGCAAGCTTAGAAGCAATTCAAGATCATGTTTTTGTGATAGGAGCAACTGAGCCTGCTAAAAATTTAGATAGACTTCAAATAATTGCTAGTTATGCAGAGGAAAATGCTAAGAAATTCGCCGAAAAATATCCAGATTTGAGCGCAATAGCTGCATATATCGGCTATAACGCTTTTAGGTTATTAGAGGCTTACGATAATAAAATAACCGAAGGTACAGCACGGGCTCTTATAAAGCGAAGAAATGCTATGTGGTCAGTAGTTAAGCGACATGATGAAGCTAGTAAATCTAGACAACAGGGATAAACTGTAGTAAAATATAATCCAGTTACACATTAATAATTCTTACTGAAAGCTTCTATTCGTAAGAAACAAATTGTTAAATGATAATTGCTAATTTATTGCAAAATGCAAATTGGTAATTGTTAATTAACTCCAAAGGAGTTCTCATGGCAAAAGTAGTTAAAGCAAATTTAAAGATGAAACTAAAAGGTGGACAAGCATCTGCCGCTCCTCCAGTAGGTAGTACATTGGGTCAATATGGTGTTAATATGATGGACTTTATCCAGCCATTTAACGACCAGACTAAAGATATGATGGGACAGGATGTAACAGTTCATATTCAGATTTTCGAAGACCGAACAATGGCTTGGAGAATTGTTAGTGTACCGACAGATGTACGAATCCTTAAAGCTCTAGGAGTAGATAAAGGTTCTGGAACGCCAAACAAGGAAAAAGTTAGCAAGAAACTAACTCAAGCCCAGCTTCAACAAATCGCAGAAGACAAAGCAAAAGACATGAATACTGATAGAATCGAATCAGTAAAGCGAATGGTTGCCGGTACAGCACGTAGCATGGG
>JAGQMY010000052.1 GCA_020428465.1 Candidatus Saccharimonadota bacterium
CCAAGACGTAGTTGGGCTGTAAAGCTAAAATTTCTTAAAAAATTTAATACAACATTAACGCTTGCTGAAATAAAATCTTCCCCTGAATGCAGCAACTTTGCACTTGTTCGAATCGGCAGACTATCAGTTATGCCCGTTTCAACTAAAGTTCAGAATTGGCTCGAAACAAAATTAGTTTAGAACCATTTATTTTTCTTAAATAGATAGCTAGCAAAACCTATAAATGCAGACGTTACACCTAGAATTATCCAGAATGCATTAGGTGAATTTTCTGCAGGCAATGCAATATTCATGCTGTATATCCCTGTTATCAACGTAAAAATACCCATCAAAATAGTGATACTTGTCATGAGTTTGAATACTTTGTTTAGATTGTTTGCCATCATGGTGCTATAGGCTTCACGAATATTTTTCAGAGTCATAAGCTGGCTCGAAGCGATTCGACTTAGCTCGTCACTGCTAAGCTCTAAATCTTCGACTAAATCCTGATCTTCTTCATAAAGTTTTATTATTTTCCCTGTTAGTAGTGAGTTTAGTAGGGTATTCATTGGGTCTAGAGCAAGCAGAATATCGTTGATGGCCTCTTCGATATCTATCACGGCAACAAAAACTTTATTATCAATGTGCGCTTTATCCAATTGAGCACGCATACCGTTAATGCGCTTTCCGATTGTATTTATTCTTTGCATATAACCACTATTGACTGTTCCTAAAATCTGAAGCAACAGCTTAGCTCTCATACTTGTAATTATGTCGTCTCGATTTATCAATTTCTTAAAATCGGTAAATGATTTTTTTGTCACCACGTAGACCATATCGAGACCAAAGATTATCAGAATTGGTGAAGTCGTACCCTTTTCTTCTTCTTTCAATACAAACCTCGAGTAGATATATACACGACCGTCTAGCTTCTCAATACGGGGGGCTTCGTTAGGATCGAGACCATCATTTAATAAATCTATGTCTAACCCATGTATTTCTACCAGCTCTTGCAGTTCTTCTTCGGTTGGGTCTTCTACGTAGGCTAGAACACCAGCTTTTGGCTTATCAAGTTCTTTAATCCGTGGACTTCTAACAGTACTAAAATACAGCGTTTTCATAATTACTTCCGACGTTTACTACTAGCTATACTGACAGATAAACTATAAATTTCCAATTATAAAATTCTAATAATTGCCAAACTTTCTCGATAATCATACCCGACTTCATAATCAGAAAAAAATTCTTCGACCGCCCTTTTTACGCCTGGTAAAGCTACATTATCAAAGTCATCTACCAGAATTACACCGCCACTACTCATTTTAGGCCAAACAAGTTTCAAGCTGTCCATTATAGATTCATAGTAGTCACCGTCAAGAAAAGCTAAAGCTATTTTTTCTGGTAGATCCTCGGGGTCTAGCTCAAAAAACCACGCTTTTTTAATTTCTGGTATCTGCAAATCACGCTTAAAAAAATTCCGTTCTAATCTGGCTTTACTTGCTTTTAATTCACCACTTTTAAATGATTCGCCCGCACTACTCTCGTCTTCATTTGTCTTTTCCGGTAAACCTTCAAAACTATCGTAAAGCCACAAGCCTTTCGGATATCCGAACTTTGCTAGAACTTCTTGCATCGCAACGGCCGACCCTCCTTCGTAGCAACCCATTTCGACAACATCACCGTCAACATTGTCCTTAATTACCCGGTTCAGTTCAGACAAAATAATCGCCATTTCTCTATGGCTTACCTGGTCTGTAGCTAATTTCATAATTGCTTTTTATTTTAGCAAAAAGTCTTTTGCCGTGATTTAATGTTTTTATGAAGCGGGATAAATTTAACTCGGTTGACGAATACTTATCTACTTTTAGCGGTGAGGTTTTGGATAAGCTGAACGAAATCCGCGCTTTGATTAAAAGTGAAGCGCCTAATGCTGAGGAGAGAATTAGCTATAATATCCCAGCCTATTTTGTTGGTAAAAAACCTGTTATATATTTCGCCGGATACCCAAAACATGTGAGTTTATACCCCGTTCAAGGTAATGAGCAAAGGCGCATTATGAATGAATACTTATCAGGAAAAGCTACAGTCAAATTCCCTATAGATAAAGATCTACCGATAGATTTAATTAAAATATTTATAGATTTACGCTTAAGGACAGCTTAGTTAGACTCCGTATTTCGCACGAATGTGATTTTTATTTACGCCGTTAACTAAGTTTGTGAAACCCATTCTCCTTAAATATTGCATCGAAGCATTAGAACGAGCTCCAGACAAGCAATACAGCACTAGTTCAGTATTCTTTGGTATGTCGGCTAAGACAGGAGCACCACGCATGATTTCAGCTGGCGGAACGTTAATCGCTCCTTTGACATGATCCCGAGCAAACTCATATGGTTCTCGAACATCGATGAAGATTCTATCAGACATTTATTATTTCCTTTTTATTAATCACAAATGATTATATATCATTGATTTGTTATTGTAAATGATTTACAATAACAAATATGCTGAGCAGAGTCACAAAATACTCAACTGAAATTCTACAAATCATTCGGAGCACAGGACACATTACTAATGCTGGAGTGTTGGAAATTTTGAGAAAACACTTCCCCACTGTCAGCCCTACTACAGTACATCGCGTAACATCTAGATTGGAAGCGCGTGGTTCTGTTGCTAAAGCACCTTCAGACGAGGATGGTTCTATGCGCTATGACTCTAACACACTGCCTCACGATCATTTCATATGCGGTATTTGTGGAACAATTCGAGATATAGATGTTGCAGGTAATTTCATTCCGAAAATTAGTAAATCACTAGGTGGCTGTTCGATTAGTGGTCGACTAGTCATATACGGTGACTGTGATAAATGTAATATAAAAATTAAAGGAGTTAAGAAATGAAAATTATTGCAGGTATTGTTATCGGGCTAGGTATTATAGCGGGATTATTTTTCTTAATTTCGGATAGTTCACCTTCAGAATCCAGCTCAGCAAATGATATAAATTTCACTACTATTCAGTCAGATTTAGACAAAGGATCACTATTAGTAGATGTTAGAACAGCCGAGGAGTATTCCGTCGGTCACATAGACAAATCGGTTAACTTGCCACTGGCAGATATTCAGACTGGAATCATGCCTAATTCAGATAAATCTCAAGTTATTTATGTATATTGCAGGAGTGGAAACCGATCAACTCAAGCAAAAAATTTGCTCGAGAAAGCAGGATTCACCAACGTAATTGACCTCGGCGCAATGACAAGTGTCCTAGCAATTGGAGGCACCGAAGTACGCTGAAAAGTAAATTAATAAGCAAGGAGCGAGTGTCATGAAACGTTTATATCTAGCACTAACTGGTGTGATGATACTGTGCGCTGGAAGTGCATGGTTCGCCTTAGAAAAAATGAACATCAAGGACGATGACAACATTGTTTCCATTAATAACTACGATATGGGTGACGGAATGATGACCGTAGACGAAAATATTGACACAGCGTCCGTACCTACTGAATCGAGAGATCTTCTACTCTACTTAATTGAAGAAGAAAAGTTAGCTCATGATGTCTATACAAAATTGTATGATCTATATGGCAATAAGGTTTTCGGAAATATATTAAAAAGCGAATCAACACATCAATCTAGAGTTAAAACGCTTCTGGACGCAAGGGATATAGCAGATCCTAGGAGCAAAGATTTGGGAGTTTTTACTAATCCTGATTTGCAGAAACTTTATGATGAATTAATCGCAAAAGGC
>JAGQMY010000005.1 GCA_020428465.1 Candidatus Saccharimonadota bacterium
AGTTAGTACAGTTGGATGGATCGGGATTGATAAACGACAGTCTATTATCAAGTAATGTTACCTTACTAAACGGAACCCAAACGTTTACGGGTACCAATTCATTCAATAGTGGCGGAGTAGTTCTCGGACAAACTACACTTTCTTCATCGGCAACGGTTTCAAGAGCAATCAGTTTTCCTGATGAGTCTGGCACAATTTGTCTCACAGACTCGGACACTTGTGGATACTTAAGATTTGCCTCTGGTATTGCTCAAACTGATTCAAGTAATAACAACACAATTTCTATTAATAAAACTTCTGCGAGTGGAAGCTTAATTGATCTACAAAGAAGTGGTGGTGCGGTATTTACGGTTGCGAACAGTGGTGCTTTACAGATTCAATCAACATCATCAACCGCTCTAGACATTCGTAACGGAAGTGGAAATAGCTATTTCATAGTCGACACAAATACTGGACTTGTGCAAGTAGGACCGGGAGTTGCGGATGCTACCGGCATACTGTTTGTGCTTGATACCAAGAATACAACGGGAGATCCAACCGGTATAGATGGTGGAATTTATTATAATTCTGCTGACGGCAAGAACCGGTGCTATGAGAATGGGTATTGGTCTGACTGCTCAACAACAAGGGTATTGGGTGAAAATACTATAACTTCAGCTAATACTACAATTACGGTTAATCTTGCAGAATCAACAGAGTATCTACACTGTAGGGTAAATGCAACAGGTAGGTCTGCAAACGCATTTCCGATTATTAGATTCAATGGTGATTCTGGTGGAGCATCTTATGGTTGGAATACCTATGGCATAACAGGTACAACTGTAATAGATTCGCAAGACTCAAGTGACTCGGAAATCCAACTTTCTGGTACTGCCACGAGTAATATTCCGTTTAGCGCTAATCTATACATTAGCAATACGGTAGGCGTAAATGCAGGAGTTGACTGGACGATGGCAGGAATTGAACCAATAGGTACACAGGTTAATAGATTTAGTGGGGCAGGAGTATGGGGCAATACTAGTGCAATTACTTCTGTAACGTTTACCTTAAGTGGAACGGCAACATTTAACAGTGGATCATATGCTTGGTGTGAAGGTCGAAATATAAGATAAACTGTAGCTGATAATATGATAGTCTTATAATATGAGGGTTATTGCGGTATTGAATCAAAAAGGCGGGGTAGGCAAAACTACCACTACTATAAATTTAGGGGCGTCTCTAGCTAAGTCGGGCAGAAAAGTATTAATAATCGATTTAGATCCACAAGCTAACGCAACAAGTGGACTTGGTCTAGATAAAGCCATTATTAATAATTCAACGTATACTCTGTTATCGGGCAAATCTTCGTTTAATACATCTGTTGTCGAAACGGGTATTGATAATTTATTTATTCTGCCAGCAGTACCCAGTTTAGCGGCAGCAGAACAAGAATTGGTCGGTGTGTTATCCAGAGAAACAGTATTAAAAAACGCAATAAACCAAGCAAAGTTTGATTATATATTAATAGACTGTCCACCGTCATTAGGACTGCTAAGTATAAACGCACTAGTTACAGCGGATAGTGTAATAATTCCTGTGCAAACTGAGTTTTATGCTTTAGAGGGCTTAGGTTTATTGATGCAAACTATTCAGAGAATTCAATCTGGGCTAAATCCGGATCTTAAGCTTTTGGGCGTTGTAATGACTATGGTAGATTCTCGAAATGCGCTATCAAGCCAAGTTATTGCTGAAGTAAAAAAGCATTTTAATGAATACGTATTTAATTCAGTTATACCAAGAAATGTAAGACTTGCTGAAGCACCAAGTTTCGGTAAAACTGTATTTGAGCACGATAAATGGTCTAAAGGAGCGCGTGCTTATAAATCGCTTGCAAAGGAGGTTATGAATCGTGGCTAAAACAGCACTCGGTAAAGGCTTAGAAGGATTAATACCAACAGGATTCGATATTGCTAATGTTGCTGAGCCGGGTGAATCAATTAAGCATTTGAATATTAATGACATTGAACCAAACCCAGATCAACCAAGAAAGCATTTTGATGAACAATCACTCAAGGAACTAGCAAAATCGATAAAAGAGCATGGGGTTTTACAACCATTAATAGTCACACCGAAATCGTCAAATGGCAAGTACAGGATAATTGCAGGTGAACGTAGATTTCGAGCCTCGCAACTCGCTTCTTTAAATAAAATACCTGCAATAATTAGAGATCATAAAGAACTGGAAGAACTTGAAATTGCTCTTGTTGAAAATGTTCAGCGTGTTGACTTATCTCCACTCGAAACAGCAATTTCAATAGTGAAGCTAAGAGATCAGTTTTCATTGACACCTAAACAAATTGCAGACAAGTTGGGCAAGGCAGAAACCACAGTTAGCAACATAATTAGGTTGCTACAATTACCTAAACAAGCGATTGAGGCTTTACAGAATAATTCAATTAGCGAGGGTCACGCTCGTGCAATTTTGGCATTGAAAAACGACCCAAAAAAGCAAATTATTTTACTAAAAATGATTACTGAATCTAACATTTCAGTCCGAGATGCAGAGGAATATGTTAGACTGCAAAAAAAGAATATTGAACAAAAAAGTAGTTCAAATAATAAGTACATCTCACCTCTGTTAAATGGGATGAAAAAACACGGTCTTAACTTTAAAATACAAGAAAAAAAGAACGGTGGAAATCTAATTATCAACTACAAAAACGAATCTGAACTTGAGAAAATATTGAATCTTTTTAACGTCGAATAGTTAGCCTAAAGTCGCTTCATATTGTTTACAGGTATGAAACGTACTGTCGCGTCACCAACTATAATTGAGCTAGGTATTGGTCCGAAAACACGCGAATCCGCTGAATTACCACGATTATCGCCTAGTACAAATACCTCATTTGAACCAACGGTTAAATCTACATTTCCACTTGTAGATATTATGTCTTTTGAATAATCTTTATTGGCGTCAGGATCAAAACCTTCGGGATTGTCCTTATTAAAAATTGTAACTTTACCTTGCCTGATTAAGACTCTTTCACCTGGAAGCCCTATAACCCGTTTGATTAAGTGTTTAGTTGATTCCGGTGCGTTTAGTTGTTTGGGTTTATCAAATACGATAATATCCCACCTACCTGGTATATAAGCACTGCCTCCTAAATTAGAAATGGTTTTAGGAAGTTTATATACGATTAATCTATCGCCGTCCTGTAGTGTAGTTTCCATACTTTGTCCATCAACTTGATAGGGCTGGAAAATGTGAGATGTAATTAGTAGCGCAAGAAGAGGGGCGGCTATTAATAAGCCTAATGTGCCAGATAATCCCTTAAAAACTCTTGAAGCGGACATTTTCATTACTTTATGATTTTGTCCATTATAGGAGACGACAGTATCTTTGCTCTCTTGATTTTCACTTTCTGTCATAAAGATGACTATACATTAAAAAGTACGACAAAAGCGAAAGAATTTTACGATTAAGAGCTTTAAAGGTTATAATAAAAAGCTAAGCCTAATGGAAAATTTTAAGCAAAATAATAAGCGTAAAAAGAAGTTCAGTAGTGTCGATGGATTTATATCAAACACTGGAAATATTGATAATGGCGACATTAGAAAAAGGTTTAGACAAAACTATGCACCTACATCAACAAATAGCTTTGATTTAGAGATTCAGTCAAAGACGAACGAAGGCTTAAATGAGCGAAATCCATCTATAAATCAAGACTTTATAGGTTATTCTGAAGACAAGAGCAAGGTTAGCAAAAATAATTTTGATTTAAATCTAGATAATGACATTCCGAAAAAGCCAAGACGCCGATTCTTATTTTTCAAATCCAAAAAAGATAAGAAGAAACAACCAGTTCGAAAGAGGGTATTTAAGACTGTTGGCGTTCTATTCATTGTAATATTTTTATCACTGGGTTCAATTTTGGGCTATGGTTATCTAAAGACGCGACAAATATTCAAGGGTAATGGGGAAGGCGCTGCAGGTTTACAAAAAAACGTTCAGCCATCTGCTCTTAACGGTGAAGGCGACGGAAGAGTAAATATACTATTACTTGGCAAGGGAGGACCTGGTCACGAAGCGCCTGATCTAACAGATACGATTTTGCTCGCAAGTATTGATCCCGTTCAAAACGAAGCGGCATTACTTAGTGTGCCACGAGATATGTATGTTAAGGATGCGCTCGGGAATTCAATGAAGATAAACGCCATTTATTCAACCGCAAAACAGCGTAAACTTTCTGAAGCTAATAAAACTGATAGTGACAAACAGTTAGCCGAAGATTACGGCCTAAAAGCAATAAAACAATCAGCGAGTGAGGTCCTAGGAATTCCAGTTCACTATTATGTAATGGTTGATTTTACAGCATTTAAAGAAGCAATCGATACAGTCGGTGGAATAACGATTGATGTAAAAGAGCCGCTTTATGACGCTACAATGGCATGGCTAAATAAGGGCAGTCCATTAATAGCCGATAAAGGAATGCAAACTTTCGACGGTAATAGAGCTTTAATGT
The DNA here is from genome assembly GCA_020428465.1 of Candidatus Saccharimonadota bacterium. Taxonomy (GTDB): domain Bacteria; phylum Patescibacteriota; class Saccharimonadia; order Saccharimonadales; family SZUA-47; genus JAGQMY01. The sequence goes on from JAGQMY010000005.1 coordinate 4,503, forward strand.
ATGCGAGATCACGCCATGGAAGTGCCAGGGGAGATTTCGACAGAACTGAACGTCAACGTGAAGTAATACTAGCATTGGAACAAAAAGTACTTACGCTCGGTACATTCTCAAACCCTTTCAAAGTCGTTGAGCTAATTAATACTCTCGGTGATAACGTAAGAACTGATTTAAATGGTACAGGTGAGCTGAAGAGGCTATATGAAATCATGCAGAATATTGGCGCAGACAAGTTTGTCTCGATTGGTCTAGCAGATCCTCCCAATATTTTAGTAGGTACTGATAATGTAAACGGTCAATCGATAGTTGAACCACTTGAAGGCTTGTACCAATATGACAAAATACATTCTTACATAAGGAATACTCTTCTCGATCCTTTCTTGAAACAAGAAAATGCCCGAATAGTTATATTGAATGGCACAGCAACACCAGGGCTCGCCACCGAAAGAGAAAAAGAGCTAAAATCATATGGATACAATATAGTCAAAATAGATAATGCTCCGACTGATAACTATGCCAAGACTGTTTTAGTAGATGTTACCAATTCAAAACCTTTCACTCTTAGTTATCTTGAAAAAAGGTTAGGATTAGTAAAAACGACTCAAAACATAGAAGGATTGCCAACTTCAGAAACAGCAGATTTTGTTATAATACTGGGAAGTAATGAAGTTAATACGTCGACGTCAAACTAGTAGCCGGAGAAAACTATCTCCGTTTCTACATGTATTGTTAAAGACTATTTTGCCATTGGCGATATTCGTATTAGTACGTCTAGAATTGACGGCATTCGCCTTTATTGTTGTAGTGCTGAGTAAGTGGAGAGTAGTCGCGGTAAAGGTTAGACATTGGCCTGCCAATTTTCGAGCTAATGCAGTTGATCTGATTGTGGGGCTATCTACAGTTATTTTTGTCTCATTATCTAGCACCCAAATGCTACAAATTATATGGGTATCATTCTATTTACTTTGGCTACTTTTTATAAAACCCAGATCCAACGATTTATTGGTAGGATTGCAAGCATTAATAGCCCAGACAATGGCATTGGTCGCTATATTTCTCATTTGGAATGAGGCGCCCGAAACTGGTCTAACATTCGCTATTTGGATTACGACTTACTTTAGCGCACGTCATTTCTTAGCTGTTTATGATGAAAGTATGGCAAAAACCACAGCTTATGTATGGGCATTTTTCTGTGCTTCGTTGACTTGGTTAACTAGTCACTGGCTAATATATTACAAAGTTATTTCTCAGCCAGCTTTGATAATAACTGCAGTTGGGTATGGCATGGCTTCAATGTACTATCTACAAAAAAGAGATAAACTAAGCAAAAATGTCATACGACAGTTCGCAATAGTATTGGTTTTGATACTGTTGTTCATAATCGTTTATTCGAACTGGAACGGAAATATAATATAAAACTAAAGCGGGAATGCTTGTGATGGATAAAGAGCCCAAAGTGAACGTAAATAGCAAAAAGCCAAATAAGAGTATTAATTACTCATCTATATTAACAATAATGATAGCTGTAGTCGCAGGATTTTTTGGTGGGTATTTCGGTTCTAAATATAATCCAGATGCCAGTCAGAGCAGTACAACTGTTCAGCGTCAGATAATCGACGGTGAAGGAAATCTAGTTAATACAATTGCAAATGATGTAAGCCCAAGCGTTGTTTCAATAGATGTCACCTCAACTGCATTATCTCAAAACTTTTTCAGCTTCGGGCAACAGTATCTTCAGCAATCAGCTGGAACCGGAGTAATAATTAGTAAAGACGGACTTATAATTACTAACCGCCATGTAGTGCCAAGCGGAACAAATAGTGTAAAAGTAACTTTAAATGACGGCACTGAACTAGATGCTGATGTTGTGGGTAGAACAAATAGTAGCGATCCTCTTGATGTGGCGTTTGTGAAGATTAAGGATTTATCAGGCAAGGAGCTTACACCTGTTAGTATTGGTGATTCCGATAAAGTACAAATTGGTGACAAAGTTGTTGCTATTGGTAACGCCCTTGGCGAATTTAAAAATACGGTTACGAGTGGAATTATTTCTGGATTCGGTCGAGATATACAAGCTTATGACGGCGGGGGACTAGAATCATTACAAAACTTAATTCAAACCGATGCAGCAATTAACAGCGGTAATTCAGGAGGGCCTTTAGTCAATTCTTCAAGTGAAATGATAGGCATTAATGTGGCAACTGCTAATGCACAAAATATAAGTTTTGCAATTCCTATCAACGATATAAAACCATTGATTGAAACAGTACTTGAGACAGGAAAATTGGAACGACCATACTTAGGAATTCGTTACATATCACTTGATGAAAATACAGCAAAACAGCTAGGAATCAATGTAACAGAGGGTGCTTATATACCAGTATCTTCATCTACAAGCCAGTCTATACTTGCGGGATCACCGGCTGAAAAAGCTGGGCTAAAAGAGAAAGACATCATTACAGAGATAAATGGTAAAAAACTAGATAAAGACAATACGGTTGTTAGTGTACTTGGGAGATTGCGCGTAGGCTCTACGGTAGATATAAAAATTCTTCGTGATGATAAAGAGCAAACCCTGCAGGCAACTCTAGAAGCAGCCCCAGAACAATAAATAACTAAGTGCTATAATTAATCCATGAACTTTAAGGCTTTAATAGTCACAGGATTGCGATATTGATGCTGTTAGTCGGAGGATATGTATTTAAAAAACAAACGTCGACTTCTCCAACAGCACCATCTACGTCAACACAATCGGGCGGAATTTCTTATGGACCAACGAATACTGCTACTGAGCCAAAAAGTATGACTGACGAAACTTTAGAAGAATGTTTAAAGCGAGTTAGTAATTCAGAAGCGAATGACACGATTATACAAGCAGCTAGAAATGATTGCTACGCAAAATACCAATAATTTCACTTAGAACTAAATACTTGTATGAAGTCGCTACTATTTATTAGCTTAAATTCATTTTTTCTTGCGATTTTCGATAATTCAGTATGCTGAAAAGGCAAAGATTCGGTGATTACTAAGCTGTTAATTTTATGAATTTTATCAAATAGTAGTCTGTAATAATCGAGTCCGTCATCACCACCAAAAATCGCAAAATTAGGCTCATGAGTAGCAGCTAAATTTATATTAAAATTTTTAGGAACATAAGGCAGATTGGCTAAGAAAATGTTAAATGATGATTCTTGAAGGTCAAAAGTATTTTTAATTAAATCAAATTTCTTAAATTTTATATCGACTTTATGTCTTTTAGCGTTCTCACAAGCGATCTTTAATGCCGGCGTAGAAATGTCTAAACCAAAGTATTCAAATCTCGTATTTCGTAGTTCGAAATTTGAGATCTCTAGTGCTGCGGTTATAACAATGCATCCGCTACCAGTACCAACGTCTATTATGTTTACACTTTCGACTTTCGACCTTAGATTTTCTACCTGGCTTAGTAAAAGTTCAACCATTGTCTCGGTCTCTGGTCGTGGAGTTAAAGTGTCCGGAGAAACGATAAAATCTCGACCATAAAATTCCTGTTTACCAATTAAATAAGCTATTGGCTCATGAGAAGCTCTTCTATTACACAAAGTTTGGATATTACTTAAATCTTTAGAATTTAATCTATATTCCGGGCGAGCAAGTATCCATGACCTTTCTTTATTAAGTACATAAGAAATTATCAATTCGCTGTCGAGGTATGCGGTCGGTATATTATGACTTTCTAATAATACTTTTTGCTGTTTTAGACATTCGTTTATTGTCATAATTATTCTAATTTCAGCAAATCTGCCTCTACTTTGCGCAGTTCACTAAATAAATCCTCAATATCTCCAGACATGGCTGATGGTATATTTGATCTAGAATAACCTATTCGGTGGTCAGTAATCCTATCTTGAGGGAAATTATAAGTACGGATTTTCTCGCTTCGGTCGCCAGAACCTATAAGTTTTTTGCGCTCAGCGCTAAGTTTTGCTTGTTCTTCTTCAATTTTTGCTTGAAGCAAACGTGATCTTAGCACGCCCATAGCCTTCTCTTTATTCTTAATTTGAGACTTCTCGTCTTGCATTGCTACAACAATTCCAGAAGGTAGGTGAGTGATTCTGACCGCTGAATCAGTGGTATTCACACTTTGACCACCGTTGCCACTAGAGCGGTATACGTCAACTCGTAAATCATTCGGATTAATTTCTATATCTGTTTCTTCGGCTTCAGGTAGAATGGCTACTGTTACAGTGCTGGTATGTATTCGCCCTTGTGATTCGGTAGCCGGTACTCTCTGAACGCGGTGTACGCCGGCCTCAAACTTAAGAGTACCGTATGCACTAGGACCAGACATTTTGAAAATAACTTCTTTAAAACCACCAGCTTCCGAAGGACTTTCACTAAGAAGCTCTGCCTTAAGTTGATGTGTCTCGCCAAAACGAACATACATTTTGTATAATTCGGCAGCAAATAATGATGCTTCATCACCACCAGCTCCTGCTCTAATCTCAACGATACAATCCTTATCGTCGTTCGGATCTTTAGAAACAAGAAGTTCTTGGAGCGTAGCTTCTTTGTTGCTTATTTCCTTATTCAAGGATTCAACTTCAAGCTTCGCCAGTTCAGCAAGTTCGTCAGTACCTTTGGCTAATTCTAGAGATTCGACCAAGTTTTTCTTAGCTTTATTAATTGCTTCGACTATATCTACTATTTCCTCAAGCTCAGATATCCGTTTAGCTGTTTTAGGATATTCGCGCGAAGAAAAAAAACTAGGATCCTCTAGCATTTTTTTTAGAGTCTCGAGTTCTTGCCTGTAATTGTCGTATTTCATTTTTTACCCCTTTACTGATTTTACAAATAAAAAAGCTCCCAGTAATATGTCGTGGGAGCTTCTGTTTATCTTAGCTATCCGATTTTTTGGGTTTCTTTTTCGGCTTTTTCTGTCTTTACTGATTTTTTAGCTTTTGCTGCTAGCTCAGCCCTTGCTTTAGTAGCTGCTTCACGGCGTGCCTTAAATTTGTCGACTCTACCTTCAATGTCGACTAGCTTTTCTTGTCCTGTGTAAAACGGATGAGACGAGCTCGAAATATGTACTTTTACAAGAGGGTACTCATTGCCGTCTTCCCATTTAACTGTTTCTTCACTTTTTACAGTTGATCTGGTTAATATTTTTGTGCCGTCATTGAGGTCTTCAAATACGACTAATCTGTAGTCTTTTGGGTGCAAATCTTTTTTCATAGTTAAGTGATAGTTTATCATATCTGTTAATCTAGGTCAATAACACTTGATAACTATGACTATTAATGCTACAATATTGCTACTAAATATTAAGCAGGGAGTCGAAAATCCTCTCAGCCGGAGCCAGTAGTGCGACGACTGAGAACCGACTTACCGAAGATGAAAGGATTTAATAATATGGCAGGTATTTCTGTCGACCCTAAAAAATTACTTGAAGCAGGTGCGCACTTTGGCCACAAAACTAGCCGATGGCATCCCGCAATGCGCCCATACATTCACAGCAAAAGAGGCGATACACACATCATTGACCTCGTAAAATCAGCAGAAAATCTCGAAAAAGCCTTAGCCGTAATAACGCAGAAAGTTTCAGAAGGTGGACAAGTTCTGTTAGTTTCAACAAAGAAACAAGCAAAAGAATCAGTGTTAAAACTTGCCGAAGAAACCAATATGCCATACGTTGTTAACAGATGGTTGGGTGGAATGTTAACAAACTACAACACAATAGGTGCAAGGATTAAGTATTTAAAGAAGCTTGAAGAAAGAATGGCTAGCGGAGAGTTAGCAGCCAAATATAATAAACTTGAAGTACAGCGTTTCCAAGAAGAAATCGATGAAATGAACGAACTTTATGGTGGTGTTAAGGAAATGCACGCTCGACCAGGAATAGTATTTGTTGTTGATATTTTGCATGATAAAAATGCAGTTGCTGAAGCCACCAAACTAAACATTCCAGTAGTAGCACTTGTTGATACTAATGGTGATCCGCGAACAATAACATATCCAGTTCCATGTAACGATGATGCTATTAAAGCTATAGATTTAATTTGCGACTACGTAAAACAGGCTATCGAAGCCGGTAAGGCATCAAGGAAGACAGATAAACCTGAAACTAAGAAGGGGGAATAAAAGTGACTATATCAATAGACGATATTAAGAGGTTAAAAAATCTTACAGGTGTTGGTTTAACAGATGCGAAAGCAGCACTGACTGAAGCAAACGGAGATTTTGATAAAGCTCTAGAAGCAATGCGTAAAAAAGGTATGACCAAAGCAGAAAAGCGTGGCGAGCGAGAAGCCAGAGAAGGTGTAATTGGAAGCTATATACATGACAACCGAATCGGTGTCATTGTTGAGGTTAACTGCGAAACAGACTTCGTTGCTAAAAATGAAAAATTCACAGACCTAGTAAAAGATGTTGCGATGCACATCGCAGCAAGTTCGCCTGAGTATGTTTCAGTCGATGATATCCCTACGGAAATTCGGGAAAAACAATCAGCAGAATTTACTGAGAAAGTTGTAGCAGAAGGCAAACCAGCCGACAAAGCTCCAATGATTGTTGAAGGAATGTTAAAGAAGTATTTCGCTGAACGTTGTCTAATGGACCAACCGTTCATCAAAAATCCAGATCAAACTGTGGGTGAACTCGTAAAGGAAGCTAATGCTCAATTAGGCGAGAATATCGTTGTACGAAGATTCTCGCGAATGCAACTTGGCGAAATAGCATAAAGGCTGATATGAAGGCGCATAGAATACCCTCATCAGAAGAGCTTGCTATTATTGAGGGATATAAGCTTCTTGCACCTCCTGAGCATTTTGGTTTGCACGAAGAAGCAGATAGAGAGTTGTTTAGATTAAATCCAAGTCATCTCTATGTTCCTTCCATTGAGGTTAGTGAAAAGCTTGGCAACATTACAATCGCAACCGTTGGCGGAGCTTTTGGTGTCGGTAAAGGTGCGGCTGTTACAGAAGCTATAAAATTATCTGCTCAAACACCTCCGTATAAAGGTGTAGGTCCAATTCATCCGGTTGTATCAGGGACGACAAGAATTCCGCAATTTAGAGACGGAGCAATTGAAGAGGAAGGAAAACATTACTATTTTGCATATGAGCTAGAACAGAATAGGAGGCTTGCAGATTCCTTAAGAAACGGTACTTTAGTTCAATATGCACAGCCAAGAGGTGATGGTGATATTTATTTTACAGAAATATCACACTACCCTGATGATGGCATTGCTTTGCTAGACGCAGTTCCGTCAGCCATAGTGGATCTTAATAGGGTTCTTAAACCTGTTGGCAAAACAGCAATAGGCATCTATCGTACAGCTTTCTTTGATCAGTGGATGCGCCAAATTAGAACTCGAGGCGATGTTATTAGACTTAATGGAAAAATCGTAGATAATGATAACTACACCAAAAGAATGAAAGAGGCTCGCACATCTATAATACAAGCAATGGATTTGCGCAAAGAGCTAGATATTAAATTTTTTGAGGCGCAAACTAGAGAAGGTGCTGGTGAGGCCGTGATTGATATATTGGTTGGAGAACATTCGGAAGATAAACAAAAGAGAGCGGAAAAAGCAGCGCATAGTATGTTGAAAGGTCTTGAAAAACGGGGTTTTAAGGGAGACTAAAATTACTGGTATAATTACTTTAATAGAAAGTGAGTTTTATGAATCCAAATGAAGTATTGAATCAACTGAAGACTAAACTAAAAGCCGTTAGAGAGCATTTTGACGAAGAGATAAAGAAACTTCGTACTGGACGGGCCCACCCAAACATGGTTGAGAATATTATGGCTGAGGCGTACGGCACACCTATGCCACTACTTCAACTTGCAACTATAACTACTCCAGAACCTCAATTAATTCAGATTAGCCCCTTTGATCCAAGTAATATCCAAGCAATAGCTCAAGCAATTCGCACAAATGAATCACTTGGATTCAATCCTGTTGACGACGGTAGAGTTGTACGAATCCAGATCCCACCGCTAACTGAGGAACGTCGTTTACAGATAGTAAAGCAACTCGGTGAGAAACAAGAAGAAGCTTTCATAGGAATGCGTAAAGCACGTCATGATGCTATCGATCTAGTTGATAAAGCTAAAAAAGACAAACAAATTGGTGAGGATGACGCTAAAAGGATTGAAAAAGACATTGAAGAAGAAATTAACTCATGTAAGACCGACATTGAAAGTGCTTCCAAGCTTAAGGAACAAGAAATACTTAAAGTTTAGTTTAATACTGCGGAGTTAAAGTATAATATAATCATGCTTATTTTTGTTGGGGTTTTGCTACTAATATCTCTTGTAATAGTGCATGAATTTGGTCATTTCTGGGCTGCAAGAAAATCAGGGATAGAAGTAGAGGAGTTTGGCATTGGTTTTCCTCCCAGAGCCAAAGTTCTAACTGAAAAAAATGGTACAAAATACACATTAAACTGGTTACCGTTAGGTGGTTTTGTAAAACTAAAGGGTGAGCACGATAGTGATACGACCAAGGGCTCATTTGGAGCGGCTAAGCTCAAAAACAAAGTAGCAGTAATGGTTGCTGGAGTATTTATGAATATAATTGCTGCGATTGTACTGCTCACAATTGTCGCTGCAACAGGTATGCCTCAAGTTGTTGAAAATCAATTTAGCATAGCAAGTGATACAAAAATTGTTCAACAAGACGTAGTTGTTAGTTACGTCAGTCCTGGTTCTCCAGCAGATATTGCAGGTATTAAACCAGGCGACTATATAAAGAGTATTGAAGATAATAACTATGACTGTGATTATTGCCTTGAGTCTGTTGATGCGAATAAAGTCGAATTTACTAAATCACAAGATATTTCAGAGAATACAAAGAATTTTGAAGGGAGAGATGTAGTTGTCGATTTAGTAAGAGATGGAAAGAGCGAAACAGTAACAGCAAAATTGTTGACCAAACAAGAAGTAGAAGACAGTAAGACCGCTAACCAAATATGCCGTTCAGAAATACAAGATACTAGTGAACAATGCCCTGAAATAAAAGGATATTTAGGTATGATACCTTCTGACTACATCAAGCAACGCTCAACCTGGTCTGCGCCCATAGTTGGGACAGTAACAACTTTTCAGTTTTTCGGATTAACACTTCAAGGATTAGGTGGTATCATAGCAGACCTATTTCATGGCCAAGCATCTGTAGCAGGTGAACAGGTTACAGGTGTCGTAGGAATTGGTTATATCCTAAAAGAAATGAGCTCACAGGGATTTATCGCAGTTTTATTTCTAACAGCGATTATATCTGTGTCACTTGCAGTAATGAACATACTTCCAATACCAGCGCTCGATGGGGGAAGACTTTTTGTAACGTTGATTTTTAGGTTATTTAAGAAACCCCTCAAGAAAGAAACAGAGGAAAGAATTCATGCTACAGGCTTTGCATTATTAATGATGTTATTTGTATTAATTACGGTATTAGATGTTAAAAAATTCTTCATCAACTAAAAAAAAGGCTAATAATAAAGAGCCAGAACATCCCAAGCCACATATACTTGGCGTTATTAGTAATATTGCTTCAGCATCCGTTGCTTTTTTTGGTGCGCAGTACATCGCATTGTTTAGCGTGGCAATCATTCTATCAATTGTCGGGAACACCAAAGACCAGATAGTCGACATTATTAGTAAAAATGTTTTAGTACAACTCGCTACATCTGTTCTAGTAGCTATTATTGCAATAAAAATTTTATTAAAGTTTATCAATCGACAGAAATCAAAGCCCGATGAATTATTCATGATTAAAAATAAACCGACATGGAATAATGTCATAGACGTTATTCTCACCTACGGTCTATATTTCTTGACCATGATTATCGTAACTATAGTATTACAGATCGGCACCAAGGTAGATGTGAATCAGTCGCAGGAATTAGGATTAGCTAGACCGAATAGCTTTCCTTCTTATATTCAACTATTTTTACTGGTTTCTATTATTCCTCCAATCTTTGAGGAGCTTTTATTTCGCGGATATTTGTTCAACAATCTCAGCAAAAATACGACGATATTAGCCTCTACAATCATAACATCGATTTTATTTGGTGCCGCTCACCTAGAATACGATAATCTCAACTACATAGCTGCTATAGATACGATGATATTTTCAGTTTTTCTTATATACATATCGCAAAAACATAAGTCAATTTACAGCTCTATGATGATGCATGCTATTAAAAACTCCATTGCATTTTACGTATTATTCGTTCGTTGAGTTAATTAGAATTACTATTGTTTTATAAACTAGTGTTATTTTGTTTTCACTCTATATAAGATACAATTATACTAATGGGTTTTAATCAATATATTAACCTTAGATTCCCGGCTAATAAGTAGCCGTTTTAAATATATATTATTCAAATTTTGCCAATTCAAACTTAAAAAATTAGGAGAAACTAGCAACGTGAGGCGAACCAATCTATTCATTAAAACATTGAAGAATGCACCAGCTGATGAACAGGCCAAAAATGCCCAACTACTTATCAGGGCCGGCTATGTATACAAAGTAATGGCCGGAGTCTACGCATATACTCCTCTTGGCATACGAGTTGTTGAAAAGATTAAGCAAATTGTCCGAGAAGAAATGAACGCAATAAACGGCTGTGAATTAATAATGTCTGCTTTGCAACGTCCAGATACTTGGACTGGTACCGGCAGATGGGATGATGACGTGGTTGATGTTTGGTTTAAAACGCACCTCAAAGATGGACACGAAGTAGGACTTGCATGGTCCCATGAAGAAGCGATTATTGAGATGTTAAAGCAACATGTAAACAGTTATAAAGACCTTCCGCAGAGTGTTTATCAATTTCAAACAAAGTTCCGCAATGAACTTAGAAGCAAAAGTGGAGTGATGCGCGGTCGTGAATTTGTAATGAAAGACATGTATTCCGTGCATGCAACTCAAGAAGACATGGACAAATATTATGACACTGTCATTGAAGCTTATAAAAGAGTTTTTGATCGGCTGGGTATAGGAAATAAGACATTTGTTACATTTGCGAGCGGTGGGGCGTTTACAAAGTTTAGCCACGAGTTTCAAACTATTTGTGAAGCTGGTGAGGATACGCTTTATACAGATGAAGAGAATACAGTCGCTGTTAATGAAGAAGTATTAGATGATGCTACACAGGAAATTGGAATAGATAAATCAACTTTAAAACCAGTAGTAAGTGCCGAAGTAGGTAACATATTTAAATTCGGTACAGAAAAATCAGAAAGCATGGGTTTTACATATACGGACAAAGACGGTATGCAAAAACCAATTTTCCTAGCCTCATACGGTATCGGAGTCACTCGTGTCATGGGAGTGATTGCAGAAATGATGAGTGATGAAAAGGGCCTAGTTTGGCACTCGAACGTTGCGCCTTATCATGTTTATCTTGTGGCAATTGGTGACATAAGTGAGCACGCCGATATGCTTTATAAGGAGTTAGAGTCAAACGGTATTGAAGTGCTTTATGATGATAGAGATGAACGTCCGGGCACAAAATTTGCCGATGCTGAGCTTATGGGTATACCAATACGGTTAGTATTGAGCCAAAGAACATTAGATGAAAATAATGCTGAAATAACATATAGACAAACCGGTGAAACAACCACAGTCAATTTAGAGGAAGTTGCAACACAAATCAAAGATAAAATTCAGTTGTAGAAACATGTTTGTTTTTGATATAGTTAAGTGACTTTGATAGATACCGAGAATTTACTGAAATCATAATTTAAAATTGTATTTAAAGGATAATAATGAAGCAGAAACAATACAAACTCACTAGTGAGGGAATAGCAGAGCTTAAAACAGAGCTCGACATGTTAATTGGCAGTCGTAGCGAGCTTGCAGAAAGGATTAAATCAGCTCGGGAATTCGGTGATTTGTCAGAAAATGCTGAGTATAGTTCAGCGCGTCAAGACCAAGAACGAGCAGAAATCCGTATTGCTGAAATAGAGAATATTTTAAACAACTCAGAAGTAATTAAACAGCCAAAGAAAAACGATACCGTATCGTTAGGCAACACAGTAGTTCTGAAAGACGGTAAAACCGAAAAAACCTTTACAATAGTTGGTAGCGTAGAGGCTGATCCAATGGAGGGTAAGATTTCTAACGAATCACCAATCGGCCAAGCTCTATTAGGCAAGAAACTTGGCGAAAAGGTTGAAATCAAAACACCATCGTCGACTAATACTTATACGATTAAAGAAATTAACTAATTCAAAATTAGAATAAAAAGCTCAATAATATTGTAAACTAGGATTAGTATGGCGACGCTAAAAGATTTTAGAGATGAGAGATTAAGGAAATTATCCGACTTACGCGGGCTTGGCTTAAACCCATATCCTGCAAAGGCGAATAGAACACATAATTTATCTGAAATTGTAAATGAATTTTCTAGCCTAGAAAATTCTACTGTAACAGTAGTGGGTAGAATATTGACTATTAGGAAATTCGGTAAGCTTGCTTTTATAGTAATTCGCGACATGAGCGGACAAGCGCAGATATTTATTCGTTCGGGTGAACCAAGTTCAGACGCAGACAGACAAAACAGTGAACTAATTATGCCCGACGAAATTCACCTATTAGATAGTGGAGATTTCATTGAATGTACCGGTGAAGTTATCAAAACGCAGACAGGAGAAATATCAGTAAATTGTCGCAAACTACGGCTATTAACTAAATCCCTGCGTCCTATGCCAAGTTCTCAAGAAGGATTTACCGACAAGGAACAACGCCTACGAAGACGTTACGTCGATATGAATGTTAATCAAGATGTCCGAGATAGATTTACAAGGCGCAGTAAATTTTGGCAAGCAACCAGAGATTTCTTGAATAACAACGGCTTTCTAGAGATTAATATACCAGTTCTAGAGCACACAACCGGAGGTGCAGATGCAAATCCATTCGTAACACATATGGATGCACTGGATCAGGATTTTTATTTGCGTATCAGTCACGAATTACCGCTTAAAAGGTTAATAGGCGCAGGTTTCGAAAAAGTTTATGATATTGGCCCACGTTTTCGTAATGAAAATTATTCTGACGAACACTTACCTGAGCATATTGCGATGGAGTGGTATTGGGCATATGCTGATTGGCAAGATGGAATGCAGTTCATGGAAAACATGTACAAATACGTTCTAGAGCAAACATTCGGAAGACTTCAATTCAATATCAACGGCATGGATATAGATATGAGTGGGTCTTGGGAACGATGGGATTATGCAGAAGTTATCAAAAAACATTACGACATAGACGTCTTTAACTGTACTTTAGAAGAAGTTCAAAGCGCTCTCAAAGAGAATAAACTTGAAGTCGAAAAATCCGACAGCATACCTAGAGGTATAGATAAGTTATGGAAAAATGTACGTAAAGATGTAGTTGGACCTGTATGGCTAATAAATACACCAGCATTCATTTCTCCTCTAAGCAAAAGTGACGATAATAATCCGAATTTTGTGCAGAGATTCCAACCTGTAATAGCAGGCACTGAATTAGGTAATGGTTTCTCAGAACTTAACGATCCTATAGACCAATTGAACAGATTTACTGAGCAACAAAAGATGCGCGATGCCGGTGACGAGGAGGCTATGATGTTAGATATTGACTATGTGGAGATGCTTGAGTATGGAATGCCACCAGCATGTGGTTGGGGTTACAGTGAAAGAGTATTTTGGATTTTTGAAGGTGTAACTGCTCGTGAAGGTGTGCCTTTTCCTCAATTGCGTGCAGAAACCGACGAAGTAACAAAATCTATTTATCCAGATCTCAATCTGTAAATTTATTTAGAGTCTTCACGAAGACCAGCTAAGATCATTATTAGCCAGGCACATACAAAAAATGTACCAGAGTAAAGAATAATATTGCCCCAGAGTTGAATTCTATAACCTTCGTTAAAGTAATCATTGAAATATTTAACGGCTGCCATAGAATATACTGCAGACGAAGTCGTTGCTATAGCAATCAGCGCATGACGGTTTTTAAGAGTAGCGACAACTAACATTGGTATCGCATACAAAATCGTTGAAGTACTAGCCATTCCGCGCTCCCAATAGGTTAAAAATCCAGTAAAAAGAACTAGTACGAGACTAAGAACGAAGGTGCTAAATGATCGACTTCTTTTGGGATAATGTGCACCCATATACCATGCTAATGTGTTAAAAAAAGTCAAAACTGTTAATATTGACCAGCGTTGTATTACAGATTCTTTAGTTATTAAATTACCAGAATCAAATATTATTATTGATATCGCAAAAATTACTATAAAGAAATATATAGTCCTAGTTAGTCTTGTGATATGAATATTAATATTGGTTTTTTGTTTTTTATGCATAAGCTTTTTATACATTATATTGCTAAATTTAGCAACAATTAACAAGAATTATCTCCTTTTTAAATATACTTTTTCTGGTCTTCTTTAAGCTTAAGTAATATACTAAAAGGATGAGCGTTAAGGAAGAAAACGGATTCAGTCTAGTTGAAATAATGCTTTCTATTGTTCTAGCTTCAGTAGCGCTGTATGTGGGCACCTTGTTATTAGCTCTCGGTAATCAAGTAAGTTCAAGGACAGAGGCATTACTGGCTGCAAATTCTGCAGCTTTTTCTAAAGTTCAGGAATACGAAAATAAATCTTTTGATAACATACCAATCGGAATCGACTCGAACGAATACGAAGTTGAAGATTTTTCTTCGACTTTACCAACTATAACTGGTGGTTTCATTAAATCTGGAACTGCAAAAGTCTATACTCAATACGCAAACGAATATACCGCGTCACTAATAAAGATGACTGTAAAAATAGACTTTAAATATGGCAACAGAGATAGGCTTATTGAATATGCTACATATATTCAACTAGGGGGTGTAGGTAGATGAAGCAGTCGATCAATTTTAAAATTAATGCACTCAATGCAGGCTTTACTATTCTAGAAATACTAATAGCTTTACCTATTGCTTCTATGTTGTCGCTGGTTTTAGCTACAACTATGTTCAATCAATATGGTCAGCTGTTACAGAGTTCGGCGCACGCTCGACTCAGAATGGAGGGTGAAATTCTATTATTGTCTCTAGAAGACGAGCTTTTATTTGCTACTGACTTCGCGAATGGTATGTCTAGCGATCTTACAGACAATAACGCCCCCTCTGGTGGATGGACTTATAATACAGCGCCAACAGATACACTTATAGTATACGAAACAGCGCTGACTGCCGATAGACGTGACCCGAATAGGGACTTTGTCTATAAGAAGTCAGGAAACTGTAGTAGTTCATATAATATCGCTATAGATAATTTAATGTACTTTACGACAAAAAATTCTAACGATAACTACCGGAGTTTATTCAGAAGAACAATAGTACCGCAATATGCAACATGTGGAACTAATTATAAAACCCAAACTTGTCCGTCGAGCAATGTTGCGTCTCCGTGTCAGGGCACCGACTCATTGCTCTCGGATAAAGTAGTAGATTTTCAGATTGAGTATTACGATGAGAATAATGTAGCATTAACAAGTCCGGGGAACTCTGAATTAGTAAAACTAACATTGACTTTAGGAGAAAAAATATACGGCAAGGACGTTAATGTCGCAACAAATATAACAATGAAGAAAGTTAACTGATGATAAAAATTAATAAACAAACAGGTTTTGCTATGCCGATGATCCTAACATTCATCATACTTTTATCGGTAGTAGGTATTGCAATTGTCCAGAATGTAACACAAACAAATGGATCAGCAGTATTGCATTCACAAGTTCAAATTGCTCACATAGCAAGTAAGGCCGCAATTGACTATGCCGAAGAACAGTTTGAGCTAAACTCATCTTATAGTGGTACCCCTGAGCAAGATTTATTCGTTAATGATTTCTACAGAGCAACAATAGAAGTCGATGTTTTATATGATCAGTCATCTACAGCTAAAAGGGTGCAGGGGATCGGCAGAGTTTACATACCCGAAACATCATCAAGTGCAAAAGTGGTTAGAGATATAAAGTCTACAATAATAAGAAACGGTGAAGTTATAATAACAGCTGGTCAGGTAGATCCTGCAACCTATAACCCACTTCTTTGGTTAGACGCAAATGAGCCAGATAGTCTTTATAAAACAGTTGTTTCTCCGAACACACAGACGATTAATGCTTTAGCGGGTTCTGCTTATGGAGATGTAGTGGAGGAGAGAGGTTCGAATGCTTCAAGTAGTAAAGGCTCCTTACTATTTGGAGATTCTGACTTGGAAATGTCGTATGATGGTAATACAAAAGGTAACCAAACAATAGGATTGAGATTCAGATCAATACAAACACCAAAGAATGCGGTAATACAAAATGCCTATATTCAATTTCAGGCCGATGAAACAAAAACAGCAGGAGTTGTGCAATTTGAAGTTTACGGTGTGGCATCTGACGACCCAGGATCATGGAGCGGTAACTACGCAGTTGCAAACGCTACTAAAACATCAACCATATTAGACTGGCAACCTCCAAATTGGAACTCGGTTGGTTCGAATGGTGTGAATGAACGATTAGACGTAACGTCAATTGTACAAGAATTAGTGAATAGATCTGGTTGGAATCCTAATAATGCCATGGCGTTTGGAATAAAATGGAAGACTGGAAGTGGGGTTCGTACAGCTGAAAGCGGTACCTCAAGTGGTGGTCCACAATTGTTCATTCAGTGGGATAGTGCATCAACTGCATCTCCAGCTGAATCTGACGGAGATAATGTTGTTGCTTGGTATGACAAATCAGGAAACAACAACGACGCACTATCTGCATACGGTACATCTCCAATCCTAAAAATTAATCAAATTAACGGATTGAATGCAGTTAGGTTTTCATCTAACGGCAATCTTTTATCTAGCATTACAAGTAATACCGCAAGAGAACTTACCGTTTTCATGATTATGGCGCCTAATACAAGTTCATCAACGGATGCCAGGTTTATAAGTGTGATGAGTTCAACTCAGAATTCAGACAACTCTTCAAGTGGAATAATTCCACTTATGAAGAGTGGGTCTACAACAACACTCAAGCAATATTTTAATGGTTCTTCAGGTAGATCCCTTAGCTCGACAATTGACGGTAACTGGTCCGAAATTATGAGCAGAACAAGTTACTCAGATAATGAATGGCTAATAACTAACAGCACAAATCAGAGCTCAGGGAACAGCTTTAGCCCTAATTTTAATTTTGATCAAATTTATATAGGCGGAACAAGAAGTGGAAGTACTGGAGCATATTACGCAAACGCTGACATTGCCGAAATTATTATCTATGATAAAAAGCTAACATGTCTTGAGACTCAAGGTGTAGAGAATTATCTAGAAGCTAAATACGGATTGTCATACTCGGACAAATCACCGTGTAATTAATATAGACTTTATAGGTCAATATGTTATATTAACTCATATGGCAACGACTAAGAAATCAACTACAACTAAATCAAAAACAGCAAAAAAATCATCAACTAAGAAGCAACCAACCAAGAAGTCTGTAGCTAGCGCATCAGTAAAAGCGAGCTCAACTAAGGCTGTTGCGAAAAAAGCGAGTTCAGTTAAAACTTCAGTACCAAAGAAAAGTTCTAAAAAAGGCCCGATGAGCGTAATGCAAAAACTAAATGTTTGGAACTGGGTTATGGCCGGTTTGCACACTGCACAGGGAATAGCCGTAATATTATTGAGCCAAAACAAACTATTTCCGGTCACAACAAACTATCTCACGGTCGACACAATTAAAGATTTAAACGACGCCCCAACATTGGTTTCAGCAACGAGACATTTATTTGATGTAAGATTAGCTTATCTTGTAGCAGCATTCTTTTTCATGAGTGCGATTGCTCATTTAGTAATTGCGACAGTTTATCGTAAGCGTTACGAAAGCGATCTGAACAATGGCATAAATAAAGCTCGATGGTTTGAGTACGGTGTTAGTGCGAGCACTATGATGTTGGCTATATCAATGCTAGCAGGTGTATCAGATATATCAACATTAGTTCTAATATTTGGTTCAACTGCAGTCATGAACTTGATGGGATTGATGATGGAAGTTCATAATCAAACAACAAAGAAAACAGATTGGTTAAGTTTCATAATCGGTACCAAATCAGGATTATTGCCCTGGATAAGTGTTGGACTGTATCTATGGGGTGCAAATCAATATGGCGATGGTAAAATCCCGACATTTGTATATTGGATATACGGAAGTATGTTCGTATTCTTCAGTAGTTTCGCTGTAAATATGTGGCTTCAGTACAAAAAGAAAGGCAAGTGGTCTAATTATCTATATGGCGAAAGAGCCTATATGATTTTGAGCTTGGTTGCTAAATCATTGCTAGCTTGGCAAGTATTCGCTGGCACCCTCCGACTATAACTCGATAAGCTATTAGCTTTAAACTCCCTCATCTGAGGGAGTTTTTTGATAGAATTAATTAGTGAGTAAAAAAAGTACACTTATACTAGATAATGTAAAAGTTGATAAATTAGTTCATGGTGGACAGGGAATAGCTGAAGCTCAGGATGGTCGTAAGATATTTCTATGGGGCGGGCTACCTGGTGAAATAGTTAATGTGCGTGTTACCAAGAAAAAACGGAGTTACTTTGAAGGTATCGTAACAGACGTTATCAGTCGGTCTACGGACAGAATTGAGCCAGTAGAACCTGAGGTTTATTTATCGTCAAGCCCATGGCAAATAATGTCATTAAATGCCGAGAACAATGCAAAACAAGCAATATTAGAAGAAACATTTAGTCGTGAAGGTGTTGATATTTACAAATGGGGTAATTTTTCCTTTGCTGGTAACGAATATGGATACCGAAACAAAGTAGAACTAGGCTTCTGGGGTGATGATAGGGGAGTTCATTACGCTAGTTATGTGCGAGGGACGCACGGTAAACAGATTATTACACGTAATGCCCTTGCAAATGAATCGATTAATTCTGTTTTAGATGATTTTTTAAAGTCATTGAATACTTTCATATATAAAAACAAATATAGAGCAGGTGATTTTAAAACAGTTATAATTCGGTCGAATAAAAAGGGTGAAGTAGTGGCAGCATTATTTACTAAATTAGATGCTGACTTCAGTCAATTCATTAAACCAGCTAACTTAAAAGGACTTATAATCTGTTACTCTAACCCAAAGAGTCCCGCTAGCGTAAGGACAAAAGACCTTTATATCAACGGTGATATAACTCTAACAGATACGTTAATGGGCACAAATATCACATATGACGTATTTTCGTTTTTTCAAGTAAATTTGCCAATATTTGAGCAGGTCTTAGGTAGAATTGATTACTTTTCTGGAGGAATACCGAAGATCGATATGTATTCAGGCGTGGGAGCTATAGGAATACCGATAGGTATGACCGACATTTTGGTAGAATCCGATGAAAACAATGTCAAAATGGCTAAAATGAACGCGTCGAATCTACCGATAAAAGTAGTTCATGCGACTAGTGAATCTGCACTCGAGTACATTGATGATAAACACTGCGTTATAGTTGATCCGCCGAGGGTGGGGCTTCATAAAGATTTAGCCAATAAGTTATTAGAAGTTTTACCACCACAAATTGCGTACTTAAGTTGCAATCCTAGCACACAGGCTAGGGATGTAGCCCTGCTTCAAGATAGGTACAAAATACGCGCAATTGAGGGATATAATTTCTTCCCTCGCACGCCACATATAGAAAGTCTGGTAGTATTAGAAAAGAAATGAAACTGCATAGATATTATTTACCTAATACAGATCTCACGCATGATTTTTGGATGGATGATGCAAAATTATTCCATCAATGGACAAGAGTCTTGCGATACGAGGTAGGCAGGGAGGTTGAGCTTTTCAATGACAAGCAAGAAGACAGGTTGTACAAAATAACTAAAATCGGGAACAACGCCGTACATCTGGAATTGATAACACAGCTAGAACCTGTCGAACCTGAAAAAGAAATGTATCTATGTTTTGCCTTGCTTAAGAAAGACAAAGTGGAATGGGTATTACAGAAGGGCACCGAACTAGGTGTACGACATTTTGTACCAATGTTAACCGATCGGACAGAGAAAACAGGTTTTGATATAGAGCGTGCAGAGAAGATCGTGATCGAAGCAAGCGAACAGTGTGGACGATCTGACATCCCGAGAGTCCGCGAACCGCTTAAATTACAAACAATTATTGAGGAACTTAAGGAAAAATCTGAATTATTTGTAGCTGAGCAAGGCTCGCCTCATTTATCTTTTATTAATTCACAATCCTCAAAACCGCGCGCAGTTTTGATAGGCCCCGAAGGTGGTTGGTCCGATAATGAAAAAATGTTTTTCGAAGAAAATAAACTAGAATTCATAACACTAAGCAAATTTACTCTACGAGCTGAAACCGCCTGCATTGTCGCGTCTTCGTTGCTACAATGAATGTATGGCAAATAACTATTGGGCGAAACGAAATAAACCATATCAACCTGGTCAAAAGGATGTATTCAAGCTATCTCGATCAAAAATTGAGTTATTCATGCAATGTCCACGCTGTTTTTGGTTGGATGTACGATTTAAAATAAAACGTCCTTCAAGCCCACCTTTCAATATAAATAAAGCAATTGATGAGCTGTTCAAAAAAGAGTTCGATGTCTACAGAAAAAAGGGTGAACCACATCCGCTCATGAAAGATAATCAGATAAAAGCCGTTCCATTCAAACATAAAGATCTAGATAAATGGCGGGCAAATTTCACGGGTGTAACTCATTTGCACGAAGCAACAAATTTGCATATATTCGGAGCGGTTGATGATGTCTGGATAGACGAAGACGGTAATTTGATAGTTGTAGATTATAAAGCGACAGCAAAAGCAGAACCAGTAAAAAGTCTCGGCGAAGAAGGATCTTGGCAGGACATGTATCGACGACAGATGGAAATCTATCAGTGGTTACTAAAACAGAACGGATTTGGTGTAAATGATACGGGCTACTTTGTATATGCTACCGGAACTTGGGACAGAGATGGATTTAATAATATCGTAGAATTTGAAACGCACGTGATTCCGCACACCGGAAAAAGTGATTGGGTTGATAAAACTATCAAAGAAATGAAAAAAGTCATGGATAGCGATGAAATGCCGAAAGTTGGCACAGCTGCCATGGGAGGTCCTTGTGAATATTGTGAATATGCCAAATCCAGAACCGATATTACAATCAAAGCCATACAAAACAAAAATAAGACTGTAAAGAGTTGACCGCACGAGTTATACTAGAATTATATGATAGATATCCAATTAGTGCGCGATAATCCAGAGCGCATTAAACAAAAAGTGGCCGAAAAAAACATGAAAGTCGACATTGACTTGCTGTTAAAGCTAGATGTTGAATGGCGAGCCCTTCAACAGGAGGTTGATGAATTACGCCGAAAGCGTAATGAGCTGAGTAGCAAACTGAAAAGCGGTAAGCCAGACCAGAACCTCATAGATGAAGGTAAGCAATTGAAAATAGAGCTCGCAGACAGAGAAGGCTTATTAGATAAATCAAAAGCTGAGTTTGATAATTTGCTTTTCAGAGTTCCTAATCCCCACAGCGACGATGTGCCAGTAGGCAATGAAGACAGTAGTGTTGAGATTAAACGTTATGGAGATTGTAATAAAACAGGAGCTACCGACCATCTTGATTTTGCAGTAGCTAGAGGATGGGTAGATTTTGAACGAGGGGCAAAAGTTGCCGGCACGAAGTTTTATTTTCTAAAGGGAGAATTGGCTCTTCTAGAAAACGCATTATTGCAATACGGACTTAGTGTTATGGCAGACGAAGGATTTACGTTTATGACAGTGCCACACTTAGTTAATGCTCGTACGGCTACTGGTGCGGGATTCTCTCCTCGCTCTGATAAAGAAAGCAACGAATACTTTGTAGAAGACGAAGATCTATCTTTAATCGCCACTGCGGAAATGCCTATAACTGGTTATCATACGGACGAGATTTTAGACGAAAAAGATTTACCCCTACTATATGCAGGTTATAGTGCTTGTTATAGAAAAGAAGCCGGTACATACGGAAAACATACAAGAGGTTTGTTTAGGGTGCACCAATTTAATAAACTAGAAATGTATGCTTTCTGCTTACCTGAAAACAGTCTGGAACTCCACGAACGCATTCTAGGAATCGAAGAAAAAATTTGGCAAGAGATTGATATTCCTTATCACATAATTAATATCGCTAGTGGTGACCTCGGTTCGCCAGCAGCAAAAAAATATGACATCGAATATTGGTCATCTGTAGATAATGCTTTCAGAGAACTTACAAGTTGTTCAAACTGTACTGATTTTCAGGCGAGAAACGTCAACATAAGGGTTAAAAGAGCTGACGGCACGCTTCAATTAGTTCATACGTTAAACGGTACGGCTATATCAATGGCACGTGCGTTGGTTGCCATTATTGAGCATTATCAAAATGCCGATGGGAGCCTAAATGTTCCAAAAGTTTTACAAAAATATATGGGAGGAAAAGAAA
The DNA here is from genome assembly GCA_020428465.1 of Candidatus Saccharimonadota bacterium. Classification (GTDB taxonomy): domain Bacteria; phylum Patescibacteriota; class Saccharimonadia; order Saccharimonadales; family SZUA-47; genus JAGQMY01. Next base: position 26,978 of record JAGQMY010000005.1, read on the forward strand.
CAATATGATAGAAAATATAGCAATATCAGGAATAAAAACTGACGTAACTAAAGACTTAGAAAAATACGTTCAGAAAAAAATCGGTAAGCTCGATAGACACCTAAAACGTCAGCAAAGACCAGAGATTCGAGCCGACGTGAAGCTTAGTGAATCCATGAGCAGTAAAGCGGGCAAAAAATGTACTTGCGAAGTTATTCTCCATATACCCGGCGTTAGATTAACAGCTGCAGAATCGACAGTAAATATGTTTGCTGCGGTTGATATTGTTGAAGCGAAACTGCAAAACCAGCTTAAAAAACACAAAGAAAAACATTCATTTTCGGATGACAAGCACAAGAATTCTCGGGCAAGAGCACTGGTTGGTAAATTACGTTTACGAAGAGCATCAAAATAACCGATTTTATCAGTTTATTTACTCGCTAATAACTATATATCTAAGGTATAATATAACTCAAACGAGTAGGGTTGGGTTATTCGGTGAGCACTATAAAGTGTTCTGAGCCTAGCTCGAATCAGTAATTAAATTATCAAACCAGAGGTATATATGAAGAAGTTTGTTAAGAAAGTTTTGGGCGATCCAGAGGCGAAAACGCTACGCCGTCTCAGAAAACGCGTTAATGAAATCAACTCTTATGAAGAAGAATACAAAAAGCTCAGCACAAAAGATTTAAGAGCAAAAACCGATGAATTAAAAGAAAAACTTGGTAAAAAAGGACAATCACTAGACACAATACTTCCAGAAGCCTTTTCTGCTGTACGTGAAACCGCTTGGAGACAAATAAAACAACGACATTACGATGTGCAGTTGATTGGTGGAATGGTGCTCCACGAAGGAAAAGTCGCAGAGATGAAAACCGGAGAGGGTAAAACCTTGGTAGCAACTCTACCAGTTTATCTTAATGCGCTCGAGGGCAAAGGTGTGCACGTTGTAACTGTAAACGAATATCTAGCGCAACGTGATGCCGGATGGATGGGTCAAATTTACCATGCGCTTGGTCTAAGTACTGGCGTTATAATCCCTGATCACAGCTTCATTTACGATCTTACGTACAACAACGAAGAGCACGAAGACGAACGATTCAGGCACTTGCGACCATGTACACGGCAAGAAGCTTATGGTGCCGATATAACATACGGTACAAATAATGAATTTGGTTTCGATTATCTTAGAGACAATATGGTACGAGAAGTTGATCAGCTTAGACAGCGTGATTTACACTTTGCAATCGTTGATGAGGTAGACTCTATCTTGATTGATGAAGCTCGTACACCTCTGATTATTTCTGCTCCATCGGCAACCAGTGGCGCTTCCTACGAACAATTTGCCAAAATTGCCAGACAGCTTAAACGCGACAAACATTTCGAAGTTGACGAAAAGCGTAAAACAGTTGTATTAACAGATGCCGGTATTACTTACGTAGAGAAAGCTTTAGGTATCAGTAATCTTTATGACACAGAAAATATCAGGACAATTTATCACTTAGATCAAGCGCTGAGAGCTGAAGCATTGTTCAAGAGGGATAAAGACTATGTTGTAACAAAAGATGGTGAAGTTGTTATTGTTGATGAATTCACGGGTCGTTTGCTAAAAGGTCGAAGATATAACGAAGGATTACACCAGGCCATTGAGGCAAAAGAACATGTTGATGTTCAGGAAGAAAGCATGACGCTGGCGACAATTTCATTCCAGAATTATTTCCGTTTATATGAAAAGTTATCTGGTATGACCGGAACAGCTAAAACTGAAGAAGAAGAATTCCATCAAATTTATGAACTTGAGGTTGTAGAAATTCCACCGAACAAGCCAATCGCTCGTAAAGACAATCCAGATATGATTTTCCGAACTAAAAAAGCAAAATATAACGCGATTATTAATAATGTAGCTGAACTGCAAAAGCGCGGACAGCCAGTGCTTATCGGAACTGGGGCAATCGAACACAACGAAGAGCTTAGCCGTTTGCTTAATAAAGCAGGAATTAAACACGAAGTTTTAAACGCTAAAAACAATGAACGGGAAGCGCACATTGTCGCGCAAGCTGGTCAAAAAGGTTCAGTTACATTAGCTACTAACATCGCCGGTCGTGGTACTGACATTGTTCTGGGTGAGGGAATTGCGAAACTTGGCGGTCTATACGTTGTTGGTTCTGAGAGGCACGAATCACGACGAATAGACAATCAGTTACGTGGACGTTCCGGACGTCAAGGAGACCCTGGAGAAACTCAGTTCTATGTCAGCACAGAAGACGATCTAATGAGGGTTTTCGGAGGCGATAGAATCCGTGTCGTGATGGATAGGCTAAGAGTTGATGATGATATCCCGATTCAAAATAGGTTTATTAGCCGGAGCCTAGAAGCAGCTCAGAAAAGGGTTGAAGGTTTTAACTTTGATACTCGTAAAAACGTCGTTCAATATGATGATGTAATGAATCGTCATAGAGTAGCGATTTATACACTGAGAAAAGAAGTTCTAAAACAAGCGAATATTACTGGAAAGATTAAAGATTTTATTCATGAGCAAGCTGAGATGATGTCAGCGTCACCAGAATCATATTCCGAAGAATTTGAAACCCAGCTTCAAGAAGTTTTTAACTTAGACAATGCGACTTTAGATAAGTTATTTGATACGGATGCGGAGAAATTCTCCAAGGAGCTAATAAAAGCTGTTCTGAACAAATATGAAGAGCAGACCAAAGATTTCGGTAAAGAGATAATTGAGAAAGTCGAGCGAGATATTTACTTGCAAGTTATGGACAATCTTTGGATGCAACACCTTGAGAACATGGATCATTTACGCCAGGGAATTCACTGGATATCAGTTGGCCAGAAAGATCCATTAGTAGAATATAGACGTCAGTCAAAGATTATGTTCGAACAAATGCAGAATGTTCTTCGTCATGACGTATTGAGAGCTTTGTTCCATGCACGTCCAGTGAGTGAGCAAGAACTTGATAGACCAATCGAAACAGAGCTTACAATTGCAGCCAGAAACTCAGTCGATAATGCTGATAGAATTATTGAGCTGGGTGATGAATTTCACGAAGAAGACTTTAATGTAGCAAAAGAATCAACTTCACAAGTTGAATCAGGCAAACGTCATAATGCGATCAAGAAAAAACGTAAAAACGAACGCAAAAACCGTAAAAAAGGTCGCAGAAAATAACTAAATGCTCCGACATAAAGTACACGAGCTTAGTTTTAAATCCGGTTTAAAAGGAATTGTCATAGACACACCGAAGACCGGTGTAGTTGTAGCGGAAGTTAGTTTTCGAGCTGGTGAATTTTTACTAAAAAAAGAAAAATGGGAAACTGCCCATTTAATGGAGCATGTACTCTTAGGCGCGAACAAATATTTCAAAAAAGCCCGAGATTTTCAGGCGGCAATCGAGCAGAATGGTGCATATTCTAATGCTTCAACTAGTGTCTATGATATTACCTACGAAGCTGAGTCGGCACACTTTGAATGGCAAAGAGTAGTCGGCTTATTGCTCGACGGTATTAGTACACCGAAATTTCTTCAGGAAGAATTCGACTCAGAGCTAAGTAATGTGCGTGAAGAATTAATCAGTCGATCTAATGATCATTTTCGACATCTAAATGCATCGATGCGCCAAGCAATGGAGCTAATTTCTTTAACCGATCCAGAGCGGGTCGAACTTCTATACGGTGTGAAGCGAGAAGATTTGATAAATCACTACAAGAAAACACACACCCTTTCTAATGCGAGATTTATTATAGCTGGTAACTTTAAGGGTAATTATGAAGAGATTGAGGCTATTTTTAAAGAACGACTGATTTTAGATAAAGGTGATGGTCGTATCGATATGCCTGACGAAAAAGCTATCAAACTCGATGGACCGCTTGTTGTTAGAAAACCGAGTGTACCTAATATATACCTATTTATTGACTATTATATAAATCGTAAATTATCTACTCAGGAGCGTGTAGCGATGCAGACAATCAGTACACTTCTGACTGATACTATGTATTCAAGAATTTTTGGCGCAGCGAGGGAAAAAGGCTGGGTTTATGGTATGGGTTCGGGTATTACATTAGGCTACGATGTTTCAAATTGGTGGATGGGAGCTCAGGTCAGTAAAACAAACAGTAAACCACTTATTCGCTTGATTCGAGATGAACTGAATCGATTAAGTCAGGGCTTAATTGATAGTGATGAATTAGAGATGGCGAAGAAAAATCTTCTAGGAAAAACAATGCGTTCGGGTCAGACTGCCGGAGGACTGGTGTCTAGGTATTCAGAGTATTACGCTAGTGATGTAGTAGAAAATTTAGGTAAGTTGCCTCATATGATTAAGAAAGTTAGCGCCAAACAGTGCACGAAACTATTTAAAGAACTAGTAGATAGTCAAATCTGGGGATTGGGTCTTTTAGGGTCAATAACAATGAATCCGGCCCGAACACTTGAGGAATATCTAGAAGAAGTTTATTCTGAATCTAAGGATTAAATATGTCAGAACCCAAATTTTTAGAACTTCTTAACGAAATAAGTTCAGCCTGCGAAAAGATAGGTATTGAGAAACTTGAGGCCAAAAACACTGAGCTAAAAATTCAGATGGAGGCTTCTGATTTTTGGTCTGATAACGAAACTGCTAGCAAAGTTGTTAAAGAACAGTCTAATTTACAGAAACGATTAGATTTCTGGCGTGGGTTATTAATGCGCGCCAAAGACATCGTAGAGCTTGAAAAGTTGGATGACGAATCAATCTCAGAAGAACTATCTTCTCAGTTTAAACAGTTAGAAAAAGAATTTGCTAAAGCTAAAAGAGAGTTACAGCTTAGCGGCCCTTATGATGACCATGAAGTAATTATGAGTATATTTGCCGGTGCTGGAGGTACGGAAGCACAAGATTGGTCTGGCATGCTACTGCGTATGTATCTGCGTTGGGCCGAAGCAGAGGGCGTGGATGCTAAAATCATCGACCAATCGCCAGGTGAGGAAGCGGGTATAAAAAGCGTTACTTTAGAACTCTCCGGTGGTAGTTATTTATACGGAAAGTTGCAGAGCGAGAATGGCGTACATAGATTAGTACGGTTGAGTCCATTTAATGCTGATAACTTACGCCAAACATCATTTGCGCGGGTAGAAATTGTTCCGATGATTGACTCTCCAGACGAGGTAGAGATTGATGAAAAAGATCTGAAAATAGATGTCTACCGAAGCGGAGGCAAGGGTGGTCAAAGTGTGAATACGACTGATTCTGCGGTGCGAATTACGCACTTACCGACAAACATAGTTGTAGCTATTCAGAATGAGCGCTCACAGCTTCAGAATAGAGAAACAGCCATGACGTTATTACGTTCTAAACTTGCTCAACTTCAACTAGAACAGCACAAGGATAAAATATCTGAACTACGTGGTCCGAATGAGCAGGCTGCCTGGGGCAACCAAATCCGCAATTATGTTCTTCATCCATATAATATGGTCAAAGATACAAGAACTAAGTACGAAACTTCAAATACGCAAGGTGTCCTTGACGGTGATATCAATCAGTTTGTTGAAAGCTACCTAGACTGGAAAATAGGCAAGTAATTTCAGATTGAGAATTGAAGAATAGAGACCGAAAGAGTAGAAGTATAAAAGTTACAGAGTAGTAGAGTTTCAGAGTACTTGATACATAATACTTGTTAAATTTTTGCTGTATGAACCATGTCACATGATAAATGTAGCTATCGCAACCTGTGATAAATATCACACATTGATTTTTTATAACACTTATGGTAATATCAGCGTATAACAAAAAATAAATATAAGGAAAATATATGGCGACTGAATCAATTTCGAGTATATTTAACAAATGGTATAACGGGGTTAATAAAAGCACTGTAACTTCTATGCTTACTGATCTTAAGAACAGCCTTAGTGCACCAGGTATAACTGCTAGTCAAGCAACATCTTTAATAAATACATATAATACTTGGGCAAAATCAAATATGGGAACTCGGGGAGGTCCAGCACAAGTTCCCGCAAGCGTTATAGTAACGATTAATAATCCACCGACAATCGCACAGACTTCAGAAACGCCAGAACCAGACGTGGGAGATACAGGACCGAGAACTGGTGGTGATACTCCACCACCTCCACCATCTCCACCACCCCATGTAGAACCAGACGTGGGGGATACAGGATCGAGGGATACAGTTTATTCAAAGCAAGATCTGAAAAATATCGTTTCATTGTATGATGATCCTAGATTCGACGACGACGAAAGAAAAGAGCTGATTGCAAACATCGAAAACAATAGCATTACTACGCCGACGCAAGTAATTAATTATGCAAACTACTACATATCACATGACTCAACAGGCCATGGCGGAGGCCCAGGAGGCGGTGACCACAACCCACCCGTATATAGACCCCCAGTCGACACGCGTTCAACTGAGCAAAAACAAGCAGATTTTTACAAAGCAGCACAATCAGCATCAGACAATGCGGCCCTAGGGGATTCAACACAACTTCGTAATTTCGATAAGTTTTTCCATATAGATCGCCCAGAGAATGAATACTCTGCAAACTTCCAAAAGGCTGCTATGGGTTTCAGCGAAGGAGCATATCTCAAAGCTAACCCAGATGTAGCTCAAGCAGTGGCTGATGGCACAATAGAATCCGGTCTAGCGCACTACATAAGTTCAGGTCGGACTGAAGGTAGAAATGGTAACTTCACGCCAGAAGGTTTCAACGAGGAAGCATACCTTGCAGCGAATCCAGATGTAGCTGCAGCTGTAACCGATGGACAATTTGCTTCAGGACTTGATCATTATCTACAGTTTGGTTGGAATGTACCAGAAAGAAATAATACCTGGCTGGAAGGCACTTTCAGTCCTGATGAAGCAGGTGTTGTTGCGGTAGCGGGTAGTTCTGGTTCGGGTGATATAAGTGGCGACGGATCTGATGCAGCTGACGATACAACCATCAGGGATGCAAAAAAGCGAGAAGAAACTCCATTATCAGGATCACAAACTTCATCGGATAGTACTGACACGGCCATTTTCGCAGGCGGATCTGCAACTTTCGACGAAAATACCGGACAAGAAAGTGAAACTACACCTAACGACGGTGGTGATGCTAGTCAGAAAAGCTCATTCGTTCGTAATGATGAAGACTCAGGGTTTGCATATCCTTGGTCGGCTGCTCAAAGCACAGGGTCATCTGATATCAAGGGTACGATTGCAAAAGCTGTTGCGTTTCTTAACGATAACGACGGAAAAGATTACATATACGATGATGTAAAAGGCACGATTATTTCAAAATCTACTGGCTCATTCATGTCTAGAAAAGATACCCAAGCTCTAAACCATGTAATAGTTGACTATTACAAACAAGATTTCAAGCTTCCTGGTGGTAATAACTTATCATCAAGTGGCGGTGGAATTGAGTCTGGATCGACACAATTCTACACTCCAAACGGTGTTGGAGCTGCTAAAATCGACAGCAACAATAATGGACTTCCAACAGTAGGCGACGGCGCGGGCGTTATAGCTGGAGCCGCTCCTGTTAGAACTGATGGTGGAACAGTACCACTTCCTTAGGGATTTAGCTTGTGCTATCAGTGTAGTTTTATTTCGACTTCTTCTTTGTCCTGAGGTGCTTCAGCTGTTGGCGCGACGACTTCGCTGGCTTGTGATTGGTTCTGTGAAGTTTCATTATTAGCAGTGGGGTCCATATATACCTGTACAGTGGGCTGAGGTAGCTGTGTTTCTGTTGATGTTTCTGTTGCAACCGAATTAGTATTATTACCTGCGTTCATAACTTGCTCTTGATAGCTTCGGGTAAATTCTTCTATCCAAGCTTGATCTTCTTCGGTATCTTTGTGCTCTTCGGCTATTTCTTCCTGAGCATTCTTTTGTTCTATGCCCTCGAGTCTTGCTAAGTATGCTTCAAGACCACCGAGATTGCGCACATCGTCGAGCTTACCATTATCGAGAACATATATTATGTCCATTAGATCTAGCAATGGTTTTCGGTGAGTTACCATAACAACGGTTTTACCTTTTATCATCTGACTTAAAGAGTCTCGTATGTAGTTCTCACTCTTAACATCAAGCGCAGCTGTTGGTTCGTCCAGACAAAGTATCGGAGCGTCTTTGATTAATGCTCTACCGATCGATACTCGTTGTCTTTGGCCTCCACTCAATGAGCCACCGTCTTCGCCGACAGGAGTTCGGAAGGCTAGGGGCATTTTCGAGACAAATTCAGTGATATTAGATACTTCGACAGCATGAGCTATTTCTTCGTTAGATACAAACCTGTCTATGTCACCCTCTACTAAGTTTTCGAAAATATTCTCGTTGAATAACTGCGGTGTTTGGCTAACCCATGCAATTTTCTTGCGAAGCTCGCGGAGCGAAACAGCTTGCGTATTGATACCGTCAATTGTTACGGCTCCATCCTGAGGCTCGATAAAGAGTGGAATTAGTTTGAGAATTGTACTTTTACCACCACCGGACGGTCCGATAATACCAATCTTTTGCCCAGCAGGAATTGTGAAGTTAATTCCATCGAGTACTTTTTGGTCTTTGTACGAATAATGAACGTTATGAAATTCAATTGTACCTTTAATTTCTTGGTTTATGTGATTATCCTGGCGCAAGTATTCGATACCTTGGTGATCCTGCATGACCTCGTAAATACGGCTCACATCCACAAGTTTCTGATTTCTAGAGGTAATTTGACCAATCATTTGTTCAACTGGTCCTATTAGATAGCCCATATATGTCATGAAAATGAGCAAATCACCAAAAGACAATTCTTGCTTTAGTGCGGCCGCGCCTCCAACCAACATTACTGATGAAGTCGCTAGGGTTACGAGGAATCCGTTGATGCCTTCCAGAAGCTCACCCCAAAGCATGTTTTTTGTTCTATAGAGTAGACTATTCCGCCATAATACATCGATTTTCTGAACCATTTTTTCTTCAAGTGTGAATGCTTGAACTGTTTCGGCGTTGTTAACTGATTCATTAATTTTGGCTGAAATTGCCGAAGCATTCTCTGTATATTTTCGAGCCCAAACTCCCATTTTCGGACCAATTATTTTAATTGTCACAAACAAAAGAGGTAGAAGCACAACAGATATTAGTGTCAGTGAAGGATTAATCAGGAACATTATTATCAAAACGCCAAATATAACAAGCAACGACTGGATTATTACAGATGTAGTGCCTAAAACTAGCTCAGATAAACTATCTGTTACAACATTCTGCCTATAGACATAGTCTCCTTTGGCGAGTCTTTCCTGATGAAAAAGTGGCAAATGAAGTATATGACGTAATGATTCTTCTTTAATACTGCGATTTAGTCCAAATCCAATCTGGAGTATGAAATAATTTCGGAAAACTCCAAATATTTTACCGAATATGAATAAGCTAATGGTCATTAGTGATGTTATGGCTAGAAGCGTAACTGTATGGGTGTATGGTGCTAGGGGGCCCCAGGCTGGATGCGTACCAAACACTGAGTCAGCCATAATTTTAACCGGCCATGGCTTAAGCAACGCTATACCGGTATCGAAAAGATTAAGACCAACCACGACCGCTATCGATGGTCGAGCCATACGATAGTATTTGCTAAGCCACTGTTTAAATGCCGCATTTGCACCAGCCTGTTTAGCCGCTGCGTTCAAAAATTGTTCGACAGCGGGATCTACTAAATCTTTTGGCCAGCCTGCACTAATAAGTTTGCCATTCAATAAGTGTGACGGCGTGCCTTTTTTAATTTCAGCAGCTATCGCTGAGTAAAGCTTCTCTTCCATAAGTGTTTGATATAAGCATAAACGGATATGACCAATTAGGCAACATTTAACTATACTTCTTTTGCTATAATTACATGAGAATGATTCTTCTAGACCGCGTTACCAAAACCTATAACAGCAAAGGCCAAGCTTTAGAGCGTATTAATTTACACGTAGAAGATAAAGAATTTGTTGTGATTGTAGGGCCAAGTGGCGCAGGGAAGTCGACGTTATTAAAACTGCTTACTAGAGAAGAGAAGCCGACCAGTGGCAAGATAATTGTAGGCGGGATAGATTATGAACGACTTCGCGATAAAGACGTGCCATTCTTGAGGCGTAAAATTGGCGTTGTGTTCCAAGACTTTAAACTGCTAAGTAACCGAACAGTATTCGAAAATGTAGCTTTTGCTCTAGAGATCGTAGGCATGGGAAATAAAGAAATACGACATACAGTTCCGAAAGTTCTCGACATTGTTGGGCTGAAAGGTAAAGGTGAAAGTTATCCATCGGAGCTTTCTGGTGGTGAGCGCCAACGAGTAGCGATCGCACGGGCAATTGTACGCCAGCCAAAAATTCTAATCGCTGATGAGCCAACAGGGAACCTTGACCCAAAACATGCTTGGGATGTTATCAGGGTTTTAGAGAAGATAAATCGATATGGAACTACCGTACTTCTCACCACTCACAACAAAGAAATAGTTGATAAGCTGAAACGGCGAGTCGTCACGATTAAAGATGGCAAAATTGTGGAAGATAAAGCCAGGGCGGAGTATCGGGTATGAAAGGAAGAAGATGGCATATAATTGTCAGAATACTGAAATCAGGCTTTGTTAATCTTTTTCGTAACGCCTGGTTAACCATAGCGGCAACTGCTGTGATGGTTGTAGCACTGACAATTATTTCTATAGCAGTTGTTTTAAACGTAACTGCCAATAACGCGATAAACGTACTCGCTAAGAACTTGAAGGCTTCTGTATATTTGCACTCCGGTTTGTCGGATCCGCAGAAAAACAGTGTAAAAGCAGCGATATCTTCACTAGATTTTGTCGACTCAGTCGAGCTCATTACTCAGAACCAAGCTAAAGAAGACCTAGCTGGAGATTATCAGAACAACAACGATATTCTCCAGGCCTTAGAGCTGGCCGGAGATGATGTACTGCCTGAAAGTTTCAAAGTCAGCGTCACTGATCTAAAACGAATGCCAGAGATAAAAACATTACTCGAACAGGATCAGTATAAAAATCTAGTCGATTCAGTATCTTTAGGACAGACAGATGCTCAAGCTACAATTGATAAGGCTGCTGGCGCGCAAAGATTCATAAATATCGGCAGTATTATTTCGGCAACTTTTCTATCAGCTATATCGATAATGATTATCTTCAATACAATTAGAATGGCAATTTATACTAGACGCGAAGAGATTCGTATCATGAAATTAATTGGTGCAACCCCTGATTATATAAGGGGACCATTTTTGGTAGAAGCATCTTTATACGGTATTTTTGCTGGTGTAATAGCTTACGGTGTTGTTTACTCGCTAGTTTATACGCTAGGAATAAAAGTCTCAGATCAACCAGAATTTTCACAGACATATAACTTTTTTATGAACCCAGGAGTAATGATAGGAATGTTCTTATCTATACTACTTATCGGTATGTTGATCGGTGTTATATCTAGTATGCTCGCTATGGAGAAACATCTAAAGCTCAAACACTGGTAATTAGTAATAAGTTACGTTAATTCATATCTTAAAAATTGACTAAAAATGCTATAATATTCTTATGGTTTCTAAAACACACATTTCTGTTAAAAGATTACTGATTACGCTAGGAATAAGTAGCGTTTTTGTAATGGCGCAGTATTTTAGGATACCGGTAGTTAACTCTCTAAGTTCTAATGAGCTTAGAGCACAATCAAACGATCTGCAGTCGCAAATTGATGCGAATAAAGCCAGAGCAGCCCAGCTAGCAAGTGAAGCAAGCTCACTCCGTCGAACTATAGAAAATCTTGACATTGAAATCGACAGTCAAGAAAAGCAAATTCAGATTCTACAAAATAAAATCGATGACCTAAATAATCAGCTTCAAAAAGCAAATGAAGAACTAGAGCGACAGAAGGGACTACTCAAGGCAGCCTTGAGAGCTTTATATCAAAAGCAGGGAGCATCAACAGTTGAAATGTTGGTCGCAAGCGATAGTTTCTCGGATTTTATAAACGAACAAGAATATTTACAGCGTTTACAGGCAGCGATTAAGACTTCTACTGAACAAGTTATTGAACTCAAAAACCAAATTGAAACTCAGAAACAAGAACAAGAGGCGCTCAAAACTGAGCGTAAGCAAGAGTTGGACAGGCTAGAGACTACTAAATCCGATAGGGCCGATTTACTCGCTAAGACCGAGGGACAAGAGTCGGCATATCGAAATATGGTAGACCAACTTGTTGCTGAACAAGCCGAGGTTAACAGACAGCTGTTCCTAGCGATTCAGCTAGAGTCAGGTGATGGATCGAATGGTGGATACCCATACGCAAACTGGCCATTTAGCATGGACACTCCTGGATGTCCTGCCGGCGATGGACCAGATAGGTGGGGATACTGTACTCGTCAATGTGTATCTTATGCAGCCTGGGCTGTTGAACGATCTGGTAAAAAAGCGCCAATGTATTGGGGTAATGCGAAGAACTGGAAATGGCACGGAGAGGCCGAAGGTTACGCTGTTAATAAGACCCCTGAGGCAGGTGCAGTAGCTGTTTATACGAGTGGGTATTTTGGACATGTTCAGTTCGTCGAGGCAGTATATGGTAATGGAACCATGAGAATAAGCCAATATAATGCACAATTAACCGGTAAATACAGTGAAGCGACCGTTTCATCATCACGCAGCGACCTTTGGTTTGTCCATTTCTAAAAATTGATTTTAATAAAAATGAAAAGTATTAATTAGCTGTATTAAGTTTTTAAGAAAAAATTCAGCTTTTTTAAGGTACAATTAACTTAAGTAGAATTAACTAACGAGAAAGCGGGTGAGGTAAGTGGAGCCTGAACAAATAAAAAAACCGAAACATAATATACTGAAATCAAATCTATTACGTAAGATAGCCACCGTGTTTATTGCAGTTACGCTTTTTGCTTTTGGATGGTTATTCGGTAACGGAAAAATTTCGTTGCATAGTTCAGGGATAAAATCTCTAAACAGCGAACAGTCTAACACCCTCTCGACCGACGGATTGCAAGAAATTTATCAAGACTTATTAGAGAACTACGATGGCACAATAAAACCTGAAGATTTGTTAGATGGTTTAAAGAAAGGTGCAGTAGCAGCAGTCGGTGATACATATACTGAGTACTTATCTGCTAAGGAAACAGAGCAATTTAACTCAGATTTAAATGGAACTTTTGATGGTATAGGTGCAGAGCTGGGTAAGCAAGACAGTTTTATAATAATAATCGCACCAATCAAAGGTACCCCTGCTGATAAAGCTGGGTTACAGCCGAAAGATGTCATTACTGAGATAGACAACGAACCGGCTACAGACATAACAGTAACAGAGGCGGTAAACCGAATTCGTGGCCCGAAGGGCAGTACGGTTACACTGAAAGTTATTCGGGACGGTCAGGAGCTGGAGGTACCGATAGTACGCGATACAATAGATATTCCAAGCGTTGAGTACAAAAATGAGAACGGTATAGGAACAATAACAATAAGTAGATTTTCATCTGATACAACCGAGTTGGTACAAAAAGCGGCAAATGAATTTAAAAAAGCCGGTGTAGATAAAGTGATTCTCGATTTACGCGGTAATCCTGGTGGGTTGTTAGATCAGTCTGTTGGTGTTTCCGGTGTTTGGTTGACTAAAGGATCAACTGTATTAGAAGAAAAACGTGGGGGCGAGACGGTTCAGACATTTAGAACTGTATCAGATCCTATACTCAACGGCGTCAAGACAGTCATTCTAATCAATGAGGGAAGCGCCAGCGCTAGTGAAATCGTATCAGGCGCGCTTAAAGATAATGGCGTTGCTACACTTATGGGTGTAAAAAGTTACGGTAAAGGTAGTGTTCAACAGTTGATAAGCTTATCAGGTGGCGGCTCTCTAAAAGTTACAATTGCTCGTTGGTATACACCTAACGGCAAAAACATCGACAATGAAGGCATAGAACCAGATACAAAAGTTGAGCGAACACTGGATGATATAAAATCAGGCAACGACCCACAGTTAGACGCCGCCAAAACATACTTAAATAGTAATTAGCAATTTATAAAAAGCAAAAAGTAAAATACATTTTTGCTATTTATTAACGAATTTACTTATTTACTCTTGAACTAATAAATTGACGTATTAACTAATTATTTTCAGCATAAAGTAAGAATACTGATGCTTCACCCTCTGAAAAACTGATTTAAGCCAATCAGCCAGTACTGAATCAAGCGGCGAGCCAACCGAGCCAATTAAATAGAAAACAGCAAATTATGTATTTGCACCTTTTTCGGGGGTATGGGGGCATAAAGAATTTCGTTCCGATGATAATCGTTATGTCAAAATCACAAGATTAAAAGATGCATGAGGAGGAAGTCCGCCATCCGCCAACTGGCGGAGGCGGACGCCTTGCATCTGCCTTGTGATTATTGACAACGATTTCATAGTGAACGATAATTCACGACCCCCTTGTTTTGGTACTTTGTCGCACAAAGTACATAGACAAAGCTTTTGTTTTGCTTGCATTGTAGTTATCTGATACTATTTATTTCAGAGTTATTAAAGAGGTGTATAAGGTATGAGCGGAAAGTCTCAGACAAAATATGTATTTGTCACAGGTGGTGTATTGTCCGGAGTGGGCAAAGGTATTTCTGCCGCTTCTATTGGAAACATCCTCAAGAGTAGAGGGTTCAAAGTAAATATACAGAAGTGCGACCCCTACCTAAATGTTGATGCCGGAACTCTTAATCCAGGTGAACACGGCGAATGTTTCGTTACAGTTGATGGTGCAGAAACAGATCTCGATCTAGGTCATTATGAGCGATTTATGGACATTGAGCTGAAACAATCAAGCTCACTAATGAGCGGGAAAGTACTACAGCAAGTTATTAATGATGAGCGCGCTGGCAAGTATTTAGGCAAGACAGTCCAGATTATCCCGCATGTAACAACAGCTATAGCTGAAAATATTGCCGAGACGGCTAATGGATTCGATGTTCATATCGTCGAGATTGGTGGCACGGTAGGTGATTATGAAGGGCTTAGTTTCATTGAAGCAATTCGTGAACTTGCGATGAAAGTCGGAAGGCAAAATTGCGTATTTGTTCATGTTGTTTATCTGCCGTATCTTGGTGCTAGTGGTGAGCTAAAAACTAAACCAGCGCAGAATGCGGTCCGTGAACTTCGAGGTCTAGGAATAGTCCCAGATGTGTTAATAGCTCGTAGCGAAAAAGAGCCAACTGATGATGTTGTGCAGAAACTTAGTCTTTTTAGTGGAATAGAAGAAGACGCAATCGTACTTTTACCTAACGCCCGAACAATTTATGAAGTTCCATTAACTCTAGAAAATCGCGGAATCGGACGTGTAATAACACAGAAGTTGTCGCTGAAGTCTAGTAAACCGCATTTAAAAGCGTGGCAAGACCTTGTAGGTAGAGCAACGGATGAATACGCTCCCGTAGTTAAAGTCGGTGTCGTAGCAAAATATTTGAATAACCAAGACACATATATGAGTGTATTCGAAGCCTTAAAAGCTGCAGCTTGGGCTAACAATTATCAAGTTGACATCGAGTGGATAGACGCAGAAAACGTAACAGAAGCTAATGCCGAATCAATGCTAAAACACGTTGACGGAATCGTAGTACCTGGCGGTTTCGGAAAGCGCGGTTTAGAGGGTAAAATTGCTGCAGCTCAATATGCATTAAAATCTAAAAAACCATATCTTGGCCTATGTCTAGGACTTCAAATGGGTGTGATTGCGGCTGCTAGGAATGCAGGTCTGACTAAAGCAAATACAATTGAGCTCGATCCAAATACGCCAGATCCTGTGATAAATATGATGGAAGACCAGAAATACATTGAGAAAATGGGTGGAACTATGAGGTTAGGTAATTATCCATGTCATTTGACAAAAGGTAGTTTAGCTAGGAGGGTCTACGGCAATGATGAGGTTCAGGAGCGCCATAGACACCGCTATGAGTGCAATAATAATTATCGAGATCAATACGAAAAGTGGGGAATTTCCGCAACAGGACAGTCACCCGACGGCAATCTAGTTGAGATGATTGAAGCGATTGATCATCCATTTTTCCTAGCATCGCAATTTCACCCTGAGTTAGCATCAAGACCTAATAAACCACATCCGATGTTCTTAGGATTTGTTAAGACTCTTATCAAATAATTACAAAATTAAACGGATTGATTTTACTTGAAAAACGTGGTAGCATAAGCACTATGGATGGACAAAACCT
>JAGQMY010000053.1 GCA_020428465.1 Candidatus Saccharimonadota bacterium
CCCATCTTCTAACGGTTAGGAAATCGGGTTTTCATCCCGGCAATAGGAGTTCGATTCTCCTTGGGATCACCAATCAATGAACCGGAGCTTGTCTCCGGTTTTTTGATTGGAATTTTCATGAAATTGAACTCCGTATAAGCGAGCTACGCTCGCGGGGAGTCGATATTTGAGCGAGACCGAGGAAAGCCGAAGGCCTTACTCGCAGCTCGTGAAAAATATACCCTAGTATTCTCCTTGGGATCACCATTCGACAAGCTCATGGTTCGCCATGGGCTTTTTGAATGTTTATTCACGGGAATCGAACACTTCTTATTGCCGAAGGCGATAGGAGTGAGAAATGCCGGCGGCATTTCGCAAGTGAACTTTTCAGGGTCGAACTAATTCGACGCATGAAAATTCTGGGCCCGCAGAATGTGGGCGATTCTCCTTGGATTAAATAATCACGAATGGTTGCGCTAGCTGAAGCATTGGGTCGATTTGCTCTAAGCGTAACAGCTCATTATATTTAGCCGTTCGTTCGCCTCTAGATAAACTACCTGTTTTAATCTGGTCTGCACCGGTGCCGACGGCCAAGTGGACTATACTTACATCTTCCGTCTCACCACTCCGGTGAGATACAATGGTTCGCCAGCCCTGCTTTTTGGCATATTCAATTGTCTTAATCGTCTCGGTGAGAGTACCTATCTGGTTAGGCTTAATGAGTATTGCATTCCCTGCTTTTTCCTCTACTGCACGTTTTAGTCTCCTGAGGTTTGTCACAGTTAAGTCATCACCTACAAGCTGTATTCTGCCCAAGGCATTAGTTAGCATGCTCCAACCTTCCCAGTCATCTTCTGCCAAGCCATCCTCAATAGATATCACAGGATATCGATGTGCGATTTCCTCTAAATACGCTACCATCACTCGGCTTGATAATTTACGATTTTCTGCTCCTAAGCTATATTCACCATGTTTGAATAATTCAGTAGAAGCTACATCCAGGGCAAACGAAATATCTTCACCAGGTTCATAACCTGCTGAGCGACATGCCTTAAACAGCATATCCAGTGGCTCAGTATTTGCGTTTCTAACTGGAAACGTGAATCCCCCTTCGTCACCTACAGACGTAGGAAATCCTAATAAGCTAAGCTCTTGTTTTAATGCATGGAATATCTCAGTTCCTATTCTCAAGGTATCAGCAAAGTTAATTCCGCAACGAGGAATTATCATATACTCTTGAAAATCTGCTGATTGTGTAGCATGTTTTCCACCGTTTAATACATTCATCATTGGTAGCGGAAGAGACATCGCAGGATTATGCGCAATATCGTTAATGTGCTTATACAACAATACACCGCGGGCTTTTGCTGCAGCATGTGCTACAGCTAAAGAAACGGCTAGCGTCGCGTTTGCGCCTAGGTTAGATTTATCGTCTGTTCCGTCAAGATCGATTAGTTTTTTATCGATTAGGTACTGGTCGTCGGCGAATATACCTTTGAGCTCGGGGTAAATTTTACTTGCAATATTATCTACGGCTTTTTGCACGCCAAGTCCACCATATTCAGAACCGCCATCACGCAATTCAACTGCTTCGTGAGCACCTGTAGATGCGCCTGATGGTACTGCTGCCCGACCGAAGTGTCCGCCGTCAAGCCATACATCAACTTCCACCGTTGGGTTACCCCGTGAATCGAGTATTTGCCTACCCTCAATACTTGATATTTTCATTTTAAATAAACGTGCTCTCCAATAATGTTTCTAGCATATATTTTCTCATAACGCTTATGTATAATAAAGTTTGATTTATGGCTTTAATCTATATTTATGATTCTACTGATATTGACCGAGCGCAAATAAGCAAAGTGCTCGAGAATACCGATCATCATTGGGAATATGTTCCTACGAAGATTAGTATTGAGAACATTAACCCAGAAACTGAAGTAATATCAGTGTTCATCACTAGTCAAGTAACGCGCGAAATAATTGACAAACTGCCGAATTTAAAGCTCATATCATGCCGGTCGACAGGGTTTAATAATGTTGACCTTCGAGCAGCAGATGAACGCGGAATAACAGTTACAAACGTACCTAGTTATGGCGAATCTACTGTCGCAGAATATGCTTTCACCCTACTGCTTGCACTGACTCGTAAGCTTCAATCAGTTTTTCTAGCTGAAAATGGCAACACTAGCCAATTATCACTTACTGGTACTGATTTATGTGGCAAAACTCTCGGCGTTATTGGCACGGGACGAATAGGTCAACACTCTATTAAAATTGGCAACGGATTTTCTATGAATGTTATTGGCTATGATGCATTTCCTAAAGAGGGTTTAGATGAAGAGCTAAATTTCACCTATAAATCATTGGACGAGGTTTTATCAGAGTCAGATTTCATAACCATACACACGCCTTATCTGCCCGCTACACATCACTTAATCAATGCCGAAAATCTCACTAAAATGAAAAAAGGAGCAGTTCTTGTCAACACTGCTCGAGGAGAAATAGTTGATACAAATGCTCTAATTGAATCTCTAAATAGTGGACATCTCTCTGGTGCTGCACTAGATGTTGTTGAAGGTGAAGCACTCTTGAACCATGACGAAGAAGTAGCGTTGTTACGAAGTCATGAAATAGCTCCGGAGTTACTAAAACACAGTGTAGAGATTTCAATATTGAAAAAAATGCCTAACGTTATTATTAGTCCGCATAACGCTTTTAATACAATCGAGGCAATAGAACGTATTAATACCACATCAACTCTAAATATTGTAGATTTTTGGTACGGAAATATGCCAAACAAAGTAACTGCACCAACTAAAGAACTCGGCAAATTATTCTTAGTCCGCCATGGCGAATCAGAATGGAATGCGACTGGTCAATGGTCAGGTACGAGTGATGTTCATTTAGATGACAAAGGTTTTGATGAGGCGACGAAATTCGGTCTGAAATTCAAAGAAAATAACATGCGGATTGATCTGGCTTACTGCTCAGAGCAGATGCGCACTCGGGAAACAATCGAAGGAATTCTAAATGCTTCACAACAGTTTGATGTTGATGTAATACACAACGAATCAATAAATGAGCGAGATTATGGCGATTACACGGGCAAAAACAAATGGGAAATGAAAGAACTGCTCGGTGATGATGCTTTCAACGAATTACGACGAGGCTGGGATGTACCTGTGCCGAATGGTGAAACACTCAAGATGGTTTATGACAGAGTACTACCTTTTTACTTAGACACAATTATGCCAAATTTACGCGACGGTAAAAATGTATTGATAGTCGGTCATGGGAACAGCATACGTGCATTGATGAAATATATTGAAGATATTCCTGATAGTGAAGTTGCGAACTTAGAGATGCTGTTCGGTGAGATTGTAATTTATGACGTTGACGATGATGGTCATGTTAAAGCTAAACAAATACTTACAATCGACACAGTACCGCCAAATGCCTAATAAAATTTAAAAAATAGCGTCAAATTACTTTTATTTACTAATGAACAATTTTAACCAGACTTCTCGTAACAGTCGTGCATCGTCTAATGCGTGATGATGTTTGTATTTTTTTAGATCAATACCTAGATCTTTATAAAACTTCTTTGCGCCCACACTGTCATGCTGGAATTTAACTGGATTAATACCTGTGGCAAATAAGATACTAGCAAAATCTACGCTCATCCAACGAAACGGCAAGTTTCCAACACCGAATAATTTAGTCAGGTACACGACATCGTAATTATCTACGAAAGCTACAGCAAACGGCATCGATTCACCGAGAAAATTTTGAACTTGTTCTATGGCCTGTTCCCGAGTAAATTTCATATCTGTTAAGGTACCTAGGATGTGCTTCTGCACCCACTCGCTTGAATTACCATCGTGTTTTATCTCTATGTATAATTCTTCGCCGTTGAGTTTAACCATACCAATAGACAAAACTTCGCCACTATAAGGATCAAGGTCAGAAAACTCGGTATCTATAAAGACTAAATTCTTCGTCTCAAACGGTTTAATCTCCATATACCTATTGTAGTCCAGGTTCATTAATTGTCACACATTTTATATAATTGCAGGAAATCTAAAAATGTTTTAAAAATTGATGGATTATGATAAGGTAACAAGCATAAGCAATAATTAGAAGGAACAATTATGCCTAAAAAAGGATCGAGAAGCAAAAATAAGTCTAAGAATCGAAATTTAAGGCTCCTTAAGGCTCCGAAATTTTCTAAACTACACTTTATTGCATTTGGTCTTTTCTTTACGGTACTTGGGGGATTTTTACTTTATAAAGCATTAGCCGTAACAACAACTGTTAAATATTCTGGTACCCTTACCCCTTATAATCCAAAAAGTAGTTTTAGTCTCACAACTGGGACTGGTAGAATATCTGCTACTCTTAAAAGTCGAACAAGAGAGCTTAATTTAAAAATTAAAGATTCATCAGGGAACATAGTGAGTAGCGCCAGCAATACTTCCTCAAGATTATCAAAAGCATCAGCTGATGTTGAATCGGGCACTTACACTTTTGAGGTTTCATATGCAGGCTCTATTGAAAACAGTAAGAGCTTCAAGTTGATCATTAACTACCCCGTTGCAGATAAAAGTAATCCAACGGCAATAATTACGGCGCCGCAAGATGCGGAATCACTATCAGGAACTACTACTATTGCGGCAACAGCGACGGATGATACTGGTATTTCAAAAGTTGAGTTTTATGTTGACTCAGAACTATTATCAACAGACACAACCAAACCTTACTCAGCTAGCTGGGATACAACAAAAGTAGCAAATGGTAGCTATACGTTGAGCGTAAAATCGTATGATACTACAAACAATACCGCCAAAGCATCAGTTACGGCAATAGTTAGCAATTCTGTTTCTACGCCAAATCCAAAACCAATACCCGAGCCTACAGTCACACCTACACCAACTCCGTCGCCAACGCCTTCCCCGTCACCTTCCCCGACACCAGCAACTGGAAGCTGTGCGACTTCAGAAATATGGAACAATTTAGAGGCTTGTGGCTGGCCTGGTCCATCTAATA
>JAGQMY010000054.1 GCA_020428465.1 Candidatus Saccharimonadota bacterium
ATGGCCAATCATCTGAAACAAGGGACTGTTCTTTTTGGAGTAATACAATTAACACCTCTGGGTTAATTCCGCATGCCACCGAAGCTTCATAAATCAATTGAGCAGCAGACTTAGTTCCTCCGCCAATACTCCCACCACATAGATCGCTACCACTATTTGTGACGCCGGGGATATTTTGATAATAATCTTTTAGACATGTAAAAGGAGTTGAGACACCCCGCCTCGAACTATAGACAGCCCTTGTTACTGTGTCTCCGTATGATGAGTCATAAATAGTTTGAGTGCCATTAGTGTCGCAAGACGGAACCTTAGAGTTTAAAAATTCCTGTATTTGCTGGACATTTATTGCGCCCGTATTAAAGAACACAGAGTTATCAATAATTCTCCCAGCCTGAAAGTCTGAACCAGACAAAGCTGATGATTTTGGTATATTAGCACTGAAAAATCCGGCAAACAAGACAACAGCAAGAGTTACAAATGGAATTGTTTTTCGGTTAGAAAATAGTCGTTTCATGCGTAGATTTACTGAAGTGTCATCTTAGCTTCAGCTTCTCCTGTGATAGTTGAATTTTCGTAACTTACTTTAACCGTCCATTCGCCTGATTCGATAAATTCAGATCTCGGCACAGTAACAGCTAGACATGGAGTAGTAGAAGCATCAGCCTTAGCACTAGTTGTTTTACTAAACTCCGTATTACCTTTAATAAAAGTAATTTCACACGTACCATCTTGAATTACATTAGATACAAAAGCTCTAACTTCTATATTTTGGTCGTACTGATTTGCATCAACTATTACCACCTCAGCAGTATTAGGTAACTGGGTATTTTTATCGGTATTTTCATTAATTTGCTTTTGTGTATCTGCTTGTTGTTTTTCCTCATTTGTAGGGGGCTCGTAGTTTATTGTTGGTGTCGGAGTCGATTGCTCAGTTGTATTATTCTTATGATAAAAATCAGTAACTCCGGTTTTCTCAAGAACGAAAAGAATACAGCCTAAAGCGACAATTACAAGTAGGGTTATGAGCAGAATTTTTGATTTTTTTTGTTTAGCCATAGTAGAGTCATATTATCATAAAACACAAGCTTTTTCAATTTTGTTAAACTGTTATCGGACATTTTTCAATGCAATATAAAGCTGTTAAAATGATACATAAATATGAATATTACTGTTATCGGAACCGGCTATGTCGGCCTAGTCACTGGTACATGTTTCTCTGAAATGGGTAATACTGTTGTTTGTGTTGATATAGACGAAAATAAAGTTAAAAAGATGCAGCGCGGAATTACACCCATATATGAGCCGCAGCTACAAGAATTGATGAAGCGAAATATCGAACAGGGCAGATTGAGCTTCACAACTAAGTTGAAAGAAGGAATTAAAAACTCTGAAATTATCTTTCTAGCCTTACCAACACCACCGGCTGAAGATGGATCAGCAGATCTTAGCTACGTGTTAGGCGTCTCAGAAGAATTAGGCAAAATATTAGATCATTACGCTGTAATTGTAAGTAAGAGCACGGTACCAGTAGGTACTTTTAAAAAAGTGCAAAACGCTATAAAGAAAAACATAAAAGTTGATTTTGATGTTGTGTCAAACCCTGAATTTTTGCGTGAGGGATTCGCTATATCAGATTTTATGAAGCCAGATAGGATTATTGTAGGTACAAAGAAGGGTAGCCGAGCTGAAAAAATAATGTCTAGGCTTTACGAACCCTTAACAAATCAGGGAAGCCTTCTTTACATAATGGATGAGGCATCAGCTGAGATGACAAAATATGCTGCAAATGCTTTTCTTGCTACGAAAATTTCATTTATGAACGAAATAGCAAGCTTGTGCGAGCTAGTGGGAGCTGATGCAGATAATGTAAGACTTGGCATAGGATCGGATGAACGTATAGGGAGTAAGTTTCTATATCCAGGCATTGGCTACGGCGGAAGTTGTTTCCCCAAAGATGTAGTAGCTCTAAGTAAGATCGCAAATGAAAATAATTTTGATTTTAAAATTGTATCTGCAGTTAATGATGTTAATGAAAGGCAAAAAGCACTTATAGTTGAAAAAGTTGTTAAGCATTTCGGGGATAGTCTCGAGGGTAAGACAATAGCACTTTGGGGGTTGGCGTTTAAACCAGAAACAGATGATATACGTGAAGCACCTGCTCTTAAAATTATAAGCGAGCTTCTAGCAAAGGGCGCAAAAATACACGCTTATGACCCAGAGGCAAGCGATAATGTTCGCCGATTTTATGGTGAACCTGAAGGTCTAGTCTTTGCACCCGACCATTACGCGGCCGTCGAAGGTGCCCATGCTTTAATAATTGCTACAGAATGGAACATGTTTAAAGAGCCTGACTTTGGCGAGATGAAAAAACGTATGAAACACCATGTAATCTTTGATGGAAGAAATATATACGACCCCGATGTAATGAAAGAAAAAAAGTTTACCTATCATAGCATCGGGAGAAAGCCGGTTGTATGAAAAAAATAATTCTAGTCACTGGCGGTGCTGGTCACGTTGGGTCTCATGTTATAGAGATACTTCTGAAGGACCCTAATAATCATGTAATATCACTCGACAACTACTTCAACGGATTTGAAAGAAATCACATTAAAGGCGCAGACTATCGAAGAGGCGACACAAAGGATATTGATAAACTAATACCCGAAAATCCAGATGTGGTTTTTCATTTAGGTGAATACGCCCGCATAGCACCCTCATTCGACGATGTAGATAAAGTTTACGATTTAAACATATCAGGTACTTTTGCGGTAGTTGAGTTTTGCCGTAAACGCTCAGTCGGTAAGCTAGTATATGCTGGATCTAGCACAAAGTTTGCGATTGAAGGTGATGGTAGGCACCAAAATCCCTATTCTTTTTCGAAGGCTACGAATGTAGATCTAATAAATGATTATGGTCGATGGTATGGATTACCTTATGCTATATGTTATTTCTATAACGCATTTGGTCCTCGTGAAAATGGAGAAGGTAAGTACGCAACTCTTATTGCAAAACTTGAGAAGCAATATTTATCGGGTCAGCCATTTACTATTCATAAACCAGGGACACAAAAACGTAATTTTACATATGTCAAAGATTTAGCACGTGGGATTATTCTGGTTGGTGAAAAGGGGAATGGTGATGGTTATTCGCTCAACAACGAAAAAGCTTACAGTGTTTTAG
Organism: Candidatus Saccharimonadota bacterium; assembly: GCA_020428465.1. GTDB lineage: Bacteria > Patescibacteriota > Saccharimonadia > Saccharimonadales > SZUA-47 > JAGQMY01. Next base: position 3,181 of record JAGQMY010000054.1, read on the forward strand.
ACATCGCTAACGCTTTTGGTGGCCCAATCGAAATGGTAGATTCATATTCCGGTAGAAAGGATTCGGGTGATTTGCCGGATAAAGCACGTGGTGAATTAGGTTGGGAGGAAACAGTTGACATTCTTGATTAA
>JAGQMY010000055.1 GCA_020428465.1 Candidatus Saccharimonadota bacterium
CCGCGATTAATCCCGAATCAGCACACCAATTATCTTTAAAATAATAATGTCCACTATGCTCACCGGCGAAAATAGCATCGTATTTTCTCATGTCAGCTTTAATGAAACTATGACCAACCTTAGTTCTGATTGAATTTCCTCCACTAGCACTTACTGCATCATGTGCTGCTTGACCACAAATTGCATTACAAAGCACGGTGGAGCCGGGGTACTTATCTAAGAAATAACCAGCGAGGATAGCCGTCATAACAGTTCCAGATAATGGTTCACCTTTTTCGTCCAGTAAAACAGCTCTATCTCCGTCGCCATCAAACGCTACACCAGCTGAATAGCCTCCTTTTGAAAGTTCTGTTTGTAGATCCACTAAATTTTTCGGTTCAAGTGGATTTGCTATATGATTCGGGAAAGTACCATCAGGTTCAAAATACATTTCGGTGACAGCAAACGGTATAACAGGTTCAAGTTTTGGGAAAATAGCTCCAGCCATACCATTTCCAGCATCAACAGCTATCTTCAATGGTTGCAGAGTGCTCGCATCAATAAATGACAGTACATGCTGAACCCAGTCATCAGATACATCTTGGCTAGTTCGTGAACCTTCCTGACCGACTTCTTTAAAATCTTGAAGCTCACAGGCTTTCTTGATGTCAAGTAATCCTGATTCAACTCCGACAGCCTTCGCTTGCTCTCGGCAAAATTTAATACCATTATATTCACCGGGGTTATGGCTAGCCGTTATCATGGCTCCACCAGCCAAATCATACTTACCGACGGCAAAATAAATCATATCTGAAGTAACTCTTCCAATATCAATGACATCTCTTCCTTGCTGTAATAAGCCTTCGATTAAAGAATTGGCAAGCTCAGCAGAGTCAGGCCTCATATCATATCCGACTGCAATGGGTTTTCGCAATTCTAGCCAATCTCCAAAAGCTCTACCTATATCTCTAACGGTGCTTGGTGTAAGTTCTGTACCTACTTTTCCCCTTACATCGTAAGCTAAAAATATATTATCTAGTGGTGATGACATGTTTAACCCCATTAATTACAATACCTATTATATCCCAAGCGCTGCTAAGATAATGACATGAAAAGAGTAATAGTTAGCGGTTATTTTAACCCTTTACATGGCGGCCATCTTGATATGATTGAATCTGCAAGATTGCTAGGTGATTATCTAATTGTTTCAGTTAATAATGACAAGGCACAAATGCTAAAAAAGGGAAAGATTATCTTAGATGAGCAAAATAGGATGAGATTAATGCGCTCTCTGAGGCTGGTTGACGAAGTGATACTATCTCTAGATGAAGACTTGGGACAGTCAAGAACGTTGCGCGAAATAAGAGCAAGATATCCTGATGATGAGTTAATTTTTGCAAATGGCGGAGATAGGGACCCAAATAAGCATGCACTTCCAGAAAACGAAATGCAGGCAATCAAAGATTGTAATATTAAAGCAGTTTTTGGTGTTGGTAGTCATGAGGTAGAGAAGCGCGATTCTTCTTCAAGAATAAACCAAGAAACCGGGCATGAAACTAAGTAATGGCACGGGTAAAGTTATCAGAATTCAGGGCTAAGAGCATTCTAGTTGAAGGGTATGAGGGATATTCTCTAACTTTTAATAATCTAGATGACGAACTTAGCAGAATACCGGATGGGAACTACGTATTGAAGGTAGACCAGGGAATTAAAAAGCGTGGTAAACAGGGATTGGTAGCAGTAAATATAACTCCTGATCAAGTTCGCGAAAATGCTAATAAATGGCAAAATCTTGGGTTTAGCCGGTATATTTTGGAGCCTTTAGTACCTCACGAACAGTCTCATGAAAAGTATCTAGCCTTTCAACGCACCAGAGAAGGAATAATCATTAGTTTTAGCGAACTCGGCGGTATGGATGTTGAAGATAATGCCGATTCGATAAAAAGCTTTAATGAATTGCAGATTTCTGATTTAGCTAAATACAGTGGTATAAGCGAAGAATTTATCAAGAATATTATTATAAAGATGAATGAAAACCATTTTAGTTTCTTAGAAATCAACCCACTTGTAATAAAAGATGGGCAGTTAATTTTGCTCGATGCAGCTGTCTTAGTAGATTCTGCTGGTGAATATTTTACTAACATGTGGAGCGAAAACGATATAGTAGAGGCAAGTCAAAAAACCGATGCAGAGCTAAGAGTTAGAGAGTTAGACGACAACAGCCCAGCGGCTTTGAAGCTTACAGTATTAAACAAAGATGCTAGTTTGTGGTTATTACTTTCCGGCGGTGGGGCTAGCATAACAATTGCCGACACAATTCAGGCAGAGGGATTAGGGAATCAATTAGGTAATTACGGCGAGTATAGCGGAGGTCCAACAACCGAAGAAACATATCTTTACACGAAAGAAATACTAAATTTAGTGCTTAGCTCAAAAGCACCTAAAAAAGCTGTAATTATTGCTGGTGGAGTAGCTAACTTTACAGATGTAGCTAAGACTTTCAAGGGAATAATCCAAGCATTGAGTGAAGTTGCTGAAGAATTAAGACAACAGAAAGTAAAAGTCTTTGTCCGTCGTGGTGGCCCAAATGAAAAAGAGGGCTTAAAAAATATGGAAGAATTCCTTAGGTCTAATGATTTATACGGCTCAGTTTATGGTTCTGATGTTGTTTTGACCGAAGCGGCATCTGAAGCGATTAAATACGTAGGAGAATCTAAATGATTAGCATTGACGCCCTAAGGCAGAAAAAAGATATCAGGATTTTGGCAATCGGCAATCATCCAGCTATCCTACAATCTGTTCTAGATTTTGACTATTTGTGTGGCAAAGATCGCCCTAGTATTGTCGGCATTGTTAGTAGTGGCTCCAAAGTTGTTAAGATGTTTTTTGGTAAAAAAGAGATATTAATACCTTGTTTTAAAAACCCAGCAGATGCCAAGCATGAACTAAAAGAAGTTGATTTTATGTTCAACCTCAACAGCGGACGCAGGTGCTATTACTCAACTATAGAATTTTTTGATGCTTTCCCGCAAGCGATTGGTGGCCATACTTTCGCAGAAGATATGCCAGAGATTTTTGCCCTAGAATTAATTGAAAGATATCAGAAAAAAGATAAATTTTTAGTCGGTCCTGCTGGAGTAGGCATGGTAATACCCGGGTTTTTGAAGTTAGGGGCAATTGGTGGAACGGATTATCGACAAATTACAGGATCAAATTTAACTCACCCTGGGGATTTAGCAGTTCTAAGTGCCTCTGGAGGAATGAGCAATGAGCTGATTAGTATTGTTGCAGGTAATCATAAGAGTATTTCTTTTGCTTTATGCTTTGGCGGTGACAGATTCCCTTATTCGGATCCAGCAACGGCTTTTAAAATGGCCCAAGATGATCCTAATACCAAAGCCATTGTTTACTACGGAGAATTAGGTGGAACGGATGAATATTTGCTTGTAGAAATGATCAAATCAGGTCAGATAACCAAGCCGGTTACCGCATATATAGCAGGTGTAGTCGGTGAAAGTTTCGAGCAACCA